>CANQZV010000038.1 GCA_947628425.1 uncultured Clostridia bacterium | reverse complement strand
GGGAATACCCGTTAGCTTGGAGGGCTTAATTTTGAAAAAATGTGCTCAAAAATAGTCTGAAAAATTATAAAATTATCTTGGCAAATTACAATTTATATTAAGCAAGCAATTAGTTGAAAATTGCTTGCTTTTATGTTAAAATATTAAAAGTATTGAATTAACAGAGAATGGTAAGGAAGTGAAAAGGTGAACGAAAATAAAACAAATATTAACTGGTATCCTGGACATATGGCTAAAACGAAAAGGCAAATTGAACAAGATTTAAAACTTATAGACATTGTTATTGAAATACTTGATGCAAGAATTCCAATTTCTAGTCAAAACCCGGACATGCAAGCAATAATTAAAAATAAAAAGAAAATAATTGTATTAAATAAAAGTGATTTAGCAGATGAAAATGAAACTAAAAAATGGATACAGTTATTTAAAAAAAATGGAATATGCTCTATAGATGTTGATTCAAATTCTGGAAAAGGAATTCCTAATGTCATTAAATTGGTAGAAAAACTAATGCAGGATGAAAAAATATTAAACAAACAAAAGGGAAGAATAGGTAAACCAACTAGAGTATTAGTATTAGGTATACCTAATGTTGGAAAGTCATCTTTTATTAATAGAATTGCTAAAAAAAATACAATGACTGTTGGAAATAAGCCTGGAGTCACAAAACAAAAACAGTGGATAAGATTATCTAACAATATAGAACTATTGGACACTCCTGGAGTGTTATGGCCTAAATTCGAAAGTGAAAAAATATCACTAAACTTAGCATATACTGGAACAATTAAAGATGAAATATTACCAAAAGTAGAAGTAGCATATAGATTATTACAATATTTATTAAATAATTATAAAAACAATATTATTGAAAGATATAAATTAAATTTAAATGAAATAGAAGATATATTGCAAAGAAATAATGAAGAAAATAATAACATATATGATATTATGTGTATTATAGGAAAAAAAAGAGGATGTATTGTTTCTGGTGGAAATGTTGATGACGAAAAAATATCTAATATAATATTAGATGATTTTCGAACAGGTAGAATAGGAAAAATAACTATAGAAAAGGTAGAATAATATATGGATATAATAGATGTAAACCAAATGTCACCATTGGTATGGGCATATATTGGTGATAGTACATATGAACAGTTTGTTCGAAACTATTTAGTAACAAATACAAAATTCAAACCACACAAGCTACACATAGAAACAACAAAATTTGTAAATGCATCCGCACAAGCAAATATATTAAAAATGTTAGAAAATGTTTTATCTGAAGAAGAAAAAGAAGTAGTAAGAAGAACTAGAAATACAAAAAACCATCATTTGCCTAAAAATTCAAATGTACAAGATTATATGTATGCTACTGCATTTGAAGGATTAATAGGCTATTTACACTTAATAAAAAAAGAGCAAAGACTTGAAGAAATATTGAATTTATCTTTACAATTTATACTTATGCAAGATAAAAAATAAAAATTATTATGGAGGTTTAATTATGTTAGATTCAATGGAAAAAATAGTAAATTTATGCAAAAACAGAGGTTATATTTACCCAGGTTCAGAAATATATGGAGGGCTAGCAAATACATGGGATTATGGCCCTTTAGGAGTAGAATTAAAGAATAATGTAAAAAAAATGTGGATGAAAAAATTTATTCAAGAAAATAAATATAATGTTGGATTAGATTCAGCAATTTTTATGAATCCTCAAACATGGGTAGCAACAGGTCATGTTGGAGGTTTTAGTGATCCATTAATTGATTGTAAAGAGTGTAAAACAAGGCATAGAGCAGACAAATTAATAGAAGAGTGGATGCACGAAAATAATTGTGAAGAAATTGTTGATGGTTGGTCAGACGAGAAAATGATTAAATATATGAAAGAACACCATATAGGATGCCCAAATTGTAATTCAGAAAACTTTACAGAAATTCGTAAATTTAACTTAATGTTTAAAACTTTTCAGGGTGTTACAGAGGACTCCACAGCACAAATTTACTTAAGACCAGAAACAGCACAGGGAATTTTTGTTAATTTTAAAAATGTTATTAGAACAACAAGAAAGAAAATACCTATGGGAATTGGACAAATTGGAAAAGCATTTAGAAACGAAATTACTCCAGGTAATTTTACATTTAGAACTCGTGAATTTGAACAAATGGAATTAGAATTTTTCTGTAAGCCAGGTACAGATTTAGAATGGTTTGCATATTGGAAAGAATTTTGTAAAAATTTCTTGTTATCATTAGGAATAAAAGAAGAAAATATTAGACTAAGAGACCACTCACCAGAGGAATTGGTATTTTATTCAAAAGCAACAACAGATATAGAATTTGCATTCCCATTTGGATGGGGAGAATTATGGGGAATTGCAGATAGAACAGATTATGATTTATCTAGACATATAGAATATTCAAAACAAGATATATCATATCAAGATCCTGTTACTAATGAAAAGTATATACCATATGTAATTGAGCCATCTCTTGGTTGTGATAGAGTAACACTTGCATTTTTATGTAATAGTTATGATGAAGAAGATTTAGAAGATGGAGATTCAAGAGTTGTACTTCATTTACATCCATCACTTGCTCCATTCAAAGTAGCAGTTCTACCATTGTCTAAAAAATTAGCAGATAAAGCAGAAGAAATTTATAGTGAGTTATCAAAAGAATTTATGTGTGACTATGATGAAACTGCTAGTATTGGAAAAAGATATAGAAGACAAGATGAAATTGGAACACCATATTGTGTAACTGTAGATTTTGAAACAGAAAATGATAACTGTGTAACAGTAAGAGATAGAGATACAATGGAACAAGAAAGAGTTAATATTAATAATTTAACAAAATGGATTAATGAAAAAATAAAAGATTAAAAATTTGTATATTAATTTATCACTAGTAAATAAAAAGAAAGGTATAAATAATGGAAAGCGTAAATTGGACAAAGCAACAATTACAAGCAATTAAAGAAGATAGAAATAATATATTAGTTGCAGCTGCTGCTGGTAGTGGGAAAACAGCAGTTTTAGTTGAACGAATAATAGATAAAATATTAAATAAAAACATAGATATAGACAAAATACTAGTGGTTACTTTTACAAATGCTGCTGCATCTGAAATGCGAGAAAGAATTTTAGATGCAATTAATAAAAAAATAGAAGAAAATCCAGAAAACGAAAAATTATCAAAACAAATTACACTTTTGTCAAAAGCAAGTATATGTACAATAGATTCATTTTGTTTAGATATTGTAAAAAATAATTTCTATGAATTAGGAATATCTCCTAATTTTAGAATAGCAGATACAACAGAATTAGAACTTTTAAAACAAGAAACAATAGAAGATTTATTTGAAGAAAAATATGAAACAAATGATAAAAAGTTTTTAAAATTATTAGAAACTTATTCTACATATTTATCAGATGAAAAATTAAAAGAGATTGTATTATCAATTGACAAATTTATACAAAGTAGTCCGTTTCCAAAAGATTGGCTAGAAGAAAAAGTACGAGAATTTAATATTTCAGATAAAATAGAATTAGATTTTTCAAATAATAAATGGGGAAAAATTATTATTAATAATGTAAAAGATGAGTTATTAGATTGTAAAGTAAGATTAGAAAAAATTTATAACGATTTATTAAAGTTTGATGAATTAAAAAAATATTTAAATACAATAAAAACGGATATAGATGTTATTAATAGAATTTTAAATACAAATACATGGGATGAATTGTATAATGAAATTAATTGTACTACATTTGAAAAATGGCCTATAGATAAAAAAATAATACTAGAAGAAAAAAATATTGCAAAGGAAAAAAGAGATAAAGTAAAAAAGCAATTTAACCAGGCAATAGAAGTAGTTAATTGCAATTCAAAAGACGCTAATTTAGATATTTACTATATGTACGAAATATTGTGTAATTTAAAAGATTTAGTATTAGAATTTGAAGAGCAGTATTATAAAAATAAAGCTGAAAAAAACATAGTAGATTTTAATGATATTGAGCATTTCGCTTTACAAATTTTGCTAGAAAAAGATGAAAACGGAAAATATATTCCAACACAAATAGCAGAAAAATATAAAAATAAGTATAAAGAAATAGCAATAGATGAATATCAAGATTCTAACTTAGTTCAAGAATACATATTAAGTAGTGTATCAAATGGAAAAAATATGTTTATGGTAGGAGACGTTAAACAGAGTATATACCAATTTAGGCAAGCATGCCCAGATTTATTTTTAAGTAAATATGAAGAGTATTCCATATTAGACGATAATAGTGAAGATATTAATAATTTAAAGGGAATAAAAATTCAATTATTTAAAAACTTTAGAAGTAGAGAAAATATATTAAAAACAACAAACTTAATTTTTGATAATATTATGTCAAAAAAATTAGGAAATATTGATTACAATGAAAACGAATATTTAAATTTAGGAGCAAATTTTAAACAAACTGAAGGAGAAATATTTGCTAAAAATACGGAAATTAATATAATAGAAAATTCAAATAGCATAGATGATGACATTATTGAAGAACCTATAGAAAACATAGAAATAGAAGCAAAATTTGTTGCAAAAAAAATAAAGGAAATTATTCAATCTAATAAATTAGTATATGATAAAACAGTAGGTTATAGACCAGTTACTTATAAAGATATTGTAATTTTATTAAGAGCAACAAAAGAAAGAGCAAATATATTTGAAAAAGAAATAAATAATTTAGATATGCCTGTATTTACTGATACAGCTGCTGAATATCTTCAATCTATAGAAATACAAACAATAATGAGTTTATTAAAAATAATAGATAATCCTATGCAAGATATTCCTTTAGTAACAGTTTTAAGAAGTTCTATAGGAAACTTTAATGATAATGAATTAATTAAAATAAGAATAGAAACTGGCACAAATAAAACTTTTTATGAATCAATGAAGTTATATTATGAAAATAAAAATGATTCTTTACAAAGTAAAATAAAAGTATTTTTAGAACAATTGAGAAATTGGCAAGAAGAGGAAGAATATCTTAATTTAGATGAATTTATATGGAAATTATATGAAGATACAGGGTATTATAATTATGTTGGGTTAATGACAAATGGTCTACTAAGACAATCTAATTTACGAACATTATTTGAAAAAGCAAAACAATATGAAAAAGCAAGTTTTAAAGGTTTATATAATTTTATTCATTTTATTAACCAATTGCAAATAAGTAGTGGAGATTTATCATCTGCAAAATTAATTGGGGAAAATGAAAATGTTATTAGAATTATGAGTATTCATAAAAGTAAAGGTTTAGAATTTCCAATTGTATTTTTATGCGGAAGTAATAAAAAATTTAATATGAAAGACTTAAATTTACCTATTCTATTACATCAAAATTTAGGAATAGGAGTAAATTTAATAGATAGTGAAAGAAAATTACAATATACAACTCTTTCAAAAGAAGCAATTAAAATTGTATCAAAAGAAGAATTAATATCAGAAGAAATGAGAGTCTTGTATGTTGCATTAACAAGAGCAAAAGAACAATTAATTATAACAGGTGTATCAAAAGAAATAGATAAAGAATTACAAGAAAAAGAGGAAATTTTATCTTCATATCATGAAAATAAAATAAATAAAAATATATTAAAAAAATACCAGTCATATTTAGACTGGATAGAGCTAGTCTCTTTAAAAAATAAAGTTGATAAAAATTTAAAATTAAATATTATTCCAAAAAATGAAATTATAATAGAAAAAAACGAAGCATCTAATACTGATGTAGATAATACAAATTTTAAAAAACTAAAAGAAAAAATTAATGATATAAATAAAGAAAATTTAGCAAGTTTAAAAAAAGAGCTGGAATGGGAATATAATTACATTAATGAAGGAAAATTAGAAGCAAAAACATCAGTTAGCCAAATAAAAGCTAATAGTAATTTAAATGAAGATGTAATAAAATTTAATACACCAAAATTTTTAAAAGATGAAATAATAACCAATAGTAGAAAAGGAACAATTACCCATTTATGTATGCAAAAGTTAAATCCTAAGGAAGAGTATAACTTAGAAAAAATTAATTCTATATTAGAAGAATTAGTATATAAAAATATAATTACAATTAAAGAAAAGAAAGCTATAAACATTCAAAAAATATATTGTTTTACAAAATCTATTATATGGGAAGAGTTAAAAAGTGCAAAACTTATAGAAAGAGAAAAACCATTTTATATTAACTTACCTGCAACGCAGGTATATAATGAACCTTTAAATGAAGAGGTATTAGTTCAAGGTATTATAGATTTATTCTATATTAATAAAGAAGGAGAGTTGGTTTTAGTAGACTATAAAACAGATTATGTTGAAGAAGAAAGTTTATTAATACAAAAATACAAAGTACAATTAGACATTTATTCAAAAGCACTACAAGAAGTTTTTAATAGAAAAGTAGATAAAATATACATATACTCTACATATTTAGATAAAGAAATAAAAATTTGTTAAATTTAATTATTATTTAACTATAAAGTTATAAAATTCATATTGCAATTTTACATAAAAAAATATATAATATTTTTATAAAATAGAATTGTTATAATAGGAGAAGAAGTTATGAAAAGATTAAAAACATTTTTTATATATGCTTTAATTATTGCAGCATTTTGGTTTTTATCAGATTTTCTAATTTATATGGCAATTAACGGTTCTTATAAAACAATAGAAACAAGAATAATGACAAATACACCAAATATTAACGTATCAGAGAGCAAAGCTACTTATATAAATGGTTATGTGAAAGGAAATGTTTATAATAATACAGATGAAACAATTGAAAATAAATACATTAAAATAGACTTTTATTCACCAAGAGATATTTGTTTAGGAACGAAGTATATTACAATTGAAAATTTAGAGCCAGAAAATAACACAAGTTTTGAAATGTGGTTTAAATACACAGATGTAGAATACTGTATTATAAATTATACAGATAATGCAGAAAATAGTACAGAAGAACAATTTATATCAGAAGAAACTCAATATTATTTAGTAGTAGGTGCTTTATTTATGTTATATTTCTTCTAAGGTTAATATAAAAGTTATAAAAGTTATAAAATTTATATAAAATGAAATATTATTTTTAAACTAAAAAACTATTATATTGTAATCAAAATGAATATAAAAATAAAAAAAGTATTGCTATTTTTATAAAATTGTAATATAATTGTAACGAATTTGTAACAATAAAGAAATAATTCGTTACATTTTTTTATCTAATAAGAAATTTCTTTGAGATATCTATTAGAAAAAAACTATTATACATAAAAATTGCTTTTGCATTTTTGCGAGCAACCAAAAACGCAGACTATTCAACTATTTAAAAAATAAAAAAATTAATAAAGTCTGCTTTTGTTATAGTAAAGGAGTTGTGCACATTATGTTTTTCTTTGGACAAGATATAGGAATTGATTTAGGAACTGCAACTGTAATTGCTTATATAAAAGGAAAAGGTATTGTTTTAAGAGAACCTTCTGTTGTTGCAGTAGACAATAACACAGGAGATGTTTTAGCTGTTGGGCAAGAGGCTAGAAGAATGTTAGGAAGAACACCAGGAAATATTGTAGCAACTAGACCTCTAAAAGATGGAGTTATTTCTGATTATACTGTTACCGAAAAAATGTTAAAATATTTTATTAATAAAATAGGCGGTAAATCTATTTTTGCTCCAAGAATTATGATATGTATTCCATCACAAGTAACAGAAGTAGAAAAAAAGGCTGTAATTGATGCAGCATCACAAGCAGGAGCAAGAAAGGTATATTTAATAGAAGAACCAATTGCTGCCGCAATTGGAGCTGGAATAGATATATCTAAACCATGTGGAAATATGATTGTAGATATAGGTGGAGGAACAACAGATATTGCTGTTATATCTTTAGGTGGGTCTGTTGTTAGTAGTTCTATAAAAGTTGCTGGCGATAAATTTGATGAAGCGGTTGTAAAATATATAAAGAAAAAACATAATGTAATAATAGGAGATAGAACAGCAGAAGAATTAAAAGTAAATATAGGTTGTGTTTATCCAAAAATACAAGATGTAGAAATGGATATTAGAGGAAGAGATTTAAGTACAGGTCTTCCAAAAACCTTAACTGTATCATCAAGTGAAATGATGGAAGCATTAATTGAACCTGCAATGATGATAGTAGATGCAGTTCACAGTGTGCTAGAAAAAACACCACCAGAACTTTCAGCAGACATTAGCGATAAAGGTATTTATATGACAGGTGGAGGAGCTTTATTAGACGGACTAGATAAATTATTAAAGGAAAAAACAGGAATTAATGTTATGATTGCACAAGATACAGTATCATGTGTTGCACTAGGAACTGGAAAGGCATTAGATAATTTAGATAGTTTAGATGGAAAAAGAAAAATATAATAAAAAATAGGAAGAAAAAAATGAAAACTGTAGCTTTCTATACATTACGGATGTAAAGTAAACCAATATGAAACAAATGCAATGCAGCAGCAAATGCAAAATAAAGGATATAAAATAATAGACTTTAATAAAAAGGCAGATATATATATTATTAATACATGCACAGTAACAAATATATCTGATAAAAAATCTAGACAAATAATAAGAAGAGCAAAACAAAACAATCCAAATTCAATAGTAATTGCAGTTGGATGTTATGCTCAAGTTGCAAAAGAAAAGTTAGAGGCAATAAAAGAAATAGATTTAGTTTTAGGAAATAATGAAAAGAAAGACATTGATAATTATATTGAAAAATATAAAGGTGAACATACCTACACCCATCTTGAAGATGTAATGATGCAAAAAGAATTTGTAGATTTTGGTAGTACAACACATATAGATAAAACTAGAGCGGTAATAAAAATACAAGATGGATGTGATCGTTTTTGTTCATATTGTATAATTCCATATGCAAGAGGAAGAGTAAGAAGTAGAACTATAGAAAATACTATAGAAGAAATAAAAATGCTAGCAAAAAAAGGAATAAAGGAAGTTGTAATAACAGGTATTCATATTGCATCTTATGGAAAAGATTTTAAAGAAAAAATAGAACTAATAGATTTATTAGAGCAAATTAATAAAATAGATGGAATAGAAAGAATAAGGCTTGGGTCATTAGAGCCAACTATTATTACTAAAGAGTTTTTAAATAGATTAACAAAATTAAAAAAAATATGTCATCACTTCCATTTATCTTTGCAAAGTGCATGTAATAGTACTTTAGAAAGAATGAATAGGAAATACACAATAGAAGACTTTAAAAACGTAGTAGATTTATTAAGAAATACATATAAAGATGTTATTCTAACAACAGATATTATTGTTGGGTTTCCTGGGGAAACAGAAGAAGAATTTAGTATTACATATAACAACTTAAAACAAATTAATTTTTATAAAATGCACGTATTTCAATATTCAAGAAGAGAAGGAACAAAGGCAGATAAAATGCTAAACCAAGTATCATCACAAATAAAGGCACAAAGAAGTAAAAAATTAATTGCATTATCTAATGAAAACCAAAAAAAATATAATAGTAAAATGCTTGGGAAAATAGTAGATGTATTATTTGAAGAAGAAGATAAAGACGCAATAAAAGGACATACACAAAATTATATTATAGTTAAAGTAAAAAAAGAAAATATTAATGAATATCATAATCAAATAAAAAAAGTAATAATAACACAAATAGAAGAAGATGAATTAGTTGGAAAATTAATTATGTAACATTAATGTAATATAAATGTAACAAATATTTAATATAAAAACTATTGAAAAAAATTGATTTTTGTAATATAAATAAGAAAATAGTATATTATTATTACTAATGAGGAGGAAAAGTAAATGAGTGATATGTTTAAACCAGTAGATACTACTCTACCAGTAAAAAAAGGTTTTTGGGGACAATTTAAAGCATTTTGGTTACAAGATGTTAACATTGAACTAACTCCAAAACAACAAAAAGTAGAACAAGAAATTAATGAATTTTTATATCAAGATATAACATGGCAAAAAATTCATGACTTTTTATTCCAAGAAGTAACATTTGGAAAGAAAAAACAAGAACAACCTCAATCTGAACCAGAACAACAAGTAAATATTAATGAGTAAAATAAGCAAAATTATTTTATAAAAATAGAAATTATTATTGTAAAATTCTTAAAATTGTGCTATAATAATATTAATAAAATTAATATACAAATATCCCTGCATAGTACGTGTAGAGCGAAATTTTAGAACCTACAAGTTTGGATAAGGGAGCTAATCTCTGAATGTGGCGTGTATGCTTATATTTATATAAGAAACCCAGAAGCATTTAGGTAAGCACCCACCTGTGTGAGTACAGGTCCTATAAAATTTCTCGTAAGTTACGGCTAAGGCGGGGCATTTTTTTGTCTAAAAATAGAAAATTAAAGAATAAATTGCTTGCACATTAGGAAATTGGGACGGTTCTCTTTTCCATTAAAAAAAAACAAGTTAATATTCTGCAATAAATCTAGCCGAAAGGCTAGATTTTTTTGGCAGAATAGGAAAATTTTGTTAAAAAACATTGAAAATAAATATTGACAATTAATAATAAATTATATACAATAATCGCACAACAAAATATTTTGTAAAAAGATGTGCATCAAATTTAAATCTAAAAGAATTATCAAAAAAGTTTAAAGTCAGATAATTCAATTTCCAAAATAAAAGAAAAATAAAAAACGGCATTTAAATATGTTTATTAATTGTGCCTAGAAAAAGGAGAAAAGTATGAAGGAAAAAAGTAATAAAAAAGAATTATTAAACCCAAAATTAGATTATGTATTTAAAAGAATATTTGGACACACAGGAAACGAAGAAATAACATTTAATTTAATAAACTCAATATTAGAAAACAAAATAACAAAAATAGAATTAGGTAAAAACCAAATATTAGAAAAAGACTTATTAGATGATAAAATAGGAATATTAGATATAAAAGCAAAAGCAGATAATAATGTAAATATAAATATAGAGATGCAAATAGTAGATAAAAAGAACATAGAAAAAAAGATATTATTTTATTGGAGTAAAATGTATATACAAAGTATAAAAGAAGGAGAAGATTATGAAAAACTAGAAAAAAGTATAGTAATATTATTTACAGACTATAATTTAGAAAGTTTAAAGGATATAAAAAAATATATAACACAATGGAATATAAGGGAAAAGGAAAACAAAGAAGTCGTATTGACAAACATATTTGAAATATATATAATAGAAATAAATAAATATAAAGAGAGTGAAAACGAAGAAGAAATAGATAAATGGGTAAACTTTCTAAAAAATCCAGAGGTGGTAACAATGAAAGAAAATAATAAAGCAATAAAGAAAGCGAAAGAGGTATTAGAGCAAATAAGCCAAGACGAACATGAAAGATACTTAGCAGAATTAAGAGAAAAATATATAATGGATCAAAAAGCAATAGCAGATGCTGGATATGATAAAGGCTTAGCACGAGGAAAAGAAATTGGAGAGAGAAAAGGAATCAAAAAAGAAAAAATAGAAATAGCAAAAAAACTAAAAAATATGAACATTGAAATTAAACAAATAGAAGAAGCAACAGGACTAACAAAAGAAGAAATAGAAAATTTATGATAAAAAAATTAACATCATTTATTAAAATTACTAAACAATACAAAAATTTTGCTAAATTTATTAAAATAAATTTAGTATGAAAACAAATACACAACATGTAATAGTTATAAAAAGTGAAATATTAACTATATTCATTTTGTTTTATAAAAAATATAAATAAAAGTTCACATTTGTTAAATTATATGTTATAGTATAACTTAATAAAGGAGGAAGTTTATTTTGAAAATAACAAATATAAAAGAATTAGAAAATATAGCAAATAAAGCAAGAATACATATTATAGAAGAGGTTTATGGTGCTAAATCTGGTCACCCAGGAAGTTCCTTATCTTGTGTTGAAATTTTAACTGTTTTGTATTTTTATCAAATGAATATTGATCCTAATAATCCAAAAATGGAATCAAGAGATAAATTAGTTCTTTCTAAGGGGCATGCTTCTCCAGCTTATTATTCTATTTTAGCTCAAAGAGGTTTTTTCCCTATTGATGAATTAAAAAACTTTAGAAAATTAGGAAGTAAATTACAGGGACATCCAGATATTAAAAAATTGCCAGGTGTAGATATGTCTTCTGGTTCATTAGGGCAAGGTTTATCTTCTGCTTGTGGTATGGCTTTAGCAAGTAAATTAAATAAAATTAATAATAAAATCTATTGTATACTAGGAGATGGAGAAATTGAAGAAGGGCAGGTCTGGGAGGCTGCAATGACAGCTTCACATTACAAATTAGACAACTTATGTGTAATTATAGATAATAATCATTTACAAATAGATGGAAGAACAGAAGATGTTATGAATTCATCTCCAATTGATAAAAAATTTGAAAGTTTTGGTTTTGAAGTATTAAAAGTTGATGGTCATAGTATTGAAGAATTAATAAATGTATTTAATAAAGCTAAAGAAGTTAAGGGAAAACCGGTTTCTATTATTGCTGAAACAGTAAAAGGAAAAGGTGTATCTTTTATGGAAAATAAGGCAGAGTGGCATGGTAAAGCACCAAGTAAAGAAGAATATGAACAAGCTATTAAAGAGTTACAAAAAGTGTAATATTAGGAGTAATTAATGAAAGAAACAGAAATAGAAAGATTATCTAAATTAAAAGAATTAGAAAATAAATTATATGAAAAAGGAAACAATTATATTTGTGGAATAGATGAAGCAGGAAGAGGCCCACTTGCAGGTCCTGTTGTTGTTGCCGCAGTTATTATGCCTAAAGATTCAATGATAGAAGGTGTAAATGATTCAAAAAAAGTTTCAGAAAAAAAGAGAGAAAAATTGTATGAAGAAATAACTTCTAGTGCTATTGCGTGGGGAGTAGGAATTATAGATCAAAAAGAAATAGATAATATTAACATACTAAATGCAACTAAAAAAGGTTTAACTGTTGCATTAAAATCTTTAGATGTAAAACCAAATATAATATTAGTAGATGCTCTAAAGGGAATAAATACATTAGGAATACCTTATGAATCTATTATTAAGGGAGATGCAAAGTGTTATTGTATTGCAGCTGCATCTATTATTGCAAAGGTAACAAGAGATAGAATAATGCGACAATGGGACGAAATATACCCAGAATATAATTTTGAAAAAAATAAAGGATATGGTACAGCAATACATATAGCAGCAATTAAAGAACATGGAATATGTTCATTGCACAGAAAAACTTTTGTGAAAAACTTTATATAACAATTATAGAAAAGAAAGAAGTTAACGTTTTTAGGAGGCTGCTGAAAAAGTAGCACAAAAAAATAGTGAATTAGAAAATAATTTTTCTAATTCGCTATTTTTTATGTACTA
>CANQZV010000037.1 GCA_947628425.1 uncultured Clostridia bacterium | reverse complement strand
TTTAAATTTATAATAAATTTCAATATTAGTATCATCTATTTCAATTTTGTCAATTAATTTTATAAGTAAATTTCTATCTATATTGTTGCTATTAAAATCTAACAATTCATGAATATTATTGATGAAATCTTCTTTTTTTATTTTATTTTTATTAATCTCTTTTTCTTTTTGAACTTGATTTAGTAAATTCTTTTTATCTGTTTCATATTGATTAAAAAGTTTAATAAATAAAGTTTCTGTTATAATTCCTTTTACTTTATCTTCATAAAGAGATTGAATTAAGTTATCTTTTTCGTTTATTTTTGAATTTAAATAATCCAATTTTTTGTTATCTTTTGGGGCATTGGGACAAAAATATTCTAATTCATCATATTTTAAAAATTTAGCAATATTTTCTTTTACATTACTAATTACACTATTAATCAATATATCTTCTCTTAAATGGATATTTGAACAAAATTTATTACCATGTTTTTTATAAGAAGAACATAAACATCTAAAATATTTTCCATGGTTTTTATTATATGTAATTTTTGATTTACATTTTTTGCAAAATACAAGACCTTTAAGTAAATGGGGAGTAGATGTAGTATAATTCCATTCATTAGATTTTTTATCAAGCATAATTTGAACACTATTAAAAATATTTTTATCAACAATTGGTTTGTGATTGTTTTCAATGATAATATGTTGTTCTTCTGGTATATTAATAATTTTTTTAGTTTTATAATTTACTTTGCTATATTTATGTTGTACTAAATCTCCTGTATAAATTCTATCTCTAAGAATTTTAGAAATCATAGTAGTGCTCCATAAATTTGTTTTATTATTTGGATTAAAATAATTTGTAGTTTTTCTTTTGTAAGCTGATGGTGTTAATACTTTATTTGTATTTAAGTATCTACATATTTCGGTTTTATTATTTCCAGTATAATACATTTCAAATATTTTCTGAATAATAGGCGAAACTTCATAATCTACTAAGATGATATTTTTGTCTTTTTCATCTTTTTTATATCCATATGGTAAAAAAGATTTAATGTTTTGTCCATTAGATGCCTTTGTAAGTAAGCTAGAGCGTACTTTATTTGAAATATCTTTTGCATACATATCATTAAAAACAGATTTAAAAGGTGTAATGTCATTATTAGTGTTACTATTGTCAAATGTGTCTATTCCATCATTTAAAGCAATATATCGTACATTTTTTAGCGGAAAATATTTTTCTAAATAATAACCTGTTTCAATATAATCTCTACCAAGTCTTGACAAATCCTTTGTAATTACTAAATTGACATTACCTAGTTCAATGTCATTAATTAAATTTTTAAAATCAGGTCTATTAAAATTTGTACCAGTAAATCCATCATCTACATATATTTTATATAAGGTCCAACACTGGCTTTTTATATAATTTGTTAGTAACTTTTTTTGTGTATCAATACTTTCAGATTCTTTGTCTTTATCATCTTCTCTTGAAAGCCTTGTGTAAATTCCTACTTTAAAATAAGTAGGCGGAAAGTTATACGTTAATTTTTGCATTTATTCTCCTTTCCATAGTTTAAATTTAAGATAACTACTATTATATTTTATTATATTTCAAATTTATCATTATTTAAATTCCAAAAAAAATAATTTTCATTAAGCCATTCTTGTACTAATTCTGTAAGCATTACACCATTTTCATTGTATATATTTATTACTTTTGTTTGTAATAAGTTCTTCTGCATTTAATCACCTCAATAAAAGTGTATGAATAAAAAAAATAAATATAAATTGTCCTAAGATAATTTATAGCTCGTAGCTCAATCTATATTTATTTCAAAATAAATTTGAATGCAAAAATTGTATAAATAAATAGTTCTTCCAAACCAAATGAAACCTGGCCATGGGAAAGGAGTAGTGATTGTTAGAATGTGGAATTATAATAAAACACTTGAATATCCAATTAATATAAAAAACAAAAATCCAAGACTAGCAAAATTTATTATATCTCAATATGGTGGACCAGATGGAGAACTTGCAGCATCTCTTAGATATTTATCACAGAGATTTGGTATGCCAGATCAAAAAGCAAAAGCTATATTAAATGATATTGGTACAGAAGAATGTGTACCATGATGTTGTCAATAGCTAAAGACAACTTTAGATATTGACATTAAAATATTAGGACTTATATATTTTAGGATATATATGTAATTCAAAATTGGTTGGATCAGAATCCTTTTTTATAGCTTTTTCAGTCTTTAAATAAGTAACTTTAGCAATTATACTTTTCAATAAAATATTTTTATCTTCAGCTGTTTTTAGTTTATAATATAAATCTATAATGTTTTCTAATTTAGGTATTATAGTTTCCTTTTCATTTTGTATTTGAGTTTTTTTAGATAGAAGTTTTTCATATTTTTGTAATTTACTTTCTAAAATCTCAACATTATCTTTAATAACTTTTGAACGACTAATAAACTCGTCTTTATTATAAAATCCATTTTCTAAAAAGTCATAGATTTTATTAAGTTTGATATTTTCTTTTTCTAACTCTTTTTTAGTTGTAGTAATAGAATTTTTAATTAGTTCATTATTATTAGAATTTGAGTTAACTTTAGATTTATAATTTATTTTATAATTTTTAAGCCATATATTTAATGCTTCAATTATTTTATTTTCCACAATATAAAGTTTTGCACTTACATTATCACATTTAGGATTAGAACAAATAAGGGTTTCAGGTTTACCACATTTGTTATAAGGTCTCCTTTGCATAGGTTTGCCACACTTCTCACAAAATACCAATCCTACTAATGGATTTTGAATAACATTGTTATGTTTTATTTTTGGTGTATTATGTTTTCTTTTTTCTTGCACTAACTCCCATGTTTTATTATCAATAATAGGTTCATGCAATCCATCATAAATTAAATAATTATTATTTCGAGGTCTTGAAATGATAAGATGTCCATTTTTCGTTTTCTTTTTTTGTTTCCTTCTGTTCCATACAATCTTACCAATGTATGTTGGGTTAGAAAGAATATCTTTAACAGAAGAAATAGACCATTCATTAGAAATTCTAGGTTTTAAGTTCATATTATTTAACTTATTTACAACTGAATTAATAGTATTGTTTTCAAAAGTATATAACCTAAAAATTTCTTTAACAATAAGTGCTTCACTTTGATTTATATATAGAGTATAACCTTTAGCATTTTTTAATTTAACTCTATCATAGCCAAAAGGAGCAATATTTCCTACAAATTTACCTTCTTGAACTGAAATTTCACGACCTCTTTGCAAACGCCTATTGATTGTTTTATATTCCCTCCTAGACATAAACAATCCAAACTCGAAATATTCTTCATCAAATTCATTATCTGGGTCATAAGTTTTAACAGGTGTAATAATCTTTGTATGAGAATACTTAAAAGCTTTAGAAACTCTACCCTGATCTGCTGTATCTCCACGAGCAAGTCTTTCTACTTCTACAACTAAAACACCTGTCCATTTTTCATTCTCAACATCTTTAAGAAGTTTTTGCATTTCTTTTCTTTCACTAATTGTTTCTCCACTTACAACTTCTTTATAAATTTTTGAAATAGGTAAATTTCTCTTTTTAGCTAAAGTAGTTAAAATTTTTTCATGTCTTGCTAAAGTATCGCCTTCGCCATATTTTTCAGCTTCAATATCTTCTCTTGATTTTCTTAAATATATTGCATATGTGCCATAATTTTGCACATTTCCTCCTTTCATTGTAATTTGTATTTAATTTGTAAGTAAACATTAATAAGATAAACTAATCAAATTACAATAAATTTTTTATTAAGTTAATAATAGCATTATCTATATATTCTTTTTGAATAACAGTATCTGCTACAATACAATCATCATAAAATTTTATTTTAGTATTTTCTATCTTATATTCATCTAACATCATATAAATCGCCTCTTTATAAACATATGAGAAAAACATAAAAAAATACCCAAGACAAGTTGTCTTGAGTAAATTTATACATTTTAATAAAAACATTATAAATTCACAAATTTATAAAATTAATTTTTTAATATATTGTAAATTATCAAATATATATTATTTTTTTAAAAAATAAGAAAATGTAAAAATAATCTAATGTATGTAGAAATAAGTTTTAATATAAAATATGGAACATGTTTCATGTTTTATAATTAATATCAATAAAATTTATAGTGATAATTTTGCAATATATTTGTATTAGAAAATAAATAAAATTAACTAATTTAACTAAAAATGATATAAAATGTATTGACCATTGAAAATATATTATGTTATAATTCATATAAAAAAAGGGGGATAATATGGAAAAAAGAAAAAAGTTTATAGTTATTTTATTAATTTTCATAATTTTAATTTCTCAAATTGAAATTGTGAATTTTTTTAATTTGTCAAAAGTATATGCTGTAACAGATAGTGAATGGAATTCATATTTTTATAGCCAATTAACACCAAATGCAAAAGGCATATATGATGCAATGTCTTACATGTATAAAAACAAAATATTTATAAAAGGAGATAGTATGGAAATAACCGATAGAGTTACTTCTTCATCTATTGCACTTTTTGTTAATGGAAATAATCAGCTAATAGATGACTATGGAGCAGCCAGAGATGCTTTCCAATACGATAATCCAGATTGTTTTTATATAGATTGGGATCAATTATCTGTTCGTGTAAACCAAGATTCAGCAGGAAAATTACATGCTTTTTTAGGAGCAGGAAGAAGTGATACTTATTTATTAAAAGGTATGGATAAAAATAGAACAAATAAAGCAAATGGTGGATATGGAAAAGGCATTGAAGGTGCAATAGCACAATATGAAGCAAAAATAACAGAAGTTGTTAACAACATAAAAAATAATGCTAAAAGTGAATCTGATGAAATAGACAAAAATGTTAAAATGCTTGGTGAAGCTCATGATTATGTTACTCTTAATATGGAATATAAACATGAATGGGAAACTACACCACCTAATACAGAAGAACCAAAAATGAAAAGTACATCAAGAACGGCTTATGATGGACTTATATATGGACAAGGTGTTTGTGAAGCTTACACCAGAACATTTAAAGCTATATGTGATAGATTAAAAATTCCTTGTGTATGTGTATATGGAGTATATAGCCCTAAAACAACAATAAACGAACCTCATATATGGAATTATGTTCAAATTAATGAAAAATGGTATGGTGTTGATGTTACACACGATGACCCAACTGTTATGAATGGACTTTTTATATATGGAACAAATGAGAATAGAGATTTCTTCTTAGTTGGTCAAAATCAACTTGCTGCACATCATTTTCCTCAAGGAATTATGTCCAGTGCAAACTATGAATTTAAATATCCTACACTTGAAGAAGACGCATACAGAGAATCATATTCAATGGAATCAGGTGATGGTTTTTCAATAGTGGTAGAAAAGGATTCTCAATTAGATAATTGGAATGGTAATCAAGCTTTTGATAGCGGTACATTCTATGTAAGCTATGAAGGTATGAATTTTTCTCAAAATGCAGCTCGAGGAAAATATATGCTTGCTAAATATTATAATTATAACCCTGGAACAGATACATGGGATATTAGTGATTGGAGTTATATAGATCCATGGTTAGTTCTTTATAATACTGATGATAGAATTGAAGAAATTGAACCTAAAAGTCCAAAAAATGGTAAATATTGTACAAGAATTGAATTAGCACAAACTAAAAAAGTTCAATTTGCAATTACAGAAACTCCTCCTGCATATTTAGAATTTAGAAAAGAGTTAGAAACAAAAGGATATACAGATGATTTAAGTAATAGATTATTTAATGCATTAGCAAATGGTGCTGCATACTTGAAAGATGGTGGAATCTTAAGTAATACAACAGCAGAAATTGAAAATAAATGGGGAGACTATGTATCACCTCCTATACCTACAGAATGTACACCAAAAGGCTGCTTATATATAGGACAAACACATCACTTAAAAATGAAATTTAATGATAAGTTAAAATTAGAAAGCAAAAATGCTACTGTTGGAATAGATATGAGTGTTAATGGCGGAGCTGGAATTGCAGGAAATTGGAATGCAGGTCATTCTGCATTAGAAAATGCTAAAATTTCTAATATAAAATGGGATGGAGATAGAGTAGTAGAATTTGATTTTACACCAAGTGATAAATATGCAGACAACAGTGTATTTTATAATTTTCAAGTTACAGGGTTAATAGGAAATTCAAGCAATAGAAAAACTGTTGCTAGTACATATGCCTTTAGATACCCATGTGCTTGTTATGCATATGCAGCTCAAGGATATAATAGAAATGTATATGCACAGCCACAACTTATGGAAACATCAGATATGGATATTAGTAATTGGGAACTAGAAGATGTAGATACACATAGTGAAAAATATGGTAAAAAGGAAACTATGAGCCAATTTATGGATGAAATTGCTAAAAATAATGGAAGCAAACAAGAATTCTTAGATTCATTACATGCCAGATTAACTCTAGTTACTACTGAACCAGCACCTGCTCAAGAAAAAGCTATGGAAAAAATTTTAGACGAAAATAAAAACAAAAGTATAAGCAATGATTATGATAAAGCAATAAAAGATACAATAAATACTTATAATATTAGTATAACTGTTTGTAAAAAACAAGTACTTCGTACAGGTGAAAGTGTACGTATTGCTTTAGGTTTCCCAAAAGGAACAACTTATGAAGATTATGCAGAAAATGGAAGACTTTCATTTAAAGCATATCACTATTTAGTAGATCCAGAAACTGATAAACTTACAGGTGATGTTGAAGAACTTTGTGTAACAGTAACTCGTCAAGGTCTTGTTCTTTGGGTTGATAGTTTTTCACCATTTACAGTTATGGCTATTGAAAATGATGAACCAGTTAAAATTAAAGAGAAAGAACTACTTGTAACCTCAACTTTAGGAGGAGCAATAACCGATAAAAATAATAATAAACTTGAAAAAGAAAATGCAGATATTAAATTAAAAGTAGGAGAAAGTAAAACATTAAAGATTGTTCCTGAGAAAGATTATGAAATTGATTATATTATGATAAATGATATAAGGCAAAATATTACAAATAAATCAGAACAAGAAATAGAAATCAGTTATGATACAATAGAAACAGGAAGCGTACTTAATGTTGGTTTTGTTGCAAAAGAAATTCATGAAAAAGAAAAAGCAAAAAATCTAAGTAGTAGCTTTGAAGTTCCAACTATTCAAATAACTATGCCAGATGGAAAAGATTCTTTTAAATTTTTATCTGGAAATGAAGTACAAATACCCGCAGTTGTTACTGTAACTGGTAGAGACTTTAATCCAGTTGATATAACAAAAGAACCTAATTTTGATCCTGAAGAAGAAAAGAAAAAGATCAATCCACGAGACTATCTTGTCTACGAATGGTTTAGTACACAAAGAAGAACTTTAGGAGGAGGTGCAGCTTATGATTATATTGTTGGTGGAGACGGAACAACTCCAACATTGAAAGTATATAATCCATCATATATAGATACCGGATATTACTTTTTAAAAGTTACTCCTATGAAATGGAATTATGAAAAAGAAAATTATGAAGTAATGAATTCATCAACAGGTGATATTCCTGCTAGTGTATATAGTAACATGATATATATTGAATTTTTAAATCAAATTCAATTTGATTTAAAAACAGATTTAAAACTTACTAAAGTAAATAATAATAATTATGCTATTACATTAAAGGATGGTGACACATATAATATTTTTGCAGATATTTGGCGTCAATATAGAAATACAGATTATAAAATTTCCGCATCAAGACCTATTACTTGGGAAAGTAGCAATGATAGTATAGTTACAATATCTCAAGATGGCTATTTAAAAGTAGTTAAATATAGTAATGAACCTGTTACAATTACAGGAACATTAACAGACATAGATGATAAAACTCAAAAAAATGTTACAATTACTGTAACAATAGAAAAAATTCCGGTAGATACAATTACAATTGCATCAAGTTCAGATAAATTAAAAAATGGAGTAATTACACTAGAAAAAGACGAACAAATTCCTTTGTATGCAGAAATTGCACCAATAAATGCTTCTAATAAAAAAGTAACATGGAGAGTAAGTGAAGGTGCCGATGAATATATTCAAATTAGTGATGATGGAATTGTAACGGCTAAAAAAATAACAGAAAATATAGATGTAAAAGTAATTGCCATTGTTGATAATAAACAAACAGAATGTAAAGTTAATGTTATTCCAACTGAGGTAACGGAAATTTCTGATAATTTAGATGATAATAATATTTATCTTGTAGAACCATCTGTAAATGGAGCTGGTAAAAATACTAGTGTTAAAGTGTCAGTAAATGTTCTTCCAGATAATGCAACAAATAAAAAAGTTATATGGTCAACATCTGATGATACAGTTGCTAAAGTAACACAAGATGGAGTAATTACTGCTGTTGCAGATTTAGACGATGAAGATAGTACAAGAGAGTGTACTATTACTGTAAAATCAGAATCAAATCCAAATGTAAAAAATAAATACTTTATTCATGTTGCTGAAAATATAACAGATATTGAAAGTGTTGAAATTGCATATCCTGAAGGTGAAGATACTGAACTTATACTTGGTGAATCACTTGACCTTAATGTAAAAATAAATCCAAAATATGCTAATGTAAAAGAAGTAATATGGGATGTAATTGAAGGAAATGATGTTGTTAATGTAAGTAATTCTGGTCATGTTCATTCCTTAAAAGTAGGAACAGCTAAAGTTAAAGTTGTTGTTAAGTGTCAAGTAGCTAATTGTAAAGAAGAACACACAGCAACAATTGAAATTAAGGTTAACCCTGTACCACCTATTGAGGTTAAATCAATAACAATTGAACAAGGAGAAACTATATCTATAAGAAAAGGTACAGAAACTAAATTAAATGCTATAATCGAACCAAATAATGCAACAAATAAAACAGTTATATGGTCAAGTAATAAAGAAGATATTGTTAGTGTAGCCAGTGATGGAACAATTAAAGCTAACAAAGTTGGAACAGCTACTATTACTGCAAAATCTGGTTCAGAAACTGATAGCATAGAAGTTACGGTTGAACCAGTTAATATAAAAGAATTAATAATTGAAGATTATATTAAAATGAAAGATAATGATGATCCTATAACAATGAAAGTGGATTATTATCCGGAAAATGCAGATAATGTGGAATTTATTTGGTCTTCTAGTGATGAAAATGTTGTTACAGTTGAAAATGGTACAATTATCCCACATAATGCTGGTAGTGCAATTGTTAAAGTAGCAGTTAAAGGAAACGAAGAAATATACAGAGAATGTGAAGTAATTGTTGTACCTTCAGTTACAGATGTAACAGTTTATACTATCGACCAAAATAAAAACTTTATTGATGGAATTACATTAAGATTATCTAAACTAAACGAAGATGGAATCGAGGTTTTACTAAAAGAAAATTCTTCTAATGGAAAATTTGAATTTAAAAACCTCGAAAATGGAGAATACATACTTAGAGTGGTGGATGTTCCTAAAAAAGACCCTACAGGTAAAGATTTAAACTTTACAAATATAGTAGATTGTAAATTTGAAATTAATGACGGAAAGATAATATTTGAAAGTGAGAATGACATTTTTAATGAAATACCATATCTTGTTCTTATAAATACTACAGATGGAAGTGAATCTAAAGCTGAAAATGGAGAAAATTATCCAAATATAGATAAAGAATATGAAGAATTTGTAAAAAATTTATCTGTAAAACCAGGAGATGAACCAACCAAACCAGAAAATAAACCTAATACTCAAACTAATCCAAATGATGATACAGACATATCTGCAAAACCTGATAATAATATAAATTCAGATGCTGATGAGGAAAAAAATAATAATGGAAGACTTCCATCAACATCAGATATTGCTATTGGAACATTTGGTATAATAATGATTATTTCATTAATTGGAATTATATATATTTTTTATAAAAAAAGTAAAAATTAATTATTAGGAAATTAGAGAGTTATTCTCTAATTTCCTATTTTAAAAAGGAGATATACTACTCATGAAAAAAAAAGTAATACTTAATATATTGCTTATACTTTTTATTTGTATATTCATTTATTCTGGGTACAATGTTTTTATGTGGTTGAAAAGTAATATAGAAATAAAAAAACTAGAAAAAGGTTTATATGAAGAAGTTGTAAATGTTGAAAGCAATGAAAAAGATGAAAAAAAAGTTACCATAAATTTTGATAAATTAAAAAAAATAAATCAAGATGTAGTAGGATGGATAAAAATAGATAATACATATATAAATTATCCTATTTTACAAGGTGTTACAGACGAATATTACTTAAGAAAAGATATATACAAAAGATATAGTTTATCAGGTAGTATATTCATGTATAGCAATGTAAACAAAGAATTTTTAGATGATAATACTGTAATATATGGTCATAATATGAAAAATGAAAGAATGTTTTCAAATCTTAAAAAAATATATTTAGGTTCATTAGGAGAAAATATTAATATTAAAATTTATACACCAAATAAATATAATAATTATAAAGTTTTTTCATGCTATATTGAAAAACCAAACGTTGAAATTATAAAAAATAAATTTACAAATGAAGAAAAGAAAAATTATATTGATAAAGCAATAAAAAAAAGTAATATAAATTTTAAACAAAAAATAGATTATTCAAATAAAATTATTACTCTTATAACATGTGGAACAACAAATAAAGAAAGGATTATTGTTCACGCAATAAAAACAACTTAAAAAAAGAACAATATAAATATAATGTTTTTTTCATTAATTTTATTTGGAATGTTTATTATAATTTTAAATATAAAGTTTTAAAATATTAAAAAAAGGCTATGAAAAATTTCAAAGTTATGTTATAAAATAAATAAAGAAAAAGTTTTAAAATTTCAAAAAAATAATATTTAGGAGTATTAGAAATGATATTTAGTATATTAGCATTTGTAGCAGTATTTGTAAGTATATGTATTAAAGATAGAAAAAAATCACTATATGTACAATCATTAAATTGTTTTTTTGAAGCAATATATGACTTTATTATATCAGCTTTTACAGGAGCAATTTTAAGTATAATAAACCTAATAAGAACATTTATATTTATAAACAAAGAAAAATTTAGTAAATTAGTATATTTAACTATTTTATTTTTTTTTGAAAGTATAATTATAATAAATTGTTATTTTTCATGGGCAGGATATATTTCTATATTACCTACAATAGGCTCAATGATTAGATCATATTGTTTATGGAATTCAGATATGAAATTAGTTAGAATTTCTGGAATAACAACAGGAATTTTATATGGTTCATATTATATTTACTATAAAAGTTGGTTTATGGTCTTTGGATACCTTATTCTTTTATTAATAGGTATTTATGAAGTTATTAAAAATGATATAAAAAAAATTAAAGTATAAATATTTTTTAAAAATTAAGGAAAATTTGACTAATAAATTGATTATATAAATAGAAAAATTAGTCTTATAAAATTATTAATTGTTATATTTCATTTTTAACTTGAAATTATTAAAATTATACAACTAATAGCATTAAATTCTTAAATTTACAACATCATGGTACAGAAGAATTAGCTCATTTGGAAATGGTAGGAACAATAGTACATCAATTAACAGATGATGTAACAGCACAAGAAATGGAAAAGGCTGGGTTAGGAGCATATTATACAGACCATGGTAATGGAGTATATCCACAAGCTGCAGCAGGATGGCCATTTAATGCCGCTGTATTAGCAGTTAAAGGAGATCCAATTGCAGACTTACAAGAAGATTTAGCCGCAGAGCAAAAGGTTAGGGGAAGCAACCAATTAAATTAAGAGACTAAATATGAAAAAATGTTATAAAAGGTAAATTTGGGTTATATTGTATTTTGTAAATAAATATGATAAAATAATTTCAAAATAAATATTTTTGTGGAATAAAAAGGTTATAAAGGAAAAGAAAGAAATATGTACAATCAAATTGACATAGAAGGAATGGGAAAAATAAGATTTTAAAAATTAAAAGATAGTAATAAAAAATTGAAAGGAATACCTATAAAAAATAGTAAATATTTGAAAACCATTCCTTATATAGAACTAGGAAAATTATTAGACAATGAATACATAATATCATTATTAAAAAAAAGAAACAAGATAAGAATTTTTAAAACTATGCCAATTAATTTAATTAGTAAATATAGATATGATGTATTTATTAAATATTATTATGTACAAGCATATATAACTCAAAAAAATTATGAATTAGCTAAAAAAATCTACTTGAATCATATAAAAAGTTTTAACAATTTTATAGAACCAGATGGAAAAAAGAAAGGTCCACAAAGTTTTATTGAAAATTTTAATAGCTTAATTGAAAATATCAAATGTGTTGGCATAAATAAGACAATTATTCCAATAACACCAAATGGAGAAATTATAGATGGAGCGCATAGATTAGCTATAGCACTATACTTGAATTTAGCAGTTCAATTTGCTATATTTGATTTATTAGATGCTAATTATAATAAAAATTTTTTTATTAATAGAGGGTTTAATATAGAATATGTTAAAATAATTGATGAAAAGGTGGTAAAAAATATAAAATGAATAGAGAAAATTATTCAAAAATATTTGTTATTTTACTTAGTTTAAATGTTACTTGTTTATTAATTTCTAATATAATCACTATTAAAACAATTAACATATTTGGACTAATATTTACTGCCGGTGATATACTTTTTCCAATTACATATATTTTAAATGACATATTTACTGAAGTTTACGGTTTCAATAAATCCCGATTTGTTATATGGATATCATTTTTTTGTAACTTAATAATGGTTACTATTTTTAATATTACAATAGTTTTACCAGTGGACGAAACATTTGAACTACAAAATGCATTGGTAAATATTTTAGGGAGTACGCCACGAATTTTATTTGCATCTTTTATTTCATTCTTAATTGGAAATTTTGCTAATTCAATTGTTTTATCTAAAATGAAAGTAAAAACAGAAGGAAAATATTTAGCTCTAAGAACTATTACTTCGACATTAGCAGGCGAAGGGCTTGATACACTATTATTTATACCTATTGTTTTTTTAGGTACTTTAGATATTAAATCTATGTTATTTTTAATGCTTGATACATATATGTTAAAAGTATTATTAGAAGTTGTATTAACGCCAATCACTTATAAAGTTGTAAATTTAATAAAGAGAAAAGAAAAAATAGATACTTTTGATAATGAAGTGAAGTATAAAATTTTTTAAGGAGGAGATTTCATGAAGATTTATTATGCAGCACCATTATTTAATGATATGGAATTAAAAAAGAAATGCAGAGATGAAAAAATGGTTAGAAGCAAGAGGGCATAAAGTTTATTTACCACAAGATGAATCTGGTT
>CANQZV010000036.1 GCA_947628425.1 uncultured Clostridia bacterium | reverse complement strand
TCTTTTTAGGTGGAGAAGGACTATTTTTGACTAGATTAACAGGACCTGGGAAAGTAATTATTCAATCACAAAACTTTGGTGACTTTGCAGGAAGAGTAGCATCACTTATACCAAGAAATAATTAAATGATATACGGAAAAAGTGGAAATAGGGACGGTTCTCTTTTCCATTTTTAGAAAACAAGTTAATATTCTGCAAGAAATCTAGCCGAGAGGCTAGATTTCTTGATTTTATAGGAAAATTTTGCTAAAATATTGAAAATAAATATTTTCTATTGATAAAACGATAAAAGTAATATATAATATAAATGTTAAACGAAAGGAATGATTTAAAATTATGAATGAAGAAACAAAGGCAAAATTAAAAGACGTTTTTGAATGGATATATTGTATTGTAATTGCAGTAGCTTTAGCATTATTAATTAGATATTATGTAGGAACACCTACAATTGTTCAACAAACATCAATGTTTCCAACCTTTAAACAAAATGAAAGATTATTACTAAATAGAATCTATAGAACAACTCATACTGTTCCTAAAAGAGGAGAGGTTATAACATTTGAATCTCCTAGTTTAACATATGTAGAACCAGAAAATGCAGATATAAATAATCCAGTAGCTAAATATGAATATGAACCAAGTGGATGGTTTGCAAAATTTATATATAATGTATTAGAAATAAATAAAACAAGCTTTATAAAAAGAGTAATTGCTCTTCCTGGGGAACATTTAGAAATAAAAGATGGAAAAGTATACATTAATGGAGAAGAATTAAAAGAAGATTATTTAGTAGAAGGTGTAATAACAGATTCTTCAAGTGGTGCCTTTTATGATATTATTGTACCAGAAGGAACAGTATTTGTAATGGGAGATAATAGACAACATAGTTCTGATTCAAGAAGATTTGGATGTATACCATACGATAAAATAGAGAGTAAAGTATGGTTAAGGTTTTGGCCATTAAGTGAATTTGGTGTAATTAAAGATGTTCAATAATTTAATAGGAAATAATAAAATAAAAAATAATTTAATACAAATTTTAAATAGTAATCAATTATTTCATACATATATGTTTATAGGTACCAAAGGAATAGGAAAAAGCGAATTTGCGAAGGAATTTGCAAAAGGAATATTATGTAATAGTAATGAACAAAAGCCATGTTTAAAATGTAAATCTTGTTTAGAATTAGAAAATAATAACCATCCAGATTATTATTATATAGGTTTGGAAGAAGAAAATAGTATTAAAATTGAAGCAATTCGAAAAATGCAAGCAAAAGTACAAGAACTTCCGATTGTTTCTAAAAAAAAGGTATATATTATAGATGATAGTGAATACATGACAAAAGAAGCACAAAATAGCTTATTAAAAACAATAGAAGAGCCACCAGAGTTTGTAGTAATTATTTTAATTACATCTGATGAAAACAAAATATTAAATACTATTCAATCAAGATGTTTAAAAATATATTTTCAAAATATTAGTGATGATGAAATAAAAGATTATTTAAAAGAAAAACATGGAGTTAAAAATATTTCAGAGAATGAAATAATAGCTTGTAATGGAAGTATAGGAAAAGCAATTCAAATTAAAGAGCAAAAAGATAATTATATTATTTTAGAAAATATATTTTCAAATATTGAAAAATATACATTACCAGAGGCATTAATAAAATTAGAAATACTTTATAAGGATAAAGAAAATATAAATGAAATGCTAGATTATATTAATGTTATTTTATTAAACAAAGCAAAAGAAAATATTAATTATATAAATTACATTGATATTGTAGAAAAAGTTAAAAGAAAATTAAATTCAAATTGTAATTATGATATGACAATAGACTATTTAATATATAATATATGGTAATTTGAAGGGAGCGAAATAAATTTGAATAAAATTATTATTGGTGTAAAATTTAAAAAACCAGGAAAAATATATTTTTTTGATCCAAAAGAAGAAAAGTTTAGTAAAGGTGAATTTGCAATTGTTGAAACAGCTAATGGTATAGAAATTGCAGAAGTTGTTATACCAAACAAAGAAATGCAAGAAGAAAAATTGGTTAATCCATTAAAAAAAATTATAAGAAAAGCTACAAATAAAGATATACAGCATAAAGAAGATAATGAAAAAAAAGAAGAGGAAGCATTAAAAAAGATAGAAAGATTAGCCAAAAAACACAATTTGGACATGACAGTAACAGATGTAGAATATACTTTTGATAATAGTAAATTATTATTTTATTTCACAGCAGATGGAAGAATTGACTTTAGAGATTTAGTAAAAGATATAGCAGCTATATATAAAACAAGAATAGAACTAAGACAAATAGGTGTAAGAGATCAGGTTAGAAAAATAGGAGGAAATGGTGTTTGCGGTCGTCAATTATGCTGTTGCACATTTTTAGATAACTTTGATTCAGTATCTATAAAAATGGCAAAAGAGCAAAATATTGCTTTAACACCATCAAAAATATCAGGAAACTGTGGAAGACTAATGTGCTGTTTGAAATATGAACAAGATGTATATACTGAAAAATTATCAAGATTACCAAAGGTTGGAGCAATTGTAAAAACAGTAGATGAAGGAGAAGGAATTGTAGATTCTATTGAAATATTAAAAGAAAAAATAAGAGTAAAGTTTAAAGATAAAGAAGGGTTTTATTATAAACGATACGATGCAAAAGATGTTGAAATAATAAAAGATGCAGAAAACAAAAATGATGAACAAATTGAAGATGAAGAATTGAAAAAACTGGAAGATTAAAATTCTATATTACATTAAAAATAACAACAAAAATCTAATAAACAATACAATAGAAAGGAGTGATAAAAATGGCATATAAAATATCAGAAAAATGTATTTCATGTGGAGCATGTGCAGCATCATGTCCAGTAGAATGTATTAAACAAGGGGATACAAAATACGAAATTGAACAATCTGCATGTATTGGATGTGGAACATGTGCAAGTGTTTGCCCAGTTGAAGCACCAGTTCAATGTGACTAGTAATAAAATATTTATATTAATAAAATTGGGGAAATTTTAATAAATAGTTTCCTCAATTTTTTTATAATAAAAATTTCTCCAAAATTCTTATTATAAAATACATTGCAAACAAATTTATAATTCATTAACATATAAAACATAAAATACTAATAATTATTAATTATTAATTATATTGCTTAAGTCCTTTTACTTGACATAATTAACATAAAAATATATAATATATTTGTAAAATAATTTGAAAAATTGAACAGTTAGTTATTGTTCGAGAATAGGAGGAAAATAATGATAAGTAGTACAATCAAAACAAGACATGAATTTGCATTAAGAAAAAAGGCACTAGTTTTAGTACGGATTGAGGACATATTCAAATCTGTAGTAAGAATAAGTTCAGAAGAAAAAGGAGTAGAAAGAGTGTATCCTTTAACTGAAATAACGGTTCAGGAGTTATTTAATTTAAGATTGGGAAAAACTCCATTTTTTGTGTTAAAGTATTATGGAAGATATTTTTACACAAAAATACCAAAGGAATCAAAGGTCTATTTAGGAAAAAGCTTATGCGCTCCGCAAGATAAAATCTGTAAAGGATTTGAGCAACGATGCGTAAAAGTTATAGACAGAGATGTAGATAGCTATAGATTTTTAGAAAGCAATCTATCATATGAAGAGAACACTCTTTTATCCAAAGATGAAATCAATCTGTTGGCAATGAAGAGGTCTAAAAGAATAGAAAAATATGACTTTATTGTTACAGGATATGAAACTGTAAATGTAACAGAAGAACATTTTGGTGTACTAAAATGCAATAACTGCAATTTAAGTATTTCAAATGATGATGTTTTCAAAGACTTTAGACCTTAATTTTCCTAAAACAAAGTAGTAGCTATTAATTTAGGCATACTACTTTGTTTTTTATTACAAAGCTTTTTCGAGAATAATATTAAATAAATATATTGGTAAAAATTTTACATAAAAATAATTAAAACATTTGCAATTATAAAAAAATGGTATATAATAGTGTACAATAACAATTAAACTAGGGAGGTGAAATTATGGATTTACAAATTCTTGAAAAAGAAATAGGGTATGAATTTAAAAATAAAGAATTATTAAAAACAGCATTAACTCATACATCGTATGCATATGAGCATAATATTGAAAGTAATGAGAAACTAGAATACCTAGGAGATAGTATATTAGAATTTATATCTAGTAAATATTTATTTAATAATTATAAAAACCTAAAAGAAGGAGAAATGACTAAAGTTAGAGCTACAGTAGTTTGCGAAAATAGTTTATATAAAATAGCCATTAAGCATAATTTTAGTGATTTTTTGTATTTAGGAAAAAGTGAAAAAATGAATAATGGAAAGTTATCAAAAGCAATTTTAGCAGATAGTATAGAAGCAGTTATTGCAGCAATGTACTTAGATTCTAATATAGATCAAGTAGAAAAATTTATTGTTGAAAATTTAAAAGAGGATATAAAAATAGCTAGCAAACATGTTGGTACAAAAGATTATAAAACCGTATTACAAGAAAAATTACAAGTTCATGGTACAGTTGATATAAAATATTACATTATAAAAGAAAAAGGACCAGACCATGATAAAACTTTTGAATCTAAAGTAGAGTTAAATGGAAAAGTATTAGGAATAGGTGTAGGTAAATCTAAAAAATTATCAGAAATGATGGCAGCAAAGGATGCTTTAGAAAAGTTAGAATAAGAAATATTATAAGGAGGCAGGTATGAGAAAAATAAAAAAACAATATATTATACCAATATTTATACCACATTTAGGATGCCCAAATGATTGCACATTTTGCAATCAAAGAAGCATTAGTGGACAAATAAAAATGCCAACAGAAGATGAAGTAAGAAAAAAAATAGAAAGTGATTTAAAAAATTTTAAAGAAGAAAATTCATATATAGAGATTGCTTTTTTTGGAGGAAGTTTTACTGGAATAGATACACAAATGCAACAGAAATATTTATCAATTGCATATGAATATATAAAAAATAAAAAAGTTGATGCTATTAGAATATCTACAAGACCAGACTATATTAATAAAACAATTTTAAAAATGCTAAAAAAATATAAAGTAAAAACCATAGAATTAGGAGTTCAATCAACAAATGATTATATTTTACAAAGATGTAAAAGAGGTCATACATATTCAGATGTAAAAAGAGCATCTAAATTAATAAAAAGAAATAGATTTAAGCTAGGTCATCAAGTAATGGTTGGATTACCAGAAAGTACAAAGTTAGATGAAATAAGATGCGCAAAAGATATATCAAAATTAAAACCTAAAATTGTTAGAATTTATCCTGTTTTGATAATTAAAGGAACACAACTAGAAAAAGAATATGAAAATAAAGAATATCAACCATTAACAGTTGGTCAAGCAGTAGAAAGATGTAAAGAAATGGCGTATATTTTTAATAAGCACAATATACAAATTATTAGAATAGGACTTCAAAATACAGAAGAAATAACAGATCCAAGTTATAAAAATAGTGATGTGGTAGCAGGTCCATATCATCCAGCATTTGGACAGTTAGTAGATGATAGTATATGGTATGATAGTATTACAGATAAAATAAAAAAAATAAATGTAAAAGTTAAAGATGTTAAAATAAAGGTTAATTTTGCAGATATGAACAATGTAATAGGACATAAAAAAGAAAACATAAAAAAATTAAAAGAAATATATGATGTAGATGTAATTGTAGAAGCAGATAATAGTATTAAACAAGGAAAGTCTGAACTACAAATTATTCAAACATATGATGAATATATGGATAAAGTAAGAGAAAAAATAGAAATTTAATTATAAAACACTAGTTAGTATTGTACTAACTGGTGTTTTTGGTATATAATAGAAATTTTTAGGAATAATATCATCAAGGTGTATACTATGAATAAAAAAAAATTAATTAAACTAAGAACTAAAAAATATTTATTAACATTATTATTTATTGCAATAGGAACTGCTATGATGGGAATAGGAGTAGCTCAATTTTTATTACCAAACAAACTATCTTCAGGAGGATTTTCAGGAATTGCAACTATTCCATATTATTTCTTTGGGTTGTCGGTTGGTACAACAATACTAATTTTAAATATTCCATGTTTTATATTAGCATTTGTAAGAATTGGAAAAGAATTCTTTTTAAAAAGTCTATTAGGAACAGTTCTACTATCTTTTTTCATAGATTTTTTCAGTAATTATTCTTCAATAACAACAGATAGAATATTAGCATGTATTTATGGAGGTATATTAATTGGAATAGGAACAGCGATTATACTTAAAGTAAATGGCTCAACAGGTGGAAGTGATTTAGTTAGCATTATTATAAAAAGTTTTAAACCAGGACTATCTACCAGCAACTTAATTGTAATTTTTGATATTATTGTTATTACATTAAACATTTTAGCTTTTAGAGAATTAGAAATAGGTCTATATTCTGCTATTGCGATTTTTGTTATGGGAAAAATGATTGATATTGTTTTTGAAGGAATAGGTTTTTCTAAAATGATTGTAATCATATCAGATAAATATGAGCAAATATCTAAAGAAATAGGAGAAAGTATTGAAAGAGGAGTAACAGGAATTTATTCTAAAGGAATGTATACTAATAAAGAAAAAATGATGTTAATGTGTATTTCATCAAGAAGTGAAGTTATTAAAATAAGGCAAATAGCAAATAAAATAGATGCAAAATCTTTTATTGTTATATCTAATGTAAGAGAAGTTTTTGGAAAAGGGTTTAAAGTATAATGTAGTTATTTAAAAACTTTTAAATATCCAAATTATTATATTGTAAAAAAATAATTTATTATAAAAATAAATCAATTGACAATAAAAATAAACAGCAATATAATTTAACAAGAAGTTATAATTAATGTAAGCATTAGAAGGGAATAAAAGTTAAAATGAAAGAACAAAGTTATATTATAAAAAATGCAAAATCATTTGAACCAACTCATATATTTGAATGTGGACAATGTTTTAGATGGAATATTCAAGATGACGGAAGTTATACAGGTGTTGTTGGAAATAATGTACTTAATGTAAAAAAAGATAACTTAAATATTATTATAAAAGGAATGTGTCAAGAGAATATAGAAGAGCTATGTAATAAATACTTTGATTTGAACACAAATTATGAAGAAATTAAACAAAAATTATCTTTAATTGATGATAATTTAAAAACAAGCATACAATATGGAACAGGTATTAGAATTTTACACCAAGATATATGGGAAGCATTAATCAGCTTTATTATATCTGCAAACAATAACATACCTAGAATAAAAGGAATTATAGAAAGACTATCAAAAAAATATGGAAAAGAAATAGAATGGAATAATAAAAAATATTATACATTTCCAACACCTGAAGAACTGCAAAATGCAAGTGTAAAAGATTTAAGAGATTTAGGATTAGGTTTTAGAGATGTAAGAGTTTTTGAAACAACAAGATTAGTAAGAACTAAAAAAATAAATATAGAAAACATTGAAAGTTTAGAAAATATACCAGTTTTAAGAGATATTCTATTGCAATTTCCTGGAGTTGGACCAAAGGTTGCAGATTGTATAATGTTATTTTCAATGAAAAAATTTGAAGTATTTCCAATAGATGTATGGATAAAAAGAGTAATGACAGAATTATATTCACAGCAAATAAAAGAGAAAGGATTTTGTTGCAAAGTAGAAAAAGGATTAATTAACCCAAATAATAAGCAAATATTAGAATTTGCAGAATATAAATTTGGAAAACTAGCAGGTTTAGCCCAACAATATTTATTCTTTTGGAGAAGAGAATTAAATTAATTTTTATACAATAAAAAAATTTATTATATAAATAAATAACATATAAATTTTTTTAAAACAAATTTTTTTTAAACAAATTTTTTTATTCTTTTTACATAATATTCATTGACTTTATTAAAAAATGCGTATAAAATAGATATGTCGAAATTCTTAAAATATTACGGAAAATTATAATACAAGAAAAAATAAGTATAGCTTTAAAGAAAATAGCGATTGTAAATTTTATATAATAGATTATATAAAGTTAATTTTACGCTTTAAAAGAAAGGAATGATATTAAAAATGGGAGAAGTAATTGTTATTACATCTGGGAAAGGTGGAGTAGGAAAAACAACAACTACTGCAAATCTAGGTGCATCACTAGCATTAGAAGGGAAAAAAGTAGCATTAGTAGATACAGACATAGGGCTTAGAAATTTAGATGTAGTTATGGGCTTAGAAAATAGAATAGTATACGATATTGTAGATGTTGTAGAAGGAAAATGTAAATTAAGACAAGCACTAATTAAAGATAAACGATTTGATGAACTATTTTTATTACCAGCAGCACAAACAAGAGATAAAAGCGCAGTTAATGAAGAACAAATGGTAGAATTAACTTCAAAATTAAAGGAAGAATTTGATTACATATTAATAGACTGTCCAGCAGGAATAGAGCAAGGTTTTAAAAATGCAATAGCAGGTGCAGACAGAGCAATTGTAGTAACAACTGCAGAAATATCTGCAATAAGAGATGCAGACAGAATTATAGGTTTGTTAGAGTCCTCAGAAATAAAAAATCCAGAATTAGTTGTTAACAGATTACGCCCTAGCATGGTAAAAAAAGGTGAAATGATGGATGTAGATGATATAGTAGATTTATTATCAATAGATTTAATTGGTGTTGTACCAGATGATGAATATATTATTACACAAACTAACAAAGGAGAACCCGTTATATCAAATAAAAGAGCACCATCTGGAAAAGCATATTTAGAAATATCAAAAAGAATTTTAGGAGAAAACATAGAAGTAACAATACCAGGACGAGAGAAAGGATTCTTTGCTAAACTAAAGAGATTATTTTCAAGAAATAAATAAAATAATAATAGGAGGTATGAAAAATGTTTGAAAATATAATAAAATTTTTCAAAAGTTTAGGAAAGAATAAAAATAGCATGCAATCTAAAGATGCTGCAAAAGAAAGATTGCATTTAGTATTAATGCAAGATAGAGCAAATATATCAGCAGACTTTTTAGCATTAATGAAACAAGAAATTATAGAAGTAATAAAAAAATATATAGATGTAGACGAAAATGCTATCGATGTTAGATTAACCAATAAATCTAATGATGATGGAACAACAGGAGCACCCGTATTATATGCAAATATTCCAATTGTTAGTGTTAAAGAAGAAGCTAAAGAACAAGCTAAAAAAGTTGTAGCTGAAACAAATGATTCTAAGGAAAATGTAAAAGAAGAGAAAGAAGAGAAAAAAGAAGAAAAGAAAGAAGAAGAAAAACAAGAAGATACTAAAAAAAGTGATACTGTAGAAAAAGAAGATAATAAAAAAGTAGAAAAACAAGAAGTAGAAAAAGAAACGAATCAAACAGATGAAACTACAAAGGAAGTAATAGAAAAAGCAGAAGAAATTGTAGAAGAGATAAATGAAGAAGTAGAAAAAGAAACTTTATAGAAAGTATATACAAGACCAATATATATTTTTAAAAAATATATATTGGGCTTGTATATTTACTTATAAAATATAAATAGAAGAATTATGAAGGAAGGAAAATGAATAAAAGAATATTTAAAAACGCAGAATGGGCTATTTTAATATGTAGTATAATTTTACTCGCTATAGGATTAGTAGCGTTATTTTCTGCTACGCAAGAAACAGGATATTCTGAATTTAGAAAACAAATTATATGGTTTATTATTAGTATACCAGTAATAATAATCGTAATGTTAGTAGACTATAATGCAATTGTAAAATTATCTCCTTTTTTCTATGGAATTTTTGTGGCATTATTAATAGCTGTATTGTTTACAGAACCAATTAATGGAGCAAGAAGCTGGTTTGAAATTACAGAAACATTAAGTTTTCAGCCAAGTGAGCTTGCCAAAATTTTTGTAATTATGTTTTTGGCTTCAATAATTGTAAAAATACAAAGTAAAAATAAAAATAATATTAATAAAATATCAAGATTATTATTAATACTTATAATTGTAGGAATTCCATTAGGGTTAATTATAATGCAACCAGACTATGGAACTGCAATGGTATTTATTGTTTCCACAATTTTAATGTTATTTGTTGCAGGATTAGATAAAAAATATATAATTGTAGCAACTCTAATAATTTTAGTTAGTGTTCCATTAGTGTATATGTATGTATTACCAGATCATGCAAAAACAAGAATAGAAGTATTTTTAAACCCAAACATAGATCCTAGAGGTGCAGGTTATAACATAATACAATCTAAATTAGCAATTGGAGCAGGAAAATTATTAGGAATGGGCGTTTTAAGAGGAAATCAAACTCAATTAGGTTATTTGTACCCGAAAACAACTGACTTCATTTTTTCTGTTATTGGAGAGGAATTAGGATTTATATTTTCTGCAATGGTTGTTATTCTATATGTTGTTATGATTACAAAAGCAATTAAAGTTGCAAAAACTGCAAAAAATGATTTAGGTTCATATATTGCAATAGGTATAGCAGGAATTTTCCTATTTCACATGTTAGAAAATATAGGAATGACAATGGGGTTACTTCCAATTACAGGAGTACCATTACCATTTGTAAGTTATGGAGGAAGTTCGTTAATTACAAACTTTATGTGTATAGCAATGCTTTTAAATATTAGTGGAAGAAGACAAAAAACAATATTTATATAAGAGAAAGGAACAATGTGTATATTCATAAACTAAAAATTGGAAATGTAGAATTAGAAAATAATATTATATTAGCACCAATGGCAGGAATTACAGACCTGCCTTTTCGTGTTATAGCAAAAAAATTTAATCCATCGCTCGTATATACAGAAATGGTAAGTAGTAAAGCAATATTTCATGATGATACCAAAACAAAATTATTATTGAAAATAGCAGAAAACGAAAGACCAATTGCTGTCCAAATATTTGGAAGTGATACCCAAACAATGGTATATGCAGCAAAATATGTAGAACCAATTGCAGATATAATAGATATTAATATGGGGTGTCCTGCGCCTAAAGTAGTGAAAAATGGAGATGGTTCCAAATTATTATTAAATTTAGACTTGGCAGAAAATATAGTAAAAGAGGTAGTAAAATCTGTTAACAAACCTGTAACAGTTAAAATTAGAAAAGGATGGAATTCTTCTAATATTGTTGCAGTAGAAGCGGCAAAAAGATTTGAAAAAGCAGGAGTATCTGCAATTACAATTCACGGAAGAACACGAGAAGAATATTATAGTGGAAATGTCGATTTAGAAATAATAAAAAAAGTAAAAGAAAATGTATCAGTTCCAGTAATAGGAAATGGAGACATAAAAGACACAAATAGCGCAAAAAAAATGTTTGATTATACAGATGTAGATGGAATAATGATTGGTAGAGCAGCCTTAGGAAATCCATGGATTTTTAAATCTATTATAGAAGGATTAAATAAATATGAAAAAAATGAAAAACTAGAAAACCAAATAGAATATATACCAACAAACAAAGAAAGATTATCTATTATTTTAGAACACATTAATTTAGCAATACAAGAAAAAGGTGAATTTATAGCAATAAGAGAAATGAGAAAACACATTTCGGGCTACACAAAAAAGCTTCCTAATTCATCAATATTTAGGGAAAGAATGAATAAAATAGAAAATAAGAACGAGCTTATTCAATTTATTCAAAACTACATAAACGAAATGTAATAAAAAAGTAATATAAATGTAATAAAAACGCTATAAAAAGCTTCCGTAAGAAGCTATATAGCGTTTTTTAAAAATGCTAAAAATTGTTTATTGACATTAATTATAAAAAATGTAAATATATAAATGTAAAAAACTCTTATAAGGAAGGAAAATAATTAATGCAAAAAACAAAAAAATTAATGTTAATAGGAACAATTGCTTTACTAATAGGAGCAGGAAAGGTATATGCAACTACACAAGAAAATAGAATACCTGCAAAAAATGTACAAGCAAGTTCAAACTTTATAACAACACAAATAAATAGAGAATATGCCACTGTTGTAAGTAATGAACAAACAACATGGGACATATCAGCAATAGGAAATAACCATGTAACAGCAGTATTAGAAAATGGAACCCTAACTATAAGTGGAACAGGAAAAATGAAAAATTATAATTTATCTTACGATATACCATGGTATAGTGTAAGAAAATCTATTACAAAAGTAGTTATAGAAAATGGAGTAACCCGTATAGGAGATTTTGCACTTTCTGATTGTAATAATTTAATAGAAATAAAAATCCCAGAAGGAGTAACCAGTATAGGAAACCATGCATTTGAAGATTGTAGTAGTTTAACAGAAATAGAAATCCCAAAAGGAGTAACTAGTATAGCATATGGAGTATTTTATGGCTGTAGTAGCCTAATAAATATAAATGTAAATAACAACAATAATAACTATAGTAGCAAAAATGGAGTATTATTTAATAAAAATAAAACAACTATTATATGTTATCCAACAGGTAAAGAAGAAACTAATTATTTTATACCAGATAGTGTAACAAGTATAGAAGATGGTGCATTTTATGGCTGTAGTAGTTTAACAAAAATAGAAATCCCAGAAGGAGTAACAATGATAAGAATGTATGCATTTTTTGGCTGTAGTAGTTTAACAAAAATAGAAATCCCAGAAGGAGTAACAAGTATAGAAGACTATGCATTTGATGGCTGTAGTAGTTTAACAAAAATAAAAATCCCAGAAGGAGTAACAAGTATAGAAGATAGTGTGTTTTTTAACTGTAGTAGTTTAACAGAAATAGAAATCCCAAAGGGAGTGACAAGGATAGAAAGGTGTGCATTTGGAGGTTGTAGTAGCTTAAAAAAAATAGAAATACCGGATACTGTAACCAGTATAGGAAATAATGCATTTTATAGCTGTAGTAGTTTAACAAAAATAAAAATACCAGAAGGAGTAACAAGTATAGTAGATAATGCATTTGCGCATTGCAGTAGTTTAACAAAAATAGAAATACCAGACAGTGTAACTAGTATAGGAGATGAAGCATTTTATTGTTGTAGTAGTTTAACAAAAATAGAAATACCAGATAGTGTAACCAGTATAGGAGAGTATGCATTTTTTTGTTGTAGTAGTTTAACAAATATAGAAATACCAGACAGTGTAATTAATATAGGAGATGGAGCTTTCTATGGATGTAAAATGATAGTAGCAGTATCAATAGGAACAAATGAAAATAGTAATATTACAGTAAAAATGCCAACAATTATAAAAAGAACATTTGATGCAAATGATATTATGTATGCACAAGAAAAAGAACCAACTTTAACAAATTGTACAATATCAGAAAATAAGGAACAATTGAGTTTTGGTTTAAAAGATATACAAAAAAATAGCGTAAAAATAAGAATAAATTCTGGAGCATTAGATTATCTAGTATTATTAGTAGTACCTTCTGGGAGCATTTTTTATAGTACAGAAGAATGGACAAACCAAGATGTAACAGCGACTATTTATATAGCAGATGGAGAAACAATAAAAAACGAAGATAAAAGTAAAACTCACACTTTCCAAGAAAATGGAGACTATACATTTATATATGAAGATGTAGAAAAAAATGAACACCGAGCAACAGCGAGTGTAAAAAAAATAGACAAAACAGCACCAATAATAGAAAGTGTAGAAGGAAACCCAGAAGAATGGACAAAAGAAAATGTAACATT
>CANQZV010000035.1 GCA_947628425.1 uncultured Clostridia bacterium | reverse complement strand
AAATACTTCCAGAAAGAAGAAACAAATGAATAATACAAAACAAATAGATTACTGAGGAGGTAAATATGATACAAGCAGTATTAAACACACTATTTCACTGGTTATTCACAGCACCACTGCTATATAACGTTATAGATTGGATAATGTGTGTATGTGAGCTATATATAGTTAAGTGTTGTGTAGACAATATTAGAGGAGGTCAAAATGCAAAAAGAAAAGCTAACAAAATCAGATAAAGTAGACATAGAAATAAGACAGTGGCTCTTACAAATGATAAAGAAGAAAATAAGGGAAGTTGAAGTCGGAACTTATGATAAAGAAGAATTTGAAACATTTAGAAAGACTATGTCAGAAATAACACATATGATACAAGAAAAAGATGCGTATAGAGAAGCATATCAAAATAGAGAGTTATGTAGAAATAAAAATGTCAGAAAGTATTTTGACAGATAAATACATAAAAGGAGTGCAATGTATATGGAAGATAAAATTGAAGTTGGAGAATATGTGAGGACTAGAGAAGGATATATTGGAATACTAATTGATATAAATATTAAAAATTTGAATTATTTAACTATTGATTGTAAAAGAAGTGTACGAAGAGATTTTCTATATCCAGATAGTTATTTATATTTAACAAACGAAGATATAGTCAAACATTCCAAAAACATAATAGACATAATAAAAGTAGGAGATATAGTTGAATTAACTGATGTATTAAGTCAAGAAGTTATTTATATTTGGGATGAAGAGATGTTAGAAGCAGTAAAACAAAATATTGAAGAAGGACAAAGATTAAAATCAATTCTAACAAGAGAAGAATTTACAAATAGAAAATATGAAGTGTAGGAGGAACAATGAAAGATTGGATAGGAAATAAAAAAAGTACATTTGTGCAATTAGGTGCTAGTAATCATACTAAAAAGGGAAGAGAAGAAAACGATTTTTATGCAACTGACCCAAAAGCACTTGAACTGTTTTTAAACAAATTAAAAGAAGATAAAATTGAATTACATAACAATATATGGGAATGTGCTTGTGGAATGGGACATCTAAGTAAAGTTTTAAAAAATAAAGGATATGACGTATATTCAACAGACATTGTGTATAGAAATTAAGGAGAAGAATTGACACAAAATTTTTTAGAAAGTTACAAAGATATAAAAGGTGTTTTAATGGAGGACATATTGACTAATCCACCATACAAATATGCAGAAAAATTTGTAGAACACGCATTAGATATACAAGCAGAAGGTTATTATACAATAATGTTTTTGAAGATACAATTTTTAGAAGGACAAGCAAGAAAAAAATTATTTGAAAAATATCCACCAAAGTATGTGTATGTAAATAGTGCAAGACAATTATGTGCAATGAATGGAGAATTTGATAAATATAAAGCAACTGCAATATGTTATTGCTGGTTTGTGTGGCAAAAAGGTTTTTATGGAGAACCTATAATTAGATGGATTTAAGGAGGAATAATTAGGAGTATTAATAGTAAACAAAAAGGTAAAAGTGGAGAGTTGGAATTAGTTCACAAATTAAAAGACTATGGATATGACTGTAGGAGAACAAGTCAATTTTGTGGGAATACAGGACAAGCAGATGATGTCATAGGTTTAGATTATATACATATTGAATGTAAGAGAGTAGAAAAATTAAATATAGATAATGCAATAGAACAAGCAGTAAGAGATACAAAAGATGATAAAATTCCTACAGTATTCCATAGAAAAAATAGAAAAGATTGGCTAGTTACAATGAAATTAGATGATTTTATGAAAATATACAATGAATATTATAGTTCAATGAAACTAGCAGAAAGGAGTAACAAATGAAAATTGCAAGATTAAGAAATTTAGAAAAGGTTGTTGAAGGGATATTAAGAAAATCTGATCTAGCAAAAGAAGATGATTGCTACTTAATCTTAGAAGTAATTAGAGAAATGTATCCGTTTGAAGTAGGGAAAACATTTGCACAAGTAATGTTTAGTGCAAAAAGCAAAGGAATAAGTTTTGAGAGTATAACAAGATGCCGAAGAAAATTGCAAAAGAAATATCCTGAATTAAAGGATAATGAAGTGGCAGAGATTAGGAATAAAGAACAAGAAGAATATAGAGAATTTTCCAAGGAGGGATAAAAATGGCATTTGATTTAGATGATGATGAATTAAAAGCTACGAGGTTAATGAATGGTTCAGATAAACCTAGTGATAGATGTAAATATTGTGGAGATATAATAGAACAACCTAAAAGAGGTAGAAAAAGAGATTATTGCAGAAAAGAAGAATGTATTAGAAAGATGAAAAATGAAGTTCAAAGGAAATGGTATGCAAATAAAATGAAAATTCTTGAAGGTACTAAAAATAGAATAATAGAACAAAAAGACGAAAAGAAAATAATATATTCTAGTACTGATAAAGCAATACATGGTGTCGAGAAAGAAGATTTTACGAGAGAAATAGAATTAGCAAGACAATTAGGTGCAGTAAAATTTGAAATTCAAGAAGAAATAAGAAAACTAGCTCCTGAGATAAGTAAATATGATAAAGAAGACCAAGTGTTTTTGCATAATATAGAGAATTTGTTAAAACAAGACACGATATATGAAGAAGATGTAATAACTCTTGTAAAAAAACATATTGAAAATAGACCAGATAGACGAATTGTAAAAGATAAAATTTCAATACTAAATGGCTTGCAAGGGGGTATAATGAAAAACCCGAATCAATATGTAGTTGAATTTATAAGGAACAGAGATAAAAGACAATACAACCCAAATAAGGAGGGATTAGTACGGACAAGCAAAAAAATAAAAATGAAGAGACAAAAATAAAACACAAAGCGACATTAGATTCTAAAATAATGGAACGAAAAGAAGAACAAGAAAAAATAATAAAAGCAAAGACAGAATTAGTAAAGAAAGAATATCAAGATAATCTAAAAGAAGTTATGGAACAGAAAATGTTTGACTTAGCATATAAATTGAAAAATATAGAAGATGGGAAAAATTTGTCCATAATAGAATTAAAGTCATTGTTAAGTCAAAAAAATACAATAGGATTGTCACCTAAATATAGCACAACAGAACTTGCAATATTATTTGATTATTATAAGCAGTTTATACAACAAATAAATGAAAAGACATCATATATACCAACAAAGGAAGATTTCTGTAGTTTTGCTGGAATAAGTACGAATGTATATAACAACTGGAAACAAAGTGAAGATGCTGAACGTAGAGAAATAATGCAAAAGATAGATGATTATTTAGTAGATATACATTTATCAATGGCACAAAGAGGAGATATAAGAGAAATTTCAACAATATTTAGAGCAAAATCTGAATTTGGACTTGTTGAGCAGACTGCTCCTCAGATTGTAAAACATGAAATGGAAAGTGATATGAAACAAATTCTTGCAAACATTGATGCAATAAATGCAGGAAAAAGTCTTAAAGCAATAGAAAGTGTCAAAGGTGAAGATGGAGTTTATAGACCAAAGGAGGAATAGAAATGTTTATTGTTGTTAAAGAATTAAATGAAAATACATTAGAAAATTTTGGAGAATTTAGAACATATCAAGAAGCAGAAATAACAGCAAAGTTCATAACAGCTTTTTTGGGATATGATTTAAAAATAATTAAAGTTTGATTAGGAGGCACAAATGAGATTAATTGAGTGTATTCCAATAGGAAAACAAAATAAAGAAACAAGAGATGTATTGATCAGTAAATCTAACTTAACACTAAGGCAATTTAGAAAAGAATTGACTAGATTAAGAAATAAATACATAATAATCAATGACAATGGTTATTATCTACCAGCAAATAAAGAAGAATATGAAGAATTTATACGAAAACAAAATGAAAGATATTATGAAATAAAGAAGACAATAGATTTAGCTTATAAGGAGATGAAAAATAGATGTTAAGTAAAGAAAAAATAGAAAAAGCAAAAGAAATAATGAATCATTGGGTAGTGTATGAAAAAGAAAATAAGGATAAGATTAACAAAGCAGATAAACTTATAAAAATACAAGAAACACTTTTACAATATATAGAAGAATTAGAAGAAACTGAAGGAATGAAAGAAGCAATAGAATTAGCAGGATTAGATATTAAATCTTTATTAAAATTTAAATATGAAAGTAAAATATTAAAAAATAAAATAAAAGAACTAGAACAAGAAAATAAAAAGCAAAGTAAAATTATTGATGAAATGGTAAAACAATTAACAACATTAGCATTATGGGATAATCAAAATGAAAGAGTTGTGATTTTAAATACAAAACAAGATATAAAACAATATTTTGAAAAGAAAGTAGAGGAAAATTAAATGGATATACAAGCAGGAGATAGAGTTACTTATGAAATTAGTAATGGAGTTGGTGGAAAAATTAGAAGAATAACTATAATAACAGAAGATAATGAAGCATTTACAAATGATACAAAAATTATAAAAATAGAACGACCAAAATATGAAGTAGTAGAAGAAAAGAAAGAGTTATTAACAGAAGAGGAAAAAGAATATTTAAAAAATATAATTAAGCCTTTGAAATATAAAAGTTTAACAATAAAAAAATCATCAGATAATTATATAAAAATTTTAATTTATACAGAAAATGATGATTGTTGTGATACTTTATCTTTGCCATACATAAAAAATTTTAAAAATCTTAAATTTGAGAATTTAGAAGAAAGCAAAGATTATAATATAGAAGAATTAGGATTGGAGGAAAAGTAAATGGAAGAATTTATATTAAAACAAAAAGAATTTAAAGATAGTTTGGTAATGTTAATAAATAATTCGAATTTACCAATGTGTACAGTTAGACCAATATTAGTTGATATATTAAATCAAGTTAGTATGTTTGAAGAAGAGGAATATCAAAACGCAGTTAAAAATAAAGAGATGAAAGAAACTGCTCAGAGAGAATCAATACAAGAAGAAACTGTGCAAAAAGAAGCGGAGACAATAAATGAAGTAAAAACAGATGGTTGTAAAGAAAGTGAGGATATAGAGGGTGTATAAATCTCATAAAAAGCAAATTAAAGTAACTATAAATGGAGGAAAGTCAGATTTAAGTGCAATGTTATTAGGTGCTGTAAGATATGCATTAGGTAGAAGAACATACATAGTAGATTGGACTTGTGAATTTATAAGAAATAATACACATTTATTATTAGAAAAGGATAAAAAAGTAATTATAAGGGATATAGAACAGCAAAAAGAATATGGATATGGAGATAAATGTGATGAAGAATGTTGGATTGCATTGTTGGATTACTTAAAAGAAAGGGTTAGTTAAGATGAATGATAAACAAATAATAGAATATGTAAAAAATATGATAAGAGCAAATTTGCAACAATATGTGCAAGATGGAACAGGAGATATAAAAGTATTAATGGCTGAAATATACAATTTAGATAATGATAAAGATAATAAAGTATTATTAGAACATATAAAAGGAGTAAAAGCATTATTAGAGAAGGCAGAACAGATTATAGAACAGGCAAAGTCTAAAAGATAAAAGTAAATGATTTTAAGGAGTAGAAATGAAGGAAAAGTTTGATTATGCTGGACACCCAGAATGCTCGCATAATTGGATACATAATGCAGGAAAACAATGCGAGTGGGATATTTGGAGTTTAAAAGATAGTATTAAAGGAACGAGACCAGAAGATTATAAAAAAGATAGTAGTCGTGTTGCTTATATGTATATATGTACTATATGTGGCGGAGAATTTTGGAGTACAGAGAAAATGTTTGATATTCCACATCACAGAGTAAGAGAAAGTAAATGATTTTAAGTAGGAGGAAATATGAGAGATAAAGCAAGAATAAAACCTTTTTTAGAACGACTTGAAAAGGTATGGAATAAAGTTCCAGACTGGAGATTTGGGCAACTTATGTGTAATGTGTTAAATTCAATGAATAAAGACCCATTTTATCCAGAAGATGATGAAATGATAAAATATTTTGAAGATTATTTTAAGAATAGATAAAAGGAATCGCAATTATGAAAGAATGTGAAAAGTTAAGAGATTTTGGTGGCGTATATGTATGTGCATTTAAACAGATACCACTAACAGAAGAACAAAAGGAAGAAATATGTAAAAATTGTGAATATAGGAGATAAAACATTGTGTTGTAAAGGAAAATATGATATAGTATAAAAGAAGGTGATAAGGTATGAAATATAATGTAGTAATAAAAAGAAGTTATGATACTGTATTTGAAATAGAAGCAGAAAATGAGATAGAGGCAGATGAAAAGGCACAAGAATTATTTGACGAATTATATATAAGAGGAAATGAAATGTATGTAGATAATACAGATATAAAAGAAATAAACGAATAAAATTTTAGAACGGAAAAATTTGGAACGGCAAAAAAATTTTGGAACGGAATTTTGGAACGGAAGATTTTATGCATAAAATTCTCCAGATAAAATAAATTTTGACATATTTTATAATAATTTATAAAATGCTTGTAATTATTGAAATATCAATCAAAAACGACACACTAAAATCAATTTTTAGACACTTAAAATATTAAGACAACAAATTATATTACTAGATATAAAAATGGCTTAAAATTGATTATAGAGCCTTACAGAAGAAACAATAAAAAAATAGCCTATTATATTATAGGCAATAAAAAAAGAAGCTTGTTTCAGGCTTCTTTTTATCTTCCTTTTGCTAAGTCTGATATAAATTTGAATATTAAGTATATACCACCCAATAATATGATACAAGTCCATTTTAATATATTTCCTATTATATGACAAATTGTTTCAAAAGTGTTCCATCTTTTATTACTTTTTTCTTGTTTTATTCGCTCTTTCTCTGCTTTTTGTCTTTGTTGTTCTTGTTCTTCTTGTTGTTGTTTTAATAATTCTTGTTGTTCTCTTTGATGTTGCAATATTGCCATTTTTTCGGCTTCTTGTCTTTTTATTTCTTCTTTATTTGTGTTTTGGTTAACTGCTTTTTCTATTTCTTCATCTGTTACATAAGCCCCTTGTATTCTGTGTGTTTCTTCATCTCCTACCATTTTAAAAAGCATATCACCCTTGCCTGTTAGTTTTTCAGCTCCTCGGTCGTCTAGTATAACTCTGCTGTCAATTTTAGTAGATACAGAAAAGGCAACACGTGAGGGGATATTTGCCTTGATTAGTCCTGTTATAATATCGCTTGAAGGTCTTTGTGTTGCTACTATTAAATGCACACCGCAAGCCCTCCCAATTTGTGCAATCCTGCAAATTAGGCTTTCAAGGCTTTGTTCTTGTAATGGGTTTTTCCTGTTTGCTGTTTGTTCTTGTCTATCTTGTAGAATAATATCTGCTAATTCATCAATTACTATAATTTTATATGGAAATTTTGTACTAATTACCTTTTTATTATAACTTTCAATATTTCTGCAATTATATGTTTCAAATTGTCTGTATCTGTAATCAATCTCAAGTAAAGTATTTTTCAAAATTTGTTTTGTGTCTGTCAAATTATTTGCGATTTCTTTTACTTGTTCGCAATTTTTATATATGCTTAACTCGACCTTTTTAGGATCTATCAATGATAATTCTAAATAATCTTTTTTATAATTGTTTAATAAGTTGATAAGTATTGAATTAATAAAAATACTTTTACCACTTCCAGTTGTCCCAGCAACTAAAAGATGGGGAGTTTCGCACAAATTTACTATATAACTATTATTGTTTAAGTCTTTGCCAAAACATACTTGCAAGCCTGTTTTGTCACTGTCTATATATTCAATATCTTTCAAATATAATGTTTTTCTATCTTTTTTTGGTATTTCAAAAACTATCCCACCAGTTTCAAAGTCTGTTGTAAATTTTATGTTTTTTATTCCTAGTTCTGCAGATAAGTCATCGACTAATTTTTCTACATTTACAAGTCTTGTTTTATTAGTTCTGTCAAGTTTTATAAAATATCTGTCTACTTGATAAGCTTCAACAACTTTTTCTATTGATATATTTATATTATAGTTTTTATAAAAATCAATTATATTTTGTTTTAGTTCTTCCATTTTTACCACCTCCTAAATATTTGCGATGTATTCGTTTAATTCTTTTTGTTTTTGTTCTTCCTCTGTCAGTTCTTCGTTTGATGTCAATAATTCTTCTAGTTCGTCCTGGTGTCTCCAATAATACTCAATATCTATCCAATTAAAACCCATTCTAAACATATATTTAATAAATTCGTTATATCCCATTTTTACCACCTCCATTTTATAATATTTTTGCTATGTATTCAATAAAACAAGATCTTTTTCTTTTACAAAGATACTTTTTAAATTCCTAAATTGCATTAAATTTATTCCCTTTTCTTGTAATTTTTTTGCTTCATTTATTGATATACTTATATAAATTTCGTTATTATATAATCTTTTTATATTTTTTATACTTCTCATTTTGTCACCTCCTAAAACAATGGATACTTTGGCAAAATTGCCTTTACTTTAAATTTGTGTTTATTAGCTTTTAAAAAGTCGCTTCCCGTGTAGCCTTCTGGTATTCCTGCGGATGAAATTATTTTATTTTTATAATCATAATATATATATCTAGTTTTACAAATTAAATTATATTTTTTGATGTCTTCTTCTGGTGTTTTGTATATTCTTAAAATTATTTTATCCATTTTTTATCCCTCCATATTTATTATTTTTTATTAGGTATTGTGTAGTCAAAATCAAAGTTATAAATATCATCAATTATTATTTTGTCATTGAATCCGTTGTAATGTTTTAATATTGTCAATTTTCCATTTTCATAATATATTGAAAAGTTAGGGTATTTTTTTCCTTCAATCTCTTTTTCAAAATTATGGAAATATTCTTTTATTTTTTTTGCTTGTTCGATTGCTTTTTTGTCTGGCTCGAACTCATCTCCTGCAATTTTTTCATAATCATAATCACATAAGCAACAGTCAATTAACTCTAAATTATCAAATTTTACTCCAAAATTATTGAAAATATATTGTAAAATATCCTTTTTTGTGTAGTTGTATCCGTCCAATTCTTCATATTTTATTTTTATATGTGATTCGTTTTCGTCCCAACTTTGACTAGCATTGAATTGGTGGTCAATTCTTAACTTTGTACGACTAAATAATTTTCCATTTTTGTTATATGAACAACCATTTCCAAATTCAATGAATATTAAATTGTTATTTTGGTCGTGAAATGTTCCACGTATTCTATAATTCCCCACATCTGAACCTTGCATATCAATTGTATTTTCGTTATAATCTCCACCCATTTTAACTAAATATAATTTCTTCATTTTTACCACCTTTAAAACCTTTCTATTTTTAATATATTTATTTATATTTTTGGGGAAGAGGTTTGAGCCTCTAACCCTTTTGACTTATGATAGTGTGCTGAATAGCTTTTTGTTTAGCCATTTATACAAGTTGAAATGGAATACTCTGTAACTTATTAATTGTATGATCATAAGTATTGCAAATCCTGCTAGTGCATACATTGTAAATAATCCTAAGTCAAAGAATAGTAAAATTAATTTTTCCAGCATATTGAACTCCTTTCTGAGTTCCAAAAATTACACTTGACAAATTCCAGCTTTTATTCTAAAATACAAATAGAGTAGTAAAATAATAATGTCGTGGTAGGTATTTTATTTTATTATTTGTTGGAGTTTGAGAAGGTCGCAACTTCTTGAACTCTTTTTATTTGTTAAGGCTTACCCTTAACTTAATTATATTATAGCATAGTATATATATACTGTCAATAGTTTTTATAAAAGTTTTTTAATTTTTTTTCAAATATTTTTCCATATTTTCCTTAAGCCAGTCCGTAAAATTTAATTCATTTTTCTTTAACTTTTCGTCAAATGGATTTGCAATAAATAAGGGAATATAGGCATTATATTGTTTGTGTGTTTTCAATCTGTTTTTTCTTTTTTCTGCTGGTGTTAATGGCATATTATCAACTCCTTTCTTATTTTATTTAATTATAGCATAGTATATATATACTGTCAATACTTTTCAACAAAATAATATAAAAAAATACCCACCTTTTTTGGTGGATATTGGCTAATACGTAAAACTCTCAAAACCGTCATTGTTTTCGTGATAATAATCCAATATATCTATTATTTGCGATTTACTTAAATTTATTTTATTGAGCCATTTTAAATATGCTTCATATTGTTTTTTTTCATCTTCTGTTGTGTTTTCTTCTGATTCCAAAATATCTGCCCATTCATCATTAATATTATCATTTTTCCAGCAATACATCGTACCTGTATAAGGATTGTCTATTCGTTGAAATGTTATATTATCATTATTGACATATATATAATATGTAGTGACAGTTGTTGATGTGCTTTTATTTGCTGTAAACTTATAACCCTTATCTTGTAAATATTCAACAATCTCGGATTCGCTTAAATCTTCTTTGTTATGATTGTCTGATTTTGGATAAAATACAATTGCCAAAATAGTAATAGCTATGATCAAGACAATAGTAACTATACAAACCCAAAACCACCATTTGTTGTAAAATTTATTTTTTCTTTCTTCCATATATACAACCTCCTTTTATTTGTATCTATTATATATTACTATCTAGGATATATCAATATATTTATTGACTTTGTTATATTGCATATGTGACTGTATAGAATATACATTATATAAGCATATAGTAGCTATTGTTTCGATTAATTATTATATTGGGAAGATTGAATAAATGGGACAGATTTAATTTATTGAATAGGTTAGAAAGATTACCGCCTTATTATTTTGCGTATCTTATAAAATATAAAACCTTATTGCGTTATTTATTGCATTACTTTTTTATTATATAGCCTTATAATGCTTGATATAACTGCATTATAGTAATTGCAAATATGGTGTAATAAGTCATATATGCTATAATATAGCCACCCACCCCTATAATATAAAGAGAGCAGGGGGTGTCTGTTACCCACTCAAACAACCGTAAAATTTAAAAAGGCTTTATTATAATATTTTTTATGCAATATTCCTGCACGAAAAATGTTTTTCATAAAAATTTTTAGCAAAACAGATTGACAAGTGCTAAAATCTGTGATAATATAATTACAATTTAATAATAGAAGCTCTAGAAATTGAGCAATGTAGATAACTGATCTAACAAGTCAGATTTATTTGCATTGCTCTTTTTGTTGTTTATGGAAAATTCTACGAAGAAATTACCTATTCTTATAATCGAAAACTTTGTGAGTTTAGGAACAAAGTTAAGATTATATATATAATAACTTTGTTTCCAAAATAAGTGAAAAAATATTCTGTATCTGTTGTAGGAGTAAAGATATATTAATTTTCAGTAGTTGCGAAAAAATCGCAAAAATCGAGCAAAATTTGCGAAAAAATCGCAAGTAGAAAAGAGGGTTTATGAGATTATTAAAAAAACGAAAAGATATTCCAAACAAAAAATATAAATGGGAAATGGTGTTTAAAAATGGAATAAAAATAGATGGCGATTGTAAATTCCCCAATTTAGATAGTATATATAAAGTGTTCTTAAAAGGAGATTTTAATCAATTAAAAAATAATACAAAACGGATTTTATTATAATGCAGATGAGATATTGTATTTCAAAGTTGAAGAACTATTGGAGGGAAGTAAATAGGAACGACAAAGATGAAGTAAGAACACAATACATAAATAGACAAACTGGTGAAGTAAAAGAGAAAAGTGTATGGGTTGATAGAATATTTGATTATGACAAAGGCTATATTTTATGGTCTAATAAGAACTTTGTCAAAACATTTCAAGATAAAAGGCTTCCCCCAGAATTTACTTGGACTGAAAGAGGCAGAATCCACGAATTAAAACACTATATCATAGAAGAAAATCAGTTTTTGGGGTATAGGAATAAAGGCTTTAAGCCAATAGATGCAAAGAAAATGGCAGAAATATTTAATGCAGGAGAAAGACAAACAAAAGAACTAATAAAGAAGATGAAAGATTACAAGATATTGAAAGAAGTATCTATTGATGGAGTAGTTTGGTATGCTTTTAATCCTATTTATGGGCTAAAGGGAAAGAGAATAACTTATACAATATTTATAATATTCCAAAAAGAGCTTATTCCAATACTTCCATATCATATTATAAATAGTTTTATGGGACAATTACAGGAAGTTGGAACGAATATAAAGATAATAGAGTAGTAGATTTGAAGGAGTGAACTAGATGGAAAAAGATATTGAAAGAATAAAAGAAAAGTTAGAAGAATTTATGAAAGAATATAATGTTACAGTAGAAGTTGAAACAGAATGTCAAGGTCGTAGTTGTGGTGGAAAAATAATAGCGCCAAAAGCAAGAATAACAATACATAGTTAGGAGGCAATTATGTTTTGTCCATATTGTCAGAAAGTATATACACAAGCAAGATTAATTAAATATAATGAAAATGAGGCAGAAGAAGGTCATATATTATCAGAATATTATGGATATTATGAGTGCCAGAAAGAAAAATGTGGTGCTTGGTATAGAGGGAGGTGTAGATACAATGAACGAAGATAAAGAAGAAGTTTTTGTAAAATGCCCTAAATGTGGTGAAAGAATAAAAGTTGAAGAATGTGGTAATGCAAGAGGCTATGGAGAGTATGCTTATTGTGAGAAATGTCATAAAAGATATGTTTTAAATGAAGTAGATTTAACAAGAGAGTTTTATTAGGAGGAATAAATTATGGGAAGTAAAGAATTTATTGAAAAATGTATAAAAGAAGTAAGAGAATATGTTGATGAGCATTTAGACAGAAGTGAAGATTATCCACTTTATGAAGTATATGTAGTGTGGTATTGTAAGTCATTACAAAATCATAAAGCCTTATTAAGTACAAGCTTATCTGATGGAATGTATTATGAGCTTACTTTTAATGGAAATCTAAAAGAATTATACTTTGATGCTTATAAGAAATTTGAAAATAGATGTATTAAGTTGGAGGAATAAATATGAAAGTAATGATTAGTCAGCCAATGAATGGCAAGTCGGAAGCACAAATAAGAAAAGAAAGAGCAGAATTGGTGAAGGAATTAGAAAAACAAGGACACGAAGTAGTAGATACAATATTTAATGATGACGTTCCAGAAGGTTATGATGCGAGGATATATTATCTTTCAAAAGCAATAAGAGCTATTGGTAAAGCAGATGCTATTGTATTTATGAAAGGTTGGGAAAATGCAAGAGGTTGTAGAATAGAAAATCAAGTTGCTCTTGCTTATGGAAAATTTATTAAATTATTGTAGTTTTCAACAGTTACTAACTATGTAAATATAGTTAAAGGGCTGTGAAATATATTACCTATCTACCAAGTAGTAGAAAAGGTTTCTGGAAATGTTATATTTATATGCTAGTTAATGATGTAATATTTCCTGTTATATGCTTCTTTAGTTTAACTGGTAAAACAGAGGTCTTGTAAACCTCGGTAGCAAGTTCAAGTCTTGCAGGAAGCGCCATTAAATATATTATTACCCAAGTGCTAAACCGTAATATCATACGGCTTGGAATTACCCAATAAGTAGTCAGCCATAAGGATACTTTTGGAAGGTTGCCTTCTATATATAGCAATATGTGTAGAGAAGATGTAAAAGTCAATAATGGGTAATGTGCAAATATTATCGCTTAATAAAACACTAGAGTTGTCGTAGTCGCAATAGACGGTACTGTGTACAATAAGCCTATATCTCATTGTTAGCCACAATGAAGCAATGTAGGTAATGCTAAATAA
>CANQZV010000034.1 GCA_947628425.1 uncultured Clostridia bacterium | reverse complement strand
TCATCAAAATCAAATTTGAAATTTGCATTTGATGCTTCTACAGAAGTTATAAGTCCTTTGAATTTTGGATTAGTTGTTCCTGGATTGTAACCTTCTGTAAATACTGTCCAAATTCCACTCCATTTTCTTTCTTCTGGTGATCTCATATCATTATCAAATTTTCTTTGATAAAAGTCTTTATATTCTCCTTCTGCTATGTCAAATCCTATTTTTAAATATTCTTTTCCTTGTGTAGTTTTTTCACAAACTACTTTTTTTATTATGCACTTATATCCTCCTGCTGGTAATGTTTCAAATTCTCCAAAGGCTTGTGCCTCATCATATCCTTGTGGTTTTTCCATAATTATTCTTCCTCACTTTCTTTTAATAATTTAGTTTCAATATTAGTTTCAATTATATTTATGATTCCTTCATCTGCAGCTTGTTTATATTGTTCATATTGCATCTCGTGTCTTATAAGTTCTTCGTATCTGTCTTGATCTATTTCTACAGTTGGTTTTTGAAATAAAGTATTTCTTGTTGCCATCTTATTTACCTCCCACTATTTTATTTTTTAATTCATCAAGTATATTGCCCATTTCTTTTGGTGTGATTTTTTTTATTTCTACTTCTATTTCTTCATCTGCCATATGTTTTGGTTGTTCTTCTGATGATAACTTTGGTTTTTGCATTTCATCATACTTATTAGCTTTTATAACTAATTCCTTGTATTCTTCACTAGTAATCATTACTACCATTATTTCTCACCTCTTTTCTTTTTTTGATACCAATTCCAAAATGACTTAAATTCTGTCCTTTGCTTTTTTGGTACTTTTTCATTATGTTCTTTCCATTGTCTTTTTAATTGTGTTCTTTCAATAGTTCTTGTTAAACTCATGATTTTATCCTCCTAAAATAAACTTTGTTGTTCATTCATATTTTGAACTTCTAATTCTTGTTCATCATTTATTGATACTGAATAATTGAATCCAACTGCTCCTTTATATGATCCCTTGGCCTCTTTTATTTTTTCTTGTATTTGAAAATCGTAAATTGGCTCCAAATATTCTTCAATTTCATCGTTAAATTCTCTATCTTTTTTATTTACGCTGACATTTATTTTTAATGTTATTTCAGCATCTTTCCCATTTAAAATTGCATTTTTTGTTAATGTATCAATAGAACTTTCTAATTTTTCCTTCATTGGTTTTAGAAGTTCACTATCTAAATTAAGAACTTGTTTTCTCTTCATTTTTCTTTTTTCCTTTCGTTTCATTTTTATCTAATTCGTAATATTCTCTAATCGTTGTGTCTACCATTTTTAAGTCGTTATCGATTTTTAAATCAAACATTCCCATTGGTGATTTACAAGTACTGTATCCATCACTTTGCGTTTCAAAATAATGATCTTTCCCATCTGTTTTACAAAGTAAAACTATTGAAAATAATCCTTCTAAAGTTAATTGATTATCTAGCATTTTTCCTGATGTCTTAGCTTTAATTTTTCCTGTTTCTGTTTGTTCTGTATGATGTAAAAAATATACTATTGTATCGTCTGATGTTCCTCTTATAATAAAATCAATTAAGTTTCTAAAATTTAAAGCTACATCTATAAACTTGTTGTAGCCTGTTTCTTTTGCTCTATCAAACATTTCAAAGTCCATTAAATATTGACTATCGTCTATTACATATTTTTTCATTTTTGCTAATTTTAATTTTCCTACTATCTCAGAATATTTAGGATTATTAAATTTAGCTAAATTACTTTTGAATGGTAGTGGTTTTCCTGCTATATTAAATATTCCAACTTCTTCTTTGGTAAAGTTTCTCATACTACAGCTTTTTCCACTTCCACTTTCTCCTAAAATTAATACTGGTATTCCCATATGTTTCTCCTTACTTTATTCTTAAATTTGTATTTTCTGTATGTATAACAACTCCATTAGGTATCTCTCCTGTTGTTTTAAAATTATCTGCTATAGCTTTTTTGTCTACTTTTATTGTTGTTACTTCTTGCTTAAATTCACTAGGTACATCATCTTCATTTTGTATTTCTACACTTATTGGGCTTTTAGCTATGCTTAATGTACCTAAAGTTGTTTCTATCTTTGTAATATTTGCCCTTTCCATACATTCTTTTACATATTTCTTAAAGTTTTCATTTCTGTTTTCTAATGATTTTCTTGCTTCTGATATTCTTTTTTCTTCATCTTTCATTGCTTGTATTGTTAATTCATTATTTCTGTAATAACCTATTACATTTTGACTTTTTTCTTGTAATAACTTTGTTAATTCTTCTTCTACTTTATTTTTATCTTCTTCTGTCATTTCCTCTTGTGCCATTAACATAGGAAATGCATTTGATATTTGATATAAACTTAAATTTTCCATATTTGACATTCCTTTCTTACCGTGCTATACTATATACATATAGCATTACATAAATGTTTTTGAGTTAGTTTTGATTTCAGGTCGAACTAGCTCTTTCTTTTTTGGTGTTAAATTGTTAAATAAAATTTCAACATTGTTTTCTAAGTCTACTATTTTTTCTTTTAAGATTTTAATTTCTTCCGTTTGTGATTTTAATAGTCTATTTCTTTGTTGAATTTTATCTTCTGCATCTCTTAAAGCTTTAGTTCTAGCTTTTACTAATCCCTCTAATTCTCTTGTTTTTCTAAATAACATAATACTTTCATCTCCTTTCTAAAATTTACTTGTTAAATATCTGTCTAATCTGTTTAGCCCTTTTATTATTTTTTGGTACAGATTAATACCAAAACATTGATAACTTATTAATTGTATTAGCACTGCTAGTCCAAATATTGAAATTAATTCTATTACCACTGTAATTGCACATGCTATTACATCTAACCAGTAATTAATCATTTGTATCTCTCCTTTCTTTACTTTTTCTATAAAATTTTGTATAATTACCTCGAAAGTGAGGTGGTATATTGTGGAATGGTTTTCTTGGGTTGTAGCTATAGGTCTTGGCTTATCAGCTGTTATTTCTCCAATTGCAACTGCAGTAATTAACAATAGACACCAATTATCTATAAAAAAATTAGAAATGTATGAGCTTGCAAAAAGAGATGCTCTTGAAAAATTTATAAAATATGCTACTAGGTGTTTTAATGGGAAAAGTAATTCTGATCTTTATGCTTACTATGATAGTGTAAATAATTTATATATTTATTTTTCAAATGTTCCTAAGAATATCAATAATCTAGAACATCTTTTAGGTAATGATTTTACTAGTGAGTTATCCAATATTGTTCAAGACCTATCAAAGCAAATAAAGAAAGAATAAGAATTATTATTATATAGATTCCATATATTACTGTTGTAGATATGGAATTTGTCATTTTATAACAAACAATTAAACTTGCAATTCCTGCTATTATTAAAATAATCATTCCTAAAATTATCCTAAAAGTATTCATCTCTACCTCCTTTAATTTAGAACCTGTTTTAATAAACTTAATTTTGTTTCTGCTTTTATTCTTGCTTGATGTTCTTCTTCAAATATTTCTTTTGGTATCACATCATCATTATAAATTGGGATTTTATAATAACCTCCATCTGTTATTAAACATTTGATTTTACCATTTCTACATTGCTTTTTAACTTCTTCTACTCCTAATCCACTTTGTCTAGAATATTCCTCTGCTGAAACGTATTTAGGTATATTCATTTTAAATCACCTTCCTTTTGTCGAAATTATACATATTTTATTTTTGTACCACCTGTGATATAATGCCATAGAGCCTGAACTTTAAAGAATGGTGGTGATATTATGTCTGATAAAGAAATTGCTTTACAAATCACTCTTAAGACACTTGAAAAAATACAATTTTCATCAAAAGAAGAAGCAAAAACTTTACCTTATGAAATTTTTAACTCTATTTACAACAACATTGACAAAAAAATTTATGCTTAAAATATAGTTTGTGCTATCTGACACATAGCATTTACATTGTTTACAATCTGTTCAGGCTCACCATTTGGTATTTCTTTTTGGTTAATCTTCTTTTCTAGCAAATCGTTTATTCGGTTTAGTCTTTTCATCTCATCTTTTAAATAATCTTTTATATCCACTATTTTTACCTCCAATATTCTTTTTAGAATTTTTACTGTCTAACTGTATTTTTGCTACATAAAAAATCAATATCATTATAACTAACATTATAATGTTCTTCTATTTTTTTTAGAGTAGGAATATCTGGATATGTTTTCCCTGCTTCATAATTAATTAACGTTTCCACACTTATTCCAATGGCTTTTGCTGATTGTTCTTGTGTTTCTCCTTTATTTATTCTTATTGCTTTTAGACTATATTGCATTATTTTTTTCATCTCCTTTACTGTTAAACTGTAATTATAATATTACAATTAAACTGTAATGTTAATAGTTTTTCTGTAATTTTTTTATTTTTTTATTGATTTTTTTACAGAAAAGCCGTATAATTATTGTAGGAGGTAATTATGGGCGATTTAGGAAATAAAGAAATTTTTGCAAAAAACTTAAACTATTATATGAATATAAATAAAAAAGACAGGAATGATGTTGCGAGAGATTTAGATTTGCCATATACTACAATTACAAGTTGGTGTAAAGGAGAATTTTATCCTAGAATTGATAAAATTCAACTGCTTGCAAATTATTTTGGAATACAAAAGTCTGATTTGGTAGAAGAAAAGTCAAAAGAAGAAATTAAAGTACAGACTAAATATTATATGACACCAGTATATGGCAAAATAAGTGCAGGACAACCTAATTGGGCAGAAGAATGTTTAGATGGATATTTACCTATTGACCCAGAATTAATGAATATAATTAATCCAGAAGAATGTTTCTTTTTGCGTGTTGACGGAGAAAGTATGAATAAAATTATTAAAAACGGTGCCTATGCATTAATTCGTAAAACTGATTTTGTTAATAATGGAGAAATAGCAGTAATTCTTGTAAATGGATATGATGCAACCATAAAAAAATTTACAAAGCAACGGGGATGTTATTCTTTTAGAACCAATGTCAACTGACTCATCAATTACTACTCAAGTATATAATAAAGATGCATCTATAAAGGTTATAGGAAAATACGTTGGAAAAATGGAAATTAACGAAAGATAAGTAGAAATACTTATCTTGTTTTATAAGGAGAATAAAAGTGGCGAAGAAAACTAATTTTGAAGTAAATGGAAATAAATATTATAGAGTAAGTAGAACTGTCGGACATAAGGCTGATGCCACTCCTATTAGAAAATTTTTCTATGGTACTGGAGTTAAAGAAGCTAATGAGAAAGCTGATGAATATATGAATAAACTAAAAAGTGGTTTATCATTAGATTTTGAAACAGTTACAATTGATGAACTTATTTATAAGTGGTTGTTTCAGATAAAAATTAATGAAGTTAAACCGTCTTCTTTTCAATCTTACGAAGGTACTTATAGAAACTATATAAAAGATTCTGAAATCGCAGGAATAAAAGTATATAATACAAAATCTTTACAATTACAAGAATATTACAATAAATTAGGAAAAAATAAAACTTACTCTCAAATAAAAAAGCTAAATAAATTATTAAAGCAATTCTTTTTTTATGCGGAAAATGAAGGTTTTATATTAAAAAATCCGTGTAGAAATTTAACTATTCCTAACAAAGAAAAAGAATTAAAAAAAGTAGATATAGAATATTTTAATGAAAAGGAAATAAAACAATTAAAAAATGCATTTAAGGGTAATAAATTAGAACCTTTAATATTGACGGCTTTAGGTACGGGATTGCGACAATGCGAATTACTAGCTTTAAAATGGGAAAATGTAAATCTTGATAAGAAATACCTAGAGGTGAAAGAAACAGTAAAGAAAGTATATGTATTTGACGAAAATGGTAATAAGGAATTACAAACGGTATATAATACACCTAAAACTAAGAACTCAATAAGGAAAGTAGATTTACCAAATAAAATAATAGATTTATTAAAGAATCTTCCAAAAGAATCTGAATTTGTTTTTACTGAAAACGGAGAACCTTTTTCATCTAAGACCATTTTTGGAAATTGGAAAAGAACTTTAAAAGATAATAATATTCCTCATAAGAAGTTCCATACATTACGACATACGTATGCTACTATGTTATTATCAAGAGGAGTGGATCTAAGAACGGTTCAAGATTTAATGCGGTCATTCTGATATAACTATTACTCAAATATATCTGCACGTTTTGCCTAAAACAAAAGTTGATGCTGTTAATAGGTTGAATGACCTTTTATAAAAACTAAAGTGATAAAAATGTGATAAATATAAAAATAGAGTATCAAATCAATTTTTTGTAATTGTTGGTACTCTAAATTTTTATCGTTTTGGTGACCCCTACGGGAATTGAACCCATGATTCCACCTTGAGAGGGTGGCGTCTTAACCTCTTGACCAAGGGGCCATTTTATAAATATATATTAACAACATTTATTAATTTTGTCAATAATAAATTAATTTTGATGATAAGCATGTAATTATTTATAATTTTTTTGCTGTTCACATAACTGATACAAATATTAATTTTTTTATTAAAGTATATCATAATTTTTATAAATTTCAATAGAATAATTCTTCAAAAATTTACTTTGTTAATTTTAAATTTTTTTAAATAGTATATATCCTCTTATTTTAAGATTAATGTTATTCAAGTTAGTTAACTATATATATATTGTAATAGGCAGATTTCAGCACTTTTTATTTACAAGTTTAACATAATATGCTATAATGTAATTATTCTAATAGAGCATTGCTCTAAAATATTATATATATCCTAAAAGGAGGAACATCTTATGGGAAACAAGCGGACATCATCAAAAGGCAATATTGTCAATATTGTGATACCATCCATTGTAATCGTTATAGTATTTTTACTGATAGGAACAGCAGCTACTCTGCTTTCAAAAAAAACTTCCAATCAGATTACAGAGGCATTAGACAATGTTGATAGGAACATGGCAATTAAACAATTAAGCGAACTCCGAGGAATGATTTTAGAGGTGGAATCTTTAAAGAAAGAAGACATTTCTCAAAACATCTTGTTGAATGAGTTAGAAGAAATAACTGCTCAAAAGCATTTTACAAATCCATATTTGAAGGATTTTGTCTTCACCATTCCAAGTACCTCCACTGTAGGAGAACTCTGCGAAGAACTTGTCTCGCAGATTGATGAACAAATTCATACAATTGAATTTGATACAAAGGGTGAGTAATCACCCTTTGTTTTTTATCTATAATAAAGTTTGTTTATACAAAATGAAATACAAATACCTTAAAACATCAGAGCTTGAAGAAGAGCTCGAAAGATGCAAATAATAATGAAAAAACTTTGTATGTAAAAATGAGAAAATTCTTTTCTAACTATAGCTTAATATATCCACTGTTTTCGTGATTTTCAATTTATCTTATCCAACATTTTCTAGAATTTTTTCTTCACGAAACCATTCAGAATAATAGTGAAAACATCTTAATAAGAAAGCTCTCAATGTAGTTAGTTCCATGTGTGAAGATATATATTGATAGAAAATTCAATATTAAATCAATTTTTTTATTGATTTATATTAATTATTTTGCAATATATCAATTAAGGCTATAAACTGTTATAATTTACAATAATTTTATAAGAAATCTTACAAAAAAATGCAGAGAGCGTAGTATTCTATTACTATGTCCTCTGCTTGAAACGTTTACTTTTCTTCCTTATTATCTTCCTTTTCAGCCTTTATCGTATTGTATACAATTATTACACAAATAGCTGCCATTATAATGCCAGGAATAACATATTTCATGTTACGACACATTATAGCCAGTGTGAAAAAAGAAGCTGCCGCGCTACTAAACATACCTGCAATGAAGCTACACAAATTTTTTAACCGTTTCATATTGAAATCCTCCTTATAATTGTTCGGAGGTTTACACCTCCGAAAGTTTACCTTTTCAAAGGTGCAACAACAACGTTACTAATATTATTATATATCATTTTACATAAAATTGCAAATTTCGTAAAAATAACTATATATATTATATAACATTACACCATTCTTTCAATTAAGATAAAAGGCACGAAAAAAATCGACCTTTTACAGTCGATTTAATAGTTTTTCGTCTGGTGCGACAATTATATCTTTTGGTGGAGATGAGGAGATTCGAACTCCTGTCCAACAATCTTTCCATATAAATTTCTCCGAGTGCAGTTTGTTGTTTTATTTCCTTTCTAATTAGTCAACAAACAAACTCTTTAGAAAGTAGTTTCAATAATACCCACTATTTTTTGAAACAAAAAATAGTTTCGTTTCCTACTAGGTCGTCGTTTTATCCTAGAGCGTAGGAACTTTAGGTAAAACGTCGCTGCAACTAAGCAGCGTAAGCTAATTCTGTTTTATCAGCGTTTATTTTTATTTTCGCTTTTTTATAGTGGCCAAAGCGACCATCCACTACTCGCTATTTATATTTCTAGGTTGCTGTCGATACCAAATACATCCCCATATATTATAATGAATTTCATCTAATTTAATTTTCAAAAATTTTTTATTAGATAAGATAATTATACTACAATTTCGAATGAAAGTCTAGCAATTTGATATTGTTAAATTATGTATAATTTCAAAATAATATTAAATTAATACAATGTTAGAAAAATATTATATAGTAAATATATATAATTACTATTTTATTGTATAATAAAAGAACACAGTTTATTCTATGTTCTTTATTTACTTTATATTTTATTCTTTATTGATATCTTTTAATAATTCTAATTGTGATATAAGTATAGATTCCATTTTTGCTTTATAAACATCAAATTGTTTTTGTATATCTTCTAATTCTCGTTTCTTTAGTAATATTTCATTTTCTAAAGTATCTGCCTCTTTTTGTGCATTTGCTTTTGCTTCATTAATTATTTGTTCTGCTTGTTTTCTTGCAACTTCTTTTACTTCTTCTGCTGTAGATTGAGCCATAATTAATGTTGATTGTAATGTTGTTTCTATTGTTTTATATTGTTCCATATCACTTTCTAATTTTTCTATTTTTTCTTTAAATTCTGAATTTTCTTTAAACATTTTTTCATATTCTACTGTTAAATCATCTAAAAAATCATCAACTTCATCCACACTGTAACCATTTACCATCTGTTTAGCAAATTTTTTGTTTTCAATATCAAGTGGTGTTATCATATTATTCCCTCCTAAAAAATATAGAGTAGACATATATAAGGCGAATAGATAATTATTATATTTATAAAAATATAATATCTGAGATTGTCGTCTATTTTATTTGTCCACTCTTACATTATAGTTTATTATTAACTATTTTTCAACCATGAAACTGAAAGTTTATTTTTTATTTCATCTCTTGCCATTTCTGTTGAAATTTCATAATATGTAGGTGCAATTAAAAATATAGAATTAGAAATTTTTTGTATATGTCCGTCTAAAGCATGAACTGCTCCACTCATAACATCTACTATTCTTCTTGCTATATCTTTGTTAACATATTCTAAATTAACAATTACAGATTTTCTATTTTTTAAATAAGTACATATTTCTTCTGCCTGCTCAAAACTAGTTGGTTGAGAAATAACCATCCTTACTTGAGTTTGTGGCATATTTACTACCTTTCTTTTAAAAAATCCTCCTGTTTCTTCTTGTTGTTGTTCCTCTTCTTCCATAACTTCATCATCTTCATAATATTCGTCTTCTTCTTGATTATTATTTAAACCTATAGCTTCCCAAATTTTATTTACGATAGCTCCTGCCATTGTTAAACCTCCTAAAAATTTTCCTTAGTATCAACTACAAATAGTATCTTACATTTTAAATTGTTTGTCAACAGTTTTTTTGCATTGTAATTATTATTTAATATTTTTGTAATATTTTTGTAATATTAATCTGTCGCATTTAAGAGAATTTCATCGTATAAACTTATATTTTTCATGTTTCTAATATCTTCTGCTGTATATCCTAGTTCTTTTAATTCTATGCTTGTATAATTATCTATTATAGAATAGTTTTTACTTTCCTTTAATACTTTTATTAAGATTTTATCTGAATATCCTACTCTTTTCCTTATAATATATGTATTATTATTTTCTCGAATAATAGAAGAATTTGGTACTTTTAATCCATTTACTCTCCACCATATTATATCAAATGAAATTTTTCTATATTCAATTAATTTATCTACACAATTTGTTATTTTAAATACAATTAATCTTTTTTCATTTTCTTGTTCTGAAATATATTCTATACTTGCTTTAACACTATCTCCTGTAGATAATGTTAATTCTACTTTATCGTTAATTTGAGCGTTTTTTGCCTCTGGTGAATTTAGTATTGTTGCTATATAACAGTAATAATTATTTACTATTTTTCCTTTTTCTTCGCTTGTTGAGATAATTTCTCCTGTTTTTACATTTAGGTTTTCTAAATATTCTTCACTTAAATTTTCTAAATTGTCTGTTTTTAAATTCTCTTCTAAGCCATCTACTTTATATGATACAATTCCACTTACAGTTGCTTTTATATACTCAGATCCAGAATTTAATTGTTCTTCATATTTTGTTCTTTGAGATACTAATTTTTTTATGTATGAGCCTGATGGACTTAGTTCTCCAATTAATTTTGCTTTTTTAGTTAAGTCTTCATCTATTTTCTTTTTATATTCTTTTATGTTACTAAGTTTGTTTGTAGTAGTAATTAACAGAATATTTTCATTTATTTGTTTTTCTAATACTGCTATATCGCTTGAATATATATTGTTATTTTCTTCCATTGCATCTTGTATTTGAATATCTAAGTCTGCAATTTTTTCTACTAATTTTTTTTCATTATTTGTATAATATCTAAATATAGGATCTCCTTTTGCTACCATTTGTCCTTCTGATTTTATTTGTGATATACCATTTTTATAATTTTCTCCTTGGAAAAGCTTTTCATCTCTAATAATATATCCTTCTGCTTCTTGAGATGATAATATTTGTCCATTATCTATCATGAATGTATCTGATGGGTTAATAAACAGTGATATTACATTATAAATTATACAAATTATAAAAATAAGAATAATTAAAGACATTATAATTATCTTAAAATTATTTTTTTTATTCACTTTTTTCTTATTCAATATTACTTTCCTCCAAAATAATATTTATGTTTTTATCTATGCTATCTAAGCCATTAATCCATATTGTTTGCTTATTTTTTCTGAACCATGTTAATTGCCTTTTTGCATATCTTCTTGTTTCTTGTTTAATTTTGTTAATCATTTCTTGTTTTGTTATTTTTTGTTCTATGTATTCTTTAACCTCTTTATATCCTAACCCTTGCATTGAAGTAGGAAATTTTTTATATTTATTTAAAAGGTTTTTAACCTCATCAATTAACCCTTTTTGTAGCATAATGTCTACTCTTTGATTAATTCTATTATAAAGTTTTTGTCTATCCATTGTAATTGCAAATATTTTATAATTATATGGTATTTCTTTTGTTCTAGATTCTTTTTCTTGTTGTGTTTTTGTTTTTCCTGTTGAATTATATATTTCTAATATTCTCATAATTCTTTTCGAATCATTTTTACTTATTTTTTTTACTGCTTCTGGATCTATTTTTTCTGCCATTTTATATAATTTTTCTAGTCCCTCTTCTGACTTTATTTTTTCTAATTTTTCTCTATAGTTCTCATCAATTTTTATGTCTGAATAATCTATTTCATAAATTAATGAGTCTATATATAAACCTGTGCCTCCAACAATAATTGGTACTTTACCTTTTTTTATAATTTTTTCTATAGCTTTTTTGGCTTCTAATTTATAATTTGCAACACTATATCTTTGGTCAGGTGAAACAAAGTCTATTAGATAATGTTTTATTCCTTGCATTTCTTCTGGAGTAACTTTTGCACTTCCTATATTCATTTCTTTATATATTTGCATTGAATCGGCAGATACTATTTCTCCATTAATTCTTTTTGCAAGTTCAATTGACAATGCTGTTTTTCCTGATGCAGTTGGACCGCAAATTACAATTACGGTTGGTTTATTCATAAGTTTTTCCTTTCTTTAAAAGTTACATTTCTTCACTATAAGTTATTTTCTTCTTGCAAATTTCTTTTCAATATCTTTTTTATCCATTTTAATAGCTGTTGGTCTTCCATGTGGACATGTAAATGGGTTTGGAAGTTCTAATAATTGATCAAGTAGTTTTTCTACTTCTTGATTATCTAACGCCATATGTGCTTTTACTGCTGATTTACATGCTACTGTTGCAATAAATCTTTCTTCAATTTCTTGTTTTGCCGTTCTTGCTACAGTATTAATTTCATCTAATGTTTCTAGAAATAATTCTTTTGTATCTAAGTCAAAACATACTGGAGGTACACCATTTAATTTAATTGTATTTTCACCAAATTCTTCAAGCTCAAATCCTGCTTTTTCAAAAATTTCCATATTTTCTTTTGCTATATCCATTTCTTTGTGTGTTAGAGTTATAATATCTGGTAATAGTAATAATTGTGATTCTTTTTCATCATCTGAATAATAATTCTTTTTTATTTTTTCATACATAATTCTTTCATGAGCAGCATGTTGGTCAATAATATATAATTCATCTTCTATTTCTATAATGACATAAGTTTTGAATGCAATACCAACTATTTTATATACTGGTTTGTTTACTTTTTCTTTTTCATTATTATTGAATACAGATATTTTATTTTCGTCTTTAATTATATCGTAAGCATCTATATCTTTCTTTTCTTCTTCTATTTGTTCTTTTTTTGTTGCTGACATTTCCCCAAATGTTTTTTCATACATAGTATCAAAGTTTTCTGTTATTTTTAAATTATCTAACTCATTTATTTTATTTACTAATTCTTCATTTTTTTGAGCAATATTGTCAGTCTCTTTTTTGTCTGTTTCATCATTAATGTTTGCTTTCATTTTGGCTAAATCTGTTAATATATTTCCTATTGATGTATCTGGAACTTCTTTTGAATTATTTACTTTTTTTTCTGTATTAGATTTTTCATCTGTTATGTAATTTGAACTGTCTTCTTCTATTTTTTTATCTTCTACATTATATTTTTCTTTTATTTCATTTAAATTTATAACTTGTGTTTCTTGATTATTTTCATTTTTTTCATTACTTATTTGCTGTGCTATGTTTTTGTTTTCATTTAATGAATTAGCTTGTACATCTGCACTTGAACTTTTTAAATTTTTAAATAAATTTCTAAAAGTATTCTTTTTCTTTATTTCTTCTACTGATTCTATTTTATCTTCAATTTCTCTTTCTGGAGATGCTATTAATTCAGCTTTTAATAACGTGTCTTGTATTGCATGATATATTGCTTTAAATACTTTATTTTCTTCCTCAAATCTAACCTCTAACTTAGCAGGATGAACGTTAACATCTACCTTTGTTGGTTCCATTTCTATATTTAGAATAACAAAACCAAATTTTCCAATTGGTATCATTCCTTTAAATGCTTTTTCTGTTGCACTTGTTAAGATTTTATCTTTAATATACCTATTATTAACAAAAAATAATTGATTGCCTCTATTACTTCTTGCTATTTCTGGTTTTCCTACTACCCCTGTTATGTTCATATCTTCATATTGATAATTAACATCTAAAACACTGCTTGCTGTATCTTTTCCATAAATTTCATATATTACATCTTGTAGTTTTCCATTTCCTGTAGTTTGTATAACTACTTTTCCTGAATTTACTAGTTTTATTGCAATATTAGGATTTACTAATGCTACTCTTGAAACAACATCTTCTATATAACCTGCTTCAGTAAAGTCCTTCTTTAAAAATTTATATCTTACTGGAGTATTAAAAAATAAATTAGTAACTGTAATTGTAGTTCCTTTACTACATGCTGTTTCTTCAAATTCTAATGTCTTTCCTGCTTCTACTACAATTTTATTTCCTATATCAACCTCTTCAGTTCTTGAAGTTAATTCTACATGGGCTATTGCTGCAATACTGGCTAATG
>CANQZV010000033.1 GCA_947628425.1 uncultured Clostridia bacterium | reverse complement strand
TGTTCCATTATTTTGGTTTTTGGATATACACCTCTTTCTTCTGGCAAATATCCAAAATTAACATTTTTTCTATCTACCGCCTTACCATTCCAAGTGATTTCTCCACTATCTTTTTTTAAAATTCCAAGTAACATTCTTATAGTTGTTGTTTTTCCGGCTCCATTTGTTCCAAGTAGTCCAAATACACCAGGTTTATCTATACTAAATGAAATATTATCTACTGCTACTTTTCCAACAAATGTTTTTGATACATTTTTTAATACCAAGCTCATTTTTTACCCATCCCTTTCTTTCAAATTTACTTTAAAGCTTACATACAAATTAGTCTATTTATCTGATAATAAATTTATTAATCTAATATTTTTATATATTTTTTCTCTTCCAATTTTTTCAGATTCTAAAAGTCCGATTTCTTCTAATTGATTTAAGTAAGATGTGGCAGTTAATCTTGTAACGCCGCAAGCCTTTTCAACATAAGAAATTTTAATATAAACTTCATAAAACAAACTTTCTAAAAGTTTTTTTGAATATATTTTAGGTAGTTTTGCTTTAAATTCTTCTTTATATTTTTCTATTTCATTTTTAAACCTCCATTATATATAAAATATCATAAATTTTATACAGTCTCAATAAATATGTATAAAAATTTCAAAAGATTATACATATTTTTAAAACATGTATAATTTTTATTTGTTTTAAAGATTAAATTTAACCTATATATTGGTTTGTATTATAAAAGTTTTGTGCAAATAAAATTTTCTTAAAAATATTTATACCAGTAATTTGACTATTTTCATAAATTGTATAATAATATATACCTTTGTCTATATCAAGAGTAGTTGCTCCTATGCTTTTTAAATAATTAATTGCTTATAATAAACCCTCTTTATTAAAAATCTTGAAACTCTTCATATATTTTTTGACTTCTATGAAATCTTTCATTAAATAATTCATTTTAACTTTTCATATAACAAGCTCTATATTAATTATTATATTTTTATTTTCTGTTAAATTATATTATAATTTAATGTTAAAATCAACTTTAACTTTATATGATGACTTATATTATCAAAGTTTTTTATAAATAGAAATAAGAATTAAAAATAGGACCACATATGATATGATCCTATTTCTAGTGAAGAAAAATCTCCTCACTTGTTGCTTAGATATTATTATTTGCAAAACTTTTCAATAAATCCACCTTTTGCTTTTTCTCTTATATGAAGAGCAATTCTTGGACTCTTTGAACAAGCTATTGCTAGTTCTGGGTATTTTTCAATAATCCGTTGTCTTTCTTCTGGTTTTATCTTCTCTGGACTACAATCTAATGATTCATAATCTTTCCAAGCCATTTTTTTACATCCTAAAATTTACTTTTCTTAGTATTCACTTTTTGTCTAATTTTTTCAAGTTGAGAATTTCCTATAATTACCCTTCCATTAATATTAGGAAGGGTATAATGTACATCATGAAATTCATTTAAAAATTTTTGCCCAAATTTTAGAATAATGATATTGGATATTATAAATACCAACAAAAAAATTAATAATACCATAAAATTTCCTCCTTCAATATTCATTGTGATGTTTACTAGTTACTCTATGTCAACTCCTTAAGGAGATTGTATAATTTGAATATTATAATTATATCATACTTTTATGTTGATTACAATAAAAGTATGAACCTAAACTCTGGATTTTTATAATATAGAAAATGGTTAACATCATGTTCATTATCTTTGATAGTATTCATAATTTTACGTAAAGTGATATTTTAAAGAATTTTAATTTATAAAATTATATTTTTATATTTTTCAAGTTATATTTTATTACATAAATTAGATGAAAATATAGGTTTATCTTCAGCTACTATATTTTGGGGCTTCTTTATTTTGTATTTTCATATCTATTTTCATCATTTCAACTACCATAGATTTATACATTTTTAAATATTCATTAATATGTATAAAAAAATTATACATATTTTAAAAACATGTATAATTTTTATTTATTTCATAGATTAAATTTTTCATATATAGATATACACTATTAAAAATACTTTATAATACTCTTTTAAATAATCATAGAACAAATTTAAAAAGTATGTAAATATCTTTATATAAAAGTAAACATACTAATTGTGAAGTTGAGAAAATAATAATTAGGAGAGTTATTAAAATTTTAATTTTTTATAATTTGTAGCCTTACTTGCTGGTCCTTCTTTAACTTCAATTTCTTTTTTATTTATAATACTATTAAATAATTTTGTTAAGTTATTAGCTGCTAATTCTCCAGTCCATTTTTCAGTTATAGTTTTATATGCATTTATTCCTAATTTTCTTCTTAATTCTTTATTTTGAATAGCTAATTTTACATTTGCTTCTAATTCATTATAATTGTTGTACATTAATCCATTTTCTTTATGTTTAATTAAGAATGGTACTGATCCCATTCTTTGGTTAGCTATTATTGTACAACCAGTGTTCATAGACTCGTTAATTACAGCTCCCCATCCTTCTCTACTATCACTAGTTCCTATAAAAATATTAGCTTCTTCCATATAATCTTTAACTTTGTTGCTTGGAACTTGTCCTACTAATTGTATTACATCTTCTAAATGTTCTTCTTTTATCTTGTCTCTTATCTTGTTTTCTAATATTCCTGTACCTAACATTTTTATATTAAATATATAATTTTGTTTTTTTAAGTTTTTTGCTAATTTTATAACTACTTCTGGATGTTTCCATTTTATAAATCTTGCAACCCACACTATTTCCGTTTTTTCGTTTTTTTCTTTTTTATCAATTAATTTTTCTATATCATATTTATTGGTCTCTAAAAAATAACCCCATTTATATATTTTATTTTTATACAACCTAAATAAGTTGAAATCATTTGCTCCATACGCATTTGCAGCTAACATATATAAATTTTTATTTTTTCTATATTTTATATGTCTATTATAAAATAATTGCATTTTTTCTTTATTAAATATTGTTTTAAAAAATCCATCTAAAAATATAAAAATTCTTGCTCTATATCTAAATGTTATTTTATCTTGTTTTAATCTTTCTTCAATAAGTTCATCAGTTATTGATCCTATTATTACGATATCACTTTCTAAAGCTAATTTTTTTGCTTTATTATATTCTTCATCATTTTCGTAAGCTTTAATTACAAAGTCATATTCTTTGTCTAAATCTTTAAAGCCCATATCTAATCTCCATTGAAATATTTTTATAGTTGATACAAATTTAAAGTCATCTCCTAATATTTTTTGCATTGCTAAACAAAATGGTACTTGATGGTGTGTTAAAAAATTTGAATAAAATGTTACTTTCATATGAAATTCTCCTATTTTTAAATATTATTCTGATATTATTCTGACATTCTTCTATATAATTCTTCACTTGGTGCATACATTTTTTCTTTCTCTACATCAGTTATGTTGCGACGATATTCTCTAGCTTCTTTTATACCTATTAAAGCATCTTTGTAGTTTTCATTATTGATATCTTCAATTATTTTATTTAATAAATCATGTATTACTACAACATTATATAATTTTTTATGTTTAAAGAACCAACTTAACATTTTCAATATTTCTATAATTTCATTATCATTTTTTAGCGAATTTGTATCTATTATTTTACACAATAAATATGGCATTATTCTAGCATAAAAGAATCTATAAAATCCTATGTTATTAGTAGATTCAAAATTATTAAAAATTAATTTATATGATTTATTTAATTCTTCAAAATAATATTTGGTACAATTTGTAGATATTGAAACATTTTCTTTATTTTGTCTATAATTATAAACTACATCTTTTATATAATACCCTTTATCACTATGTACATAACAATAAGTCGAAAATATTGCATCTTCTGCTACTGCACCTGGAATGAACCTTAATTTATTTTTTTCTATAAATTCTCTTTTAAATATTTTGTTCCATACAACAGAATTCATAACGAAAAATGACTTTTTATAGTCTGTAATAAATAATTTAAAATTATCATAAATATTTAAATCAAATAATGGTTCTTTCCATTTTTCTCCATTATATTTTGTATGTATATAATTTCCAATTACATAGTCTGCTTGTTTCTTTTCTATCTCTGAATATAATATTTCACATGAATTATTTTCAAAATAATCATCTGAATCCAAGAACATTATGTATTTTCCTGTGGCTATATCTAGTCCTGAGTTTCTTGCACCTGATAGACCTTTATTATCTTGGTGTATTACTTTTATTCTTTTATCTTTTTTACTATATTCATCACATATACTACCAGATGAATCTGTTGATCCATCATCTACAAGTATTATTTCTAAATTTTTATATGTTTGATTTAAAACCGATTTTATACTTTGTTCAATAAATTTTTCTACATTATATACTGGTATAATTACTGAAATCTTTTCCATTTTCTACTCCTATATAAGTATTATTATACCATTTTATATACTTTTTTTCAATTATTTTGCATTAAAAGATAAAAAGTTACAGATTTTTCTGTAACTTTTTTGTTAGATATTATTATAAGAATTCTATTATTTGATAAAATTTAATCTATTTATCATTATTGTATAAGTTATACTTTGTCTACATTTATATTAAAATAATGGTACAAGTAATCTTAATATTGATTGCTATCATGTTTAATAAATATATAAAAGTAATATTATAATAAAATAATATTAAGAGCTTACCATTTCTGGTAAGCTCATTAAAAATTTTTATCTTCTAATTTATAACTTATCTTAAATGATAGGCTTCAAGCAAGTTTATTAATTATAAATCAATTTTTACATCTTCACGTTTCTTATCTTCAGCATTAAAAAATTCTTTTTTAGTCATTCCTTTTGAATTTGCAATTATACTTGATGGAAATGTGACAATTTTTTGATTATAAATAGATACATTTGAATTATAAAGTCTACGTGCAGCTTGTAAATGTTCTTCAACATCTGCAATAGATAACTGCAACTCTTTATAGTTTTCGCTTGCTTTTAAATCAGGATAATTTTCAGCTAATGCTGCAATTTTTGTGAAATTTTCTTCCATAGCAACATTCGCATCACTTTTTTCTTTCATTGTCATACCCTGACGCAATTCTACTGTTTTAAATATTGTCTCTTGTTCATATTTAGTATATCCTTTAACAACATCTATCATTTTTGTTAAAACATCATATCTTTTTGTTAATGCAACATCTATTCCTGAATTTGCTTCATCAATTTTAACAAGAGATCTATTTAATCCATTAGATATTGAAATTACATATCCTACTATAATTAATACAATAACTATAACAATAATTGCTATTACCATTTTTTACACCTCCTTTTTAAATAAATCATTGTCAAGATTAAGTTCATCTACAAATTGAGCTATCATTTCTACATCGCCTGAAATTCTTTTAATTATTTCTTGTTCATTAATTTCTTTAAATACACTGTCTGGTTCAAAGGAGTCTTTATTATCATATATTCCAATATGTAAGCGATTATCTATAAAACACAATAAAAGCTTTCCTTTATTTAAATCATCTAATTTTTCTATTCTATTCATAAGAGATGGTGTAATTATGTAAAATGCATCATGCTCGTTTTGAGCATATACATTAAATCTTCGATTAAAGTCTTCAGATTCCATAGAAACTTTTTTAAATAAATCATCTTTTTTTCCAAATAAAGACATTGTTTTTACTTTAGCATTTCCAAATCCCTTTTGAGCTATTTGAACATCTGCTTTAAAAGATTTATTAAAATCAAATACCATCCATCTACCTTTAAATATTGTAACATACGAAGTTGTTGTATGTCCATCTGAATCAGTTGAAGTATGTTCTTCTTCTATATGAACATCTGCTTGTTCAAATTTTATATTTTTATATTTAGCAGATATAAAATCTTCTGAGTGATATCTATCTCCCATGTACATCATATTTGTTTTAGAAATTGTTTCATATGGCATGCCTCTATTTGGCTCATAAACTAAATCCGTAAATTTTGATTCTAGAGCTTTTACTACAAATACTTTTTTAAATGTGATTTTATATTCTTGTTTTAATTTAACGGTAGAAAATATGGTTACAATAATTCCCAAAACAATTGGAAAAATTATTAAACTAAACCTAAAAAATGCAACTAATAAAGTTACTATAATAGTAATTATAATTCCTTTTATATAACGTCCTTTAATTTTTAACCTTAATTCTTCTAATTCTTCCATTTTTTCGCGCTCCTCTTTATTTTTTTAATAAATTATATATAAAATATCATAAATTTTATATATTTTCAACAAATATGTACAAAAATTATACAATTTTTTTTTAATATAACACATTTTATTTGTCAAAAAAATTAAATATTATAATTTTATATATATTGTGGAGCTTATAAAATAATACATAATTTGATTTACTATTTTATATTTCATTTTATTATATATATTAATTTTTATTTTAATATTTTTGACAATATACATATTTTTATGTTATATTATTTCATAGATTACTCTATTATTTACTAGTATTTATAATTTGTTATAAATATAAGGAGGAGACAAATGATAGATAGAAGTGAAAATCCAGAATATTTAAATTCTTTTTTAGATTATTCTATTACTATACTAAATAAATCGCCAAATTCTATAAAAGAATATAATTACGATATAGCTATGTTTCTTAAATTTATTAAAATTCGATTTAAATTAACAAACGAAACAGATTATTCTAATATAACAATATTAGATATACCAATTTCTATAATTAAAAAAATTAAACTTGAAGATATTCATGCGTTTTTATCTTACTTAGCAACAACACTAAAAAGTAAGCCTGCTACTAGAGCAAGAAAATGTTCAAGTATTAGAATATTTTTTAAATATTTGTCTCAAAAAGAAAAACTAATTGATATAAATCCTGCACAAAATTTAGAAACACCAAAAAAAGAAAAAAGAATTCCTAAATATCTTTCATTAGATGAATCTAAAAAATTATTAAAAATCACATCTGATGAAGAAGACAATAGAAATTCCAAAAGAGATTATGCAATTATTACAATATTTTTAAACTGTGGTATTCGTTTATCTGAACTTGTTAATATAAATATAAAAGATATTACATTTACTGAATATAAATTAAATGTTATTGGAAAAGGTAATAAAGAACGAACTATTTATTTAAATAAAGCTTGTATAAATGCAATTAATGACTATATTCAAAATGCAAGACCTAAAGATGGCATAAAATATGACTCAAAAGATGCTTTATTTTTAAGTGAACGAAAAGAACGAATTAGCAATAGAACTGTTCAATATGTTGTAAAACGAGAACTAAAAAAAGCTGGATTAGATACAAATAAATATTCTGTTCATAAGTTAAGACACACTGCTGCAACTTTAATGTATCAATATGGTAATATAGATATTCGTGCATTACAGGAATTATTAGGGCACGAAAGTATTTCAACAACAGAAATATATACACATGTTGAAAATTCACAAGTAAGAAATGCAGTTGAAAGTAATCCATTAGCTAATTTTTAAAAAAAGAAAGTATTTAGCTTAAACAAAGCAAATACTTCCTTTTTTATAGCATGTTTTTTATACGGACAGAATATCAAAGTTTATAATAAATTCATCATATGTGTAATATTCACAATATATTATTTCTTTATTACGTGATATGATTATTCTAACTGAAATACCCTCATTTATTATTTTTGCTAAAATGGTACAATCCGATTCTTTTTGGTTATTTAATTTAACTATTTTCTGATATTTATTATTTATTGCTCTTACTTCTTTCCAACAATCACTACTTAGGCAATGATCTAGAACATTTTTTGCAGCATTTTCAATATATTTATCTTTTTTACTTTCTAATATAATTATCAATCCAAAACATAAACATATAGATAAATATACAACATTTCGAATGGCTTTATGATATACTGTTATTGCAAATAAAAAATTTTCTGACTCTTCAAGCGCAGTTAAAATAAAAATTTCATTTAAGCAAATTAAAAAAGTAAGTACGTAAAAAAGAATATTTTCTTTTCTCCATTTTCTAACTATCCGTTTAAAAGTTGATTGTTTTTTTGTGTTATTTCCTTTCATGCTATATACTCCTCTCTTTTTTTTAAAATAATATCTATGTAAAAATTCCTTAAGAGGAATTCAAATATTGAATATATATATTATATCATAATTTTTTATTTACTACAATCAATATTTTAAAAATTATGTAAATATTTTGTTTAAATTGTTGGAATTATTAATTCTTGACCAACTTGTAAATTGTAACTACTTAAATTATTTGTATTTTTTAATACATCAACAATATCTCTTATATCTTTATCTTCAAAATATATATTATTCATTTTCTCTATTTTTGCAATATTCCATAAAGTATCTCCTGATGACACATACATTTTCTTATATTGAATATCACTATGTGAAAGACTTTTATTTATTAATGTAAATAAAATAAATATTATTAATATTATTAATAATATTAAGCTTCTTATAAATTTTCTTTTATTAACTATTTTCATAACATTTCTCCTTTTTTATAATATAAAATCAAGTTACGAATTGTTGTTCGCTATATAATTATTATATCGAACATAAGTTTTGTTGTCAATAGTTTTTTTAAAAAAAGAAAAAATGTTTGTATATTTATTTGATGAGCAGACTTAATATAAAACTTAAATATTATAATTTTGTCTGCTCATTTATTATATATGTTTTTATTATATTCACAATAAAATCGGCTCAATTTGTTCTTTATCTAATGCTTTTTCTAATGTTTTACAAATGTAAGATGGATCAAATACAATAGAACGTGGTTTTGTAATTGGATTATCTTGTTTAAATGGAACAAAGTAATAATTTTTTCTATTTAATAATCTTCCAATATTTTCTGCACTTCCAGATAATCCATCATTTGTTGAAATTGCAATTACAAGTGGATTGTTATTTCTTAAATGTGATTTTGCTGCCATTAAAACAGGTCCATCTGTTATTCCATTACTTAACTTTGCAAGTGTATTTCCGGGAACATGGTGCAATAATCATAATATCTACTAATTTTTTTGGTCCGATTGGTTCAGCTTCCTGAATTGTATGAATAATTTCTTTGCCTGTTATTTTTTCAATTTGTGAAACAAAATCACTTGAACTCCCAAATTTGGTATCTAAATTATATGCACTATAAGACATAATTGGAAAGACTTCTGCATCTTTTTTTACTAATGCCTTTATTTGTTCTATTGTCTTTTGAAAAGTGCAAAATGATCCTGTTAAACAAAAACCGATTTTTTTACCCTTTAGTTCCAAACTTATCCCCCCTTTTAGAATCAATTCCTCTTTATATTTTATGTTATTATGTTAATCTATGTGATGTATAATATTATACCAATTTATTAGTTTTGAAATGTAAAATATTTAAACTATTATTTTATACTAAATTTTAAAAAATTTTTAATTTTAGTATTGTATATTAATTATAATTGTGATATTATATCAAACGGTCAAAATTTGCCAAAGTGCTAAAATTGAAGGGAGGCTATAAATATGTCTGGCAGTTTTTTAATACAACTACTTCCTTATATAAAAATATTTATAGTAGTTGCATTAGCTTTTATAATTTTTGTTTTATTGGGTATAAAAACCTAAACTTTAAATTTTTTAATTTTTAATTAAAAAAATAAAATTATGAACGGAAATACCTATTTTAGCATTTATGTAATAGGATGTTTGTAATTATTTCCTATTAAAAAAAGTCCGTATAATATGCGGACTTTTTTTTAATAGGAAAATCAATTTTTTTTACGCAAATGTTAATCATGTTAATATATATTATATAATATTATTATTTTGCTTCTACTAGTTTTTTTGTATCTCTTGCAATCATTAGCTCTTCGTTTGTTGGAATAATATATGCTTTTATTTTAGATGTTTCTTTTGTAATAATTTTTTCTTCTCCTTTAACATTATTTTTTTGTTCATCTAATTCCATTCCCATAAATGCTAATTGTTCACAAATTCTTTTTCTTATATTAATTTGGTTTTCTCCAACACCACCTGTAAAAACAATTGCATCTATACCATTCATTGCTACTGCGTATTTTGCAATATAACCAGCAATAGAGTAAGTAAAACATTCCATTGCAATTTTTGCTTTTTCATTATTTCCATATGATTCAGCTTCTATTTCTCTAAAATCAGGAGCTAATCCAGAAATTCCATGTACACCTGATTTTTTATTTAAAATCTCTTCTACTTCCTTTGCAGATAATTTTTCTTTTTCCATTAAGAAAGTTACAACAGATGGATCTATATCTCCACATCTTGTAACCATTGGTATTCCTCCAAGTGGTGTTAACCCCATACTTGTGTCTATAGATTTTCCAGATTTTATAGCACATATACTTGAACCTTGACCTAAATGACATGTTATAATTTTTAAAGATTCAATTGGCTTTTTTTCTAATTCTGCTAATCTTTGTGAAACAAACATATGAGATGTTCCATGGAATCCATATTTTCTAATACCATATTTTTCATAATATTCATATGGTATTGGATAAATGTATTTTTCTTTTGAAATTGTTTGATGAAAAGCTGTATCAAATACACCAACCATTGGTTTTCCAGGCATTACTTTTTTACATGCTTCAATTCCAATAATTCCGGCTGGATTATGTAATGGAGCTAAACTAATACATTCTTTAATAATTTCTTCTACTTCTTCATTAATAATAACAGAATGACTAATTTTTTCTCCACCATGTACAATTCTATGTCCTATAGCACTTATTTCATCTAAAGAATCTATTACTTTATATTCTGGGTTAATTAACTGTTTTAACGTAAAATCTACAGCTTCTTCGTGATTATAAGCTTCGTGTTCAATTTTAATTTTTTTATCATTTACCTTATGAGTGATAAATGCTTCTTTTTCTCCTATTCTTTCATATTTTCCAGAAGCTAAAACTTCTTCTGTTTCCATATTAATTAATTGATATTTTAAAGATGAACTTCCACAATTTAATACTAAAATTTTCATTTAAAATCTTCCTTTCATTATTTATTTTATATAAAAAGTTCTTTCAATATTTATAATATTTGCTTAATCTTTTTTACGACTATGCTTTTTTAAATATTTATTCACTTTTTCACCTTTTGATATTTTTTACTAAGACTGAGCTTGAAGAGCTGTAATTGCTACAACTCCTACAATATCATTACTACTACATCCTCTTGATAAATCATTTACAGGTTTTGAAATACCTTGGCATAGTGGACCATAAGCTTCTGCTTTTGCTAATCTTTGTACTAATTTATATCCAATATTTCCAGCATTTAAATCTGGAAATATTAAAGTGTTAGCATGTCCTGCTACATTGCTTCCAGGAGCTTTTTTTTCTCCAATTTCTTTTACAATTGCAGCATCTAATTGTAATTCACCATCTACTAATAATTTAGGGGCTTTTTCTTTAACCAGATTTGTAGCATTAACTACCTTATCTACTAACTCAGATTTAGCACTTCCATATGTAGAATATGAGAGCATTGCAACTTTAGCTTTTTTTCCAACTAATTGTTCAAAACTGTTAGCAGATGATATTGCAATTTCAGATAATTCTTCACTTGTTGGATTAGAATTTAATCCAGCGTCTGAAAATATAAAAGTACCATTTTCACCATATTCACAATTTGGAACAACCATTAAAAAAAAGGCTGAAACAAGTTTTGTTCCTTCAGAAGTTTTTAATATTTGAAGAGCTGGTCTTAAAGTATCTGCAGTAGAATGTGCTGCTCCTGAAACTAAACCATCAGCATCTCCACATTTAACCATCATCATACCAAAATATACATTATTTAAAATTGCCTCTCTGGCTTGTTCAATTGAAATGCCTTTTTTTTGTCTTAATTCATAAAATGTATTAACATATTTCTCATATTTTTCAGAAGTATGTGGATTAATAATTTGAACATCATAGATATTAATATTGTTTTCTTTTGCTTTCTTTTTAATGGTTTCTTCATCACCTATTAAAATAACATTTGCAAAGTTTTCTTGTAATATTTTTTCAGTTGCTTGTAATATTCTAATATCTTCAGATTCCGGTAATACTATTGTTTTTATATTTTTTTTTGCTCTTTCTTTTATTGAGTCTATAAAATTCATTTAAATTCTCCTTTCTATCAGATTTTAATTTTATATATTAACAATTAAAAAAACAAGTAGTTTTAAAAATTTTAAATAACAAATTACAATTTAGCAATTAAAGCTTTTATTTTTATGCCTTCTTCTGAAAACATTTTTTCATGTTCTGTTATAATATTTCTTCCATCAAAAATATCTTCATTATGCAAATCATTTGTTTTACTTATAATTTTAAAACCAGCATTTTGTAAATATGTTAAGCTATCATTAAATAATCCTTCATCATCTGTTTTAAAATAGATTTCAGCTTTATTTTTTAGAAATTCTTTATAATGCTCAAGTTGTTTTGTATGTGTTAGTCTTTTTTTCTTATGTTTTGATTTTGGCCATGGATTACAAAAATTAATATAAATTCGTTCTACATTATCTACTTTATCAATTATTTGATTAATTCTTTCAATATCATATCTTACTAAAATTAAATTGTCAACTTTTAAATTATTACTATTATATTTTTCTTCAACTTTTCTTTTAGCTACTCCTAACATTGCGTCTACTAAATCAATTGCAATATAATTAATAGAATGATTATTAAAAGCCAATTCAGATATAAAGCTTCCTTTTCCACAACCTAACTCTATATGTAATGGATTATTTTTATTTATAAATTTGGTAAACCATTTACCTTTATAGTTTTCTGGATTATCTTCATAAAAATAACTTGCCTCTAATTCTGGTCTTGCCCACGGTTTAAATCTAATTCTCATAATTTTCTTCTCCCACTAAATTATAACATTCTATACTTATCTTATCAATCAAGAATTTGACTTTTTTAAAAAAAATTAATATACTTTATTCATTATGAAATTAGAATATAAAATAATAAAAGATAATGAATATTATAATGTAAAAGAAATATTAAAAGAAAAATTTAGACTTTCAAATAGGCTAATTATAAAATTAAAAAAAACAAAACAAATATTTTTAAATAATAAGCCTGCATATGGATTAGAAAATTTGCATACTGGAGATATAATAAAAGTAAATTTAGATTTTAATGAAACAAATGAAAACATTAGACCTACCAAAATGAATTTAAATATCTTATATGAGGATAATAGTTTATTAATTGTTAATAAACCATCAAATACACCTATACATCCATCTATGAATCATTATACAGATAGTCTTTCAAATGGTGTAATGTATTATTTTAATAAAATAAAACTAGAAAGAAAAATAAGGCCAGTTAATCGTCTCGATAAAAACACAACAGGTATTGTTGTGTTTGCAAAAAACGAATATATTCAAGAGCAGCTTATACAACAAATGAAAAATAATATATTTAAGAAAGAATATATTGGACTTTTAAAAGGAAATTTAGATAATAGTAATGGTACAATTTGTGCACCAATTGCAAGAAAAAAAAATAGTATTATAGAAAGAGAAGTATCTTCTGTCGGTAATATTGCTATTACTCACTATGAATTAATAAAAAATTATAATGAATATTGTTTGGTAAAATTTTTATTAGAAACAGGCAGAACGCATCAGATTAGAGTTCATTGTTCATATATTAACCATTCTATACTTGGAGATACTTTATATGGTAATTCTTCTAGTTTAATAAATCGTCAGGCATTACATGCTTATAAAGTAACATTTATTCATCCTATAATAAATAAAAAAATTGAAATTATAGCAAAATTACCAGATGATATTAAAAAATTGATTTAAAAATATAAATAATAAATGATAAACTTTATATAGCATATTTTATTCTTTATTATAGTTTGCTTTAGAATTTATTATTTAACGAAAAATATCTAAGAAATTCAATATTATATTAAAAAAAAGATAGGAATAAGCCTATCTTTTATAAATATATAATTAGTAAGTCTATAAGCCGGGTTCTGTCTTGAATAGTCATTTATCTAGGATATATATTACTATATACCTCAAGCCACCTATTTAAGAAGATGACGAGCAGTCTTATCCCTCTTTATTAGGTGTTGCTCCAGATGGGGTTTACACA
>CANQZV010000032.1 GCA_947628425.1 uncultured Clostridia bacterium | reverse complement strand
ACCAAACAGCTAAAAATGCAGGAGTTAAGAATTTTGATAAATTTCATAATGCTGGTTATAAAGGTTTATATAATGGAAAAACAGCTGATGACATTGCTAAAAGAAAAGGATTAAGGTATCGAGAAGATATTTTAGATAATATGGGAAGTGATGAACTTATAGCAAATTTATTTAGAATATCTCAAACTGAACAAAAATTAAAGAAAGATAACATACAAAGTGAAAAAGAAGCTAATAAAACTCATTATAATATTGGTAAAAATATTAGAGAAGTAATTGAAAAGAATGGTGGAACTATGCCAGAAGATTTGCCGACACCTAAAAAGAGTTTGAAACAGTTAGAAAAAGAAAAAAAGAGCAGTTTAAAAAAAGTTGAAATGAACATGATAAAACAAGGTAATAATATTATAGAATTATGGGAAGTATTAGATGATAAAGGAAATGCAACAGGCGAAATAATGCAAAAATATGATCAAAAAATTTTTGATAGAGGCTTTTATCATTTAGGAGCAGATATATGGATAATAAATAGTGATAATAAAATACTAATTCAAAAAAGAGCAAAGGAAAAAAAGTTAGAACCTAATGTATGGGCTATGACTGGTGGTTCTGTCATACTAGGAGAAAATTCAATAAATACTATCGTTAGAGAAGCAAAAGAAGAACTAGATATTGATGTTAATGCTGATAATTTAAAATTGATTACAAAGTTTAGGACAGGAAATGTTTGGATAGATACATATATTTTAAAATGTGATTACGATATATCTAAAATGAAATTTCAAGAAAATGAAGTTTCCGATGTAAAATGGGCAACTTGGTCAGAAATTAATGATTTAGTAAATAATGGGCAGTTTATAAAACATAGATGGGAATTTGTTAGTAAATTTATTCAAGAAGAAATTAAATTATAGGAGTAAGATATGGAATTAAAGGAAAAATTAGAATTACTAAATGAAAAAAGTTCTATTGTAGAAATTCAAAAATACATAAAAGATATGAAAAAAGTTAGAAAGTTTGATGGAGTTACTATTGAAAGAGAAATGATGTTGTTTTTAGAAGAATTAGGAGAGCTTGCTAAAGCAATAAGAAAAAATACAAATGGACATTTAGACATAGCAAAGGAATATAATGATAGTGTTGAAGAAGAATTAGCAGATTGTTTTATATATTTACTTAGTATAGCAAACATGAGTAATGTAGATATTTTTAAAGCATTTAAAGAAAAAGAAATTAAAAATTGTGATAGAGTTTGGAAATAATGATATATTTTAAATTCTTTTAAAAAAGTATTGTAAAACTTTAAAATTTATGGTTCAATGTCAATAGTTGGGGTGCAGTTTCACCTCAATATTTTTTTGAAGTTTAATCGTTTTGAATAAAAAACATTAAATTTTATGTATGGTAGTTATTTATACTGCGTATCTTATAGAAAAATTATTAGTTATAAGTTTGATAATTATTAAACTTTATGATAATATATCAATGGAAACAAGTGAAAGTGGGAAATAATATGAAAATAGGAATAGATATAGATAATGTAATTTCCAATTTTAACAAAGTATTATTGGAAGAATTTTTAAATCATGATAAAGAACTAAGAAATACAGGAATTGTAAATAGTGATTTATACATAACAAGAGGAATGTTTGACTGGAGCAAAGAAGAATTAGATGAATTTTATTATAATAATATTGAAAGAATTGCTAAAAATCTTATTTTGAAAAAATGAATAATAGAAAACATTTAAATTGAAGACTTAAAAATTGTTAAGTAAAGGAGTATAAATTATGAAGTTAACAAGTAAAGAAGCAAGAGAATTACTAGAGCAAGAAAGAAAAAATGTAACTAATGATAAATGGATAGATCATTGCATATGTGTTGGTAATAGTGCAGGTATAATTGCAAAAGCATTAAACCAAAAAAATTATAATGTGGATATAGATAAAGCTATAACTCTTGGATATATACATGACATTGGTAAATACAATGGTGAATCTCACGGACACATAATGAGAGGATATAACTATTTAAAAGACAAAGGATATGATGAAGAATATTGCAATATATGTTTAACACATTCATACTTAAACAATGATATTATTTGTACTGCCGGAAAACTATTAAATCCAAATGATAATTTATTTTTGTATGAATTTATAAAAAATCATAACTATACCATAGAAGAAAAAATAATTAATTTGTGCGATTTAATGTGTATATACGGTAGTAAAATATTTACTGTTGATAAAAGACTAATTAATATTATGATTAGGAAAGGTACATATTCAAATACACAATATCATATTGAAGAAACATATAAGTTAAAAGAATATTTTGATAATTTATTAGATTATAATCTTTATGATTTATTTCCAGAAATAAAAGATAATTTATAGATAAAATATGAATAAAATGGAAAATGTGGAAAAAGGACGGTTCTCTTTTCCACGTTTCGTTTATTTCTTTTATTATTACCACCATATTTTTTCATAACGGAAAAATTAAAATATAAAAACAAAGATTCCTCATAGTAACAAATATTTATAAAATGAATTGTAAAAATAATAACAATTTCATCTTTTTTATTTTATAATAAAAAAGTTTATAAACAATAGAAAATATAGGATTTTAAATTATGAAAGATAATGAAAAACCATACAATGAAGATAGAAATAAGTTAATGATTAATAAAGACAAAAGGAAAATTATAGTATAAAAAAAGATAACAAATTTTACATAATTTTAGATAAGTTTCGCTAAACTATTAATAAATTATTTAATTGGATTTGTAAAAAATTTAATATGGGTACAGAAGATAATTTAATTATATATTTTGAAAAAGAAACTTATACTTTTTTAGATGCAGAAAAACAGATAAAATAAGAAGATAGAAAAAGAATGGAGTTTAGAAATGTAAGAACATTAATCAATGCAAAATCAATTAATTATTTGATTTTGCATTGATTGTATAAAAATTATTATTCCATATTTTCAATGGCATATTTAACCATAATATTAACTACTTCATTAAAAGACTTTTTATTTTCATCAGCTAGTTTTTGTATAATCTCACAATCTGATTCATCAAGTCTAACTGTTTTAGGAATTTTATCAACTCCTTTTGGCACTTTGAATCCCATAATAATTCCTCCAATATTTTTTTTTGAATATATTTTATAATTTTTTAAACAAAAAATATAACTCTAAAAATAATTCTAAAAAGAATTAAAAATAATGCACAAAATTTTCAAAAGCTATTGACAGAAAATCTTAGTAATGGTATAAATAGAATATAATAATACAAACATTTTGAATAAAAAACACACTTTAGATAAATTTATGGGGGAGATACATATGTTAAAAAAGATTTTTATAACTCTAATTACAATTATATTAATAGTTGGAATGTGCAGTAGTGTAAATGCTACAGAATTAAGAACGGAATTAGATGTAATACAAAAAGCAAGTGAAACAAAATATTTGGAGAATGATCAAGGCCTTATATCGAAGACAATAGTAGACTCAAACAAAGATACAGGAGAAATAACAATTGAATTAAAATTATCAAATACTGCTAAGGAAACAGAAATAAATAATAAAACAGAACTTTTTATTGTTATGGATGATTCAGGAAGCATGGAATTTGAAACAGAAAATGGTATAAGAAGAAAAACATTAGTGGTAGATTCTACCATTGAGTTAGTACAAAATATTCTAAATGATACTAATAATTGTTCAATAGGATTAGTTAAATTTTCAGGTCCTGCAACCACATATGAAACTGGAAATGCAAGTAATGCGACTTTGTTAAGCAAGTTAACATCAGATAAGCAAAAATTGATAAATACTCTACAAAATTTTAAAAATAATACAGCAGTAAATGGCACAAATATAGAATCTGGTATTCAATTGGCAAAGAATAATTTTGGCAATGATTGTAAAAATAAAATTATAATATTAATTTCAGATGGTTTACCAGATAGCGATTTACATGGAAATACGACTTATAATAATGATGAAAGTGAAATTCAGCGACTAATAAACAATACTAAAACATGTTTAAAAGATCAGAATGTAAGTATAATTTCAATGTTAACAGGAACATCTAATTCATCAGATGATTATAATAAAGAAAATGAAACGAGGATTAAAGATATTTTTGGAACATCTAATAGCCCAACATCAGATAAATTTTATTATATAACTGATGCGAATATACAAAAGATAATAACAGAAGATATATATACTAATGTTATGGAAAAAGTTCAAAATCCAATTAATACTACTAAAATAGTTGATTATTTTCCAGAAGATATAACAAAAAATTTTGAATTTTCCTATGTAGAAAATCAAAGTATTGGAACAAAATCTGATACTATTGATGCAGAAAATAATACTATTAATTGGGATATAGGTACATTAAAAGGCGATGAAGTTGCTACTTTAAAATATAAGTTAAAAATTAAAGATATGAAAAACGAAGAATTATTGAATAAAACAATCGCAACAAACGAAAAAGTAGTATTAACATATAAAGATACAAATAGTAAAGGTTATACCGTAGAACTAACGAATAGTCCAAAAATTCAATTATCAGAAGTAAAAGAGGAATTAACTGCAACTGTAAGTTATGATCCAACAATTAAAACAACGGGAACAGTAAAAGCAACAATAAAAACAAATAAGAAAGTTAATGATGTAGATGGATGGACTTTATCAGATGATGGAATGACATTAACTAAAACGTATTCAAAAAATGCTACTGAAACAGTACATCTAGTAGACTTAGACAATATGACAAAAGATGTGATTATAACAATTTCTAATATTACAAGTTCTACAATTGATGAAAATAAAAAAGATGACACAACAGTAGCAACTGGAATATTACCACAAACAGGGATAAATATTATTATTACAGTGGTAAGTGTTGTTGCAATAATAGTAGTTGCTGTAATTTTATATAAAAGATTTAATTATTATAAAGATATAAAATAAAACAAAAAAGACCATAGTGGTCTTTTTTATTTTAAAATTTTATCTTCTTTTCAAAATTTGGAAAAAGGGACGGTTCTCTTTTCCACGTTTCGTTTATTATGAAAATGCAGATGATTTTATTAAAAAAAGAGTGAAGTATCTTTATTTTTACAAAAATTTAAATAAATGAATATAAATAATTGAAAAGTAAGCTTAAAAATGATATAATTACAACCATTAGTATTATATTGCCCTAAGGAGGTTAAATTGAAAAGTATAATAATATTATTACAAGAAAAGATAGAAAAAGCATTTATAGACTGTGGATACGATAGTATTTATGGTAAAGTTATAAATTCAAATAGACCAGACTTATGCGAATTTCAATGTGATGGTGCATTAGCTGCAGCAAAAAAATACAAAAAAGCACCTTTTATAATAGCAGAGGAAGTAGTTTCAAAATGTAAAAACTGCGAAGAATTTGAAAAAATTGAAGTAATAAAACCAGGTTTTATAAACATTAATATATCTGAAAATTTTTTAACAAATTATTGTAATAGTATCATTAATGAAGAAAAATTTGGATGTAAAATGGAAAAGAATAAAACAGTTATTATAGATTATGGAGGTGCTAATATTGCAAAACCTCTTCATGTAGGACATTTAAGACCAGCAGTTATTGGAGAAAGCATAAAAAGAATACATAGATTTTTTGAAAATAAAGTTATAGGGGATGTTCACTTAGGAGATTGGGGTTTGCAAATGGGACTTGTAATAGAAGAACTAAAATTTAGACATCCAGACTGGGACTATTTTAATGAAAATTTTAATGGAGAATATCCTAAAGAAGCCTTATTTACAGTTACAGATTTGGAAGAAATATATCCATGTGCTAGTAGAAAAACAAAAGTAGATGAAAATGCAACAGAAGAAGAAAAAGAAAAAGCAAATACATATAGAGAAAATGCAAGAAAAAATACAGCATATTTACAAGAAAAGAAAAAAGGATATTATGATTTATGGAAAAAAATAGTTGAAATATCTGTTGAAGACCTTAAAGAAAATTATAAAAAATTAGATGTAGACTTTGATCTATGGTTAGGAGAAAGTGACTCACAAGAATATGTAGAACCAATGGTACAAAAAATGAAAAAATTAGGAATTTTATATGAAAGTAATGGTGCTATGGTTGTAGATGTTCAAGAACCCAATGATACAACACAAATAAATCCATGTATGGTATTAAAAACGGGAGGAGTTTCTTGTTACCAAACAACAGATTTAGCAACTTTAATGCAAAGACAAAGTGACTTTAATCCAGATGAAATCATTTATGTAGTTGATAAAAGACAAGAATTACATTTTATACAAGTATTTAGATGTGCTAAAAAGTCAGATATTATTAACAAAAATTCAAAACTAATTTTTATAGGTTTAGGAACAGTAAATGGAAAAGACGGAAAGCCTTTTAAATCAAGAGATGGTGGAGTAATGAGGCTAGAAAACTTAATAGCTGAAGTAAACCAAAAAGTTTATGAAAAAATGAATGCATCAAAAGAAATGAAAGAAGAAGAAAAAATAGAAATTTCAAAAATTGTTGGGCTTGCGGCTTTAAAATATGCAGACTTGTCAAATCAAATTTCAAAAGACTATATATTTGATATTGATAAATTTACATCATTTGAAGGAAAAACTGGACCATATATTTTATATACGCTAGTTAGAATTAAATCAATATTGAATAAATTTTATGAAAAAAATACATTAAAAGAAAATAAAATATTGAAACCTAAAGAAGATATAGAAAAGCAAATATTACTAAAAATATCAAAATATAGTCAAATATTAGAAGAAAGTTATATTGAAAATGCACCATCAAAAATTTGTACATATCTTTATGAACTAGCGGAAGTATTTAATAGTTATTACCAAAAAATAAAAATATTACAAGAAAATTTTGATAGATTAGATTCAAATATTGTTTTACTTTCTTTAATGAAAAGAATTTTTGAAAATGGTATTTATTTATTAGGATTTAAAGCTCCTGAAAGAATGTAAAATAGACATTCATATTTTTAACAGAAAACGAAAGTTGCATTATTAATATGTTATAACTTTTATATAAAAAAATGTATTGTATAAAAAAGGAGATATATATGAAACATTTAATTGATATTAAAGATTTAAGTGTTGAAGAAATTGATGAATTAATTGAAGTAGCAAAAGACATAATAAAAAACCCAGATAAATATTCAAAAAAATGTGAAGGAAAAATACTAGCAACACTTTTTTTCGAACCAAGTACTAGGACAAGACTAAGTTTTGAATCAGCAATGCTAAGATTAGGAGGTAATGTATTAGGATTTTCTGAGGCAAATAGCAGTTCAACCGCAAAAGGAGAAAGTGTATCAGATACAATAAGAGTTGTTGGAGAATACAGTGATATTATTGTTATGAGACATCCAAAAGAAGGTGCACCAGTTGTAGCAGCAGAAAAATCAATTGTACCAATTATTAATGCGGGAGACGGAGGACATAATCATCCAACTCAAACACTTACAGACTTATTAACAATAAAATGTGAAAAGGGAAGATTTGATAATTTAACAATAGGACTTTGCGGAGATTTAAAATTTGGAAGGACCGTTCACTCACTTATATCAGCAATGGTAAGGTATCCTAAAGTAAAATTTATTTTGATATCTCCAGAAGAATTAAAAATACCAAGTTATATAAAAAAAGAAGTACTAGATAAAAATAAAATTGAATATATAGAAACTCAAAACATAGAAGAATATATGAATAAATTAGATATTTTATATATGACTAGAGTTCAAAAAGAAAGATTTTTTAATGAAGCAGATTATATTAGATTAAAAGATTCCTATATTTTAGATGAAGAAAAAATAATAAATTCAAAAAAAGATTTATGTATTATGCATCCATTACCAAGAGTAAATGAAATATCTGTAAAAATAGATAATAATCCTAAAGCGTGTTACTTTAAACAAGCAAAATATGGTAAATTTATTAGAATGGCACTAATATTAAAACTATTAGAAGAATGTTAAAAGGAGAAAAAAATGAATATTGATAGTATAAAAAATGGATATGTAATTGATCATATAAAAGAAGGAAAAGGAATGCAGATATATGAAGACTTAAAACTTGGAGAACTAAATTGCCCAGTGGCAATAATAAAAAATGCTAAAAGTAATAAAATGCAAAAAAAAGATATTATTAAAGTTGATGGAAATATACAATTAAATATAGATGTATTAGGATATATTGATTCAGATATTACAATTAATGTAGTAAAAGATTCAAAGATAATAAAAAAATATCATCCAGAATTACCAGAAAAGATAACTAATATTATAAAATGTAAAAATCCAAGATGTATAACATCTATAGAACAGGAATTAGATCAAGTATTTGTTTTAACAGATAAAGAAAAAAGAGTATATAGATGCAAATATTGTGAATCAAAAGCAAAATAGGAGATAATAAGAATGTTAAAACATAGAAAAGAAAATATTGGAGCAATAAAGTATACACAAGCACATAGAAAAGCATATAAAAAAGTTGAAAAGCAACTATTAGGACATAATACATGGAGAAGTTTAGTACATGATTTAGATAAAGTGATTTTATATAATTTTCTACCATTTAAAAAAGTAAAAGAATTTCACAGAAAAACAGCAAGACATCATGATAATAATATAAAAAAATCTGTAAACGATTATATAGATATGATAATAGATTGGGAGTGTGCGAGATTTACAAAGCCAGATAAGCAATTAAATGCATATGACACATTATATAAATTTTATCCAAATTTAGAAAAAGAAGTATTACCATTACTGGAAAAATTTAATTTAAATAATAAAACAGATGAATCACAATCTATAGAAAGAGAAAAAAATGAGTAAAATAACATGGAAACCGGGTACTTTTGAATATCCAATACCTGCAGCAATGGTATCATGCGGAACAATGAAAAATTCAAATATAATAACAGTTGCTTGGACAGGCATTGTTAATACAAACCCTGCAATGGTATATATATCTATTCGACCAGAAAGATATTCATATAAGTTAATAGAAAAGTATGGAGAATTTGTAATAAATTTAACAACAGAGAAGCTTGCATATGCAACAGATTGGTGTGGAGTGAAAACAGGAAAAAATGTTAATAAATTTGAAAAAATGAAGCTAACAAAAGAAAAATGTAATTTTGTAAATTGCCCAAGTATCAAAGAATCACCGGTATCTATAGAATGTAAAGTAAAAGAAATAAAAAAACTTGGAAGTCATAATATGTTTATTGCAGAAGTTTTAGCAGTAAATGTAGATGAACAATATTTTAATAAAAAAGGTAGATTTGATATTTCAAAATGTAATTTAATTGCATATGCAAATGGTGGATATTATGCACTTGGGAAAAAAATAGGTAAGTTTGGATACTCTGTTGAAAAGAAAAAAAGAAAAAAATAATATTGTAAAATTTTATTTTACTATTTAAAAATTATAATGTATGTTGACAAATAAAAAAAACATAAATATAATTCTTTTGTTGGAGGAATTATAGATGCTTAAAAAACTATTAATAACTGAAAAACCATCTGTAGCAATGGAATTTTCTAAAGCTCTAAAACAAAAAACTATAAGAAAAAACGGATATTTAGAATCTGAAGAATGGATTATAACCTGGTGTGTTGGGCATTTAGTAACAATGTCTTATCCAGAAGTATATAACGAAAAGTTTAAATTATGGAGATTAGAAGACTTACCTTTTTTACCTTCAGAATATAAATATGAAATAATACAATCAGTAAAAAATCAATATGAAATAGTAAAAAGTTTATTGCAACGTGAAGATATAGAAGAAATATATAATGCAGGAGACTCTGGAAGAGAAGGAGAATATATACAACGTTTAGTATTTATGATGGCCCATCCTAACCCAAATGCTAAAATGAAAAGAGTTTGGATTGATTCGCAAACAGAAGATGAAATTTTAAGAGGAATTAAAGAAGCAAAAGATTTATCTGAATATGATAGTTTATCTGATTCAGCTTTTTTAAGAGCTAAAGAAGATTACTTAATTGGAATTAATTTTTCAAGATTATTATCAATTATTTATGGAAGAAGACTTGCAAAAGAAATAAAAGAAGAAAAAGCATCAATTTCTGTTGGAAGAGTCATGACTTGTGTATTAGGTATGGTGGTCTTAAGAGAAAGAGAAATTAGAAATTTTGTAAAAACAAAATATTATAAATTAATTGGAAAATTTAGAGAAGATAATACACAATTCTCTGCTGAATGGAAAGTAAATGAAAAATCAATAATTTATAATTCACCAAAATTATATAACGAATCTGGTTTTAAAAATCTAGAAGATTTAAATGAATTTGTTGATAAATTAAAAAACAAAGAGGCAATTATTACAGAAATAAAGAAACAAAAACAAAAAGAAAATCCGCCGCTTTTATTTAACTTAGCGGAACTTCAAAACGAATGTACAAAAAAATTTAAAATAAAACCAGATGAAACTTTAGAAATAATTCAAAATTTATATGAAAAAAAATTAGTAACATATCCAAGAACAGATGCAAGAGTTTTATCTACTGCTGTTGCCAAAGAAATTAATAAAAATTTAAATGGTTTGGTGAGAAATTTTAAAGACGAAGAAATAAAAATAATCATAGACAAAATGATAAAAGAAAAATATTCTACAAAATTAGAAAAAACCAAATATGTAAATGATGCTAAAATTACAGACCATTACGCAATTATTCCAACAGGTCAGGGATTTGAAAACTTTGATACTCTACCTGCATTACATAAAAGAATATATAAAATAATTGTAAAAAGATTTCTAGCAATTTTTTATCCTGCAGCAGAATATAATAAAATAAATGCAACAGTTAATATAGATAATGAAACATTTTATGCTAATGGAAAAGTATGTATAAAAAGAGGATATCTAGATATTTTAAAACCTATAAGTGAAGAAGAAAATATAGTAGAAAATAACGAAAGTAATAATTTAGATATTCTTGCAACTTTAAAAAAAGGACAAAAAATAAAAATTAATAATTTTGAAAGTAAAGATGCAGAAACATCACCACCTAATAGATATAATTCAGGATCTATGATTTTAGCTATGGAGAATGCAGGTAAATTAATAGAAGATGAAGAATTAAGGGAACAAATTAAAGGAGCAGGAATAGGAACTAGTGCAACTAGAGCAGAGATTATAAAAAAACTTGAAAGAATAAAATACATATCAATTAATAATAAAACGCAAATTATTACACCAACTGAAAAAGGCGAGAAAATATACGATATTATTAATATATCTATGCCAGATATGTTAAATCCAAAATTAACAGCAAGCTGGGAAAAAGGATTAGATATGGTAGCTAAAAAAGAAATAAAATCTGATGAATTCATGGGAAAATTAGAAAAATATATTCATTCTAAAATAAATAAATTAGTTGTAAAAATGTAAGAGACCAATATTTATATTGATCTTTTATATTTTTTTAATAAAAAATATTTTAAAGTTAATACATTGCAAATAATTATGCATTATGTAATAAAATTAATTTTATAAATTATTAACAGTGTTGGTCTTGCTTTGAATAAGAAAAATCAATTGCTTGTGAACATATAAGCAAATTTTTTAATACAATACATTAGGTGATATTATGTTTAAAGCAATAAAAGAATTATATGAGGATGCTAAAAATATAAATAGTAAAGATCCAGCAAGTAGAAGCTTATTATATGTAATACTCTTGTACCCAGGATTTCATGCTATTTTATTATATAGAATTGCTCACTTTTTTAGTAATGTAAAATTTAAATTTATAGCTAGACTAATTTCTCAATTTGCAAGATTAATAACTGGAATAGAAATTCATCCTGGTGCAAAAATTGGAAAAAGGTTATTTATTGACCATGGAATGGGGATTGTTATAGGAGAAACAGTAACTATAGGGGACAATTGTACAATTTATCATGGAGTTACATTAGGAGGAACAGGAAAAGATAAATATAAAAGACATCCAGATTTAGGAAATAATGTTATTGTAGGATGTGGTGCAAAAATATTAGGACCAATAAAAATTGGAGATAATGTAAAAATAGGTGCAAACGCAGTAGTACTGAAAGATGTGCCAAGTAACACAACTGTAGTAGGAGTTCCAGGAATAATAAAAAAATAATAATTTTATAGTAAATATATAGAAAGTATAAGGAAAATGTGATAAAATAATTAAACCTAAATAGAAGGGAGAAAAAAATGAATAATAATGAATATGTAAAAGACATTACAAATATAGAAGAAAATTTTGCACAATGGTATACAGATATTGTATTAAAAGCTGAATTAGCGGATTATACAGACACCAAAGGATGTATTGCAATAAAACCATATGGATATGCAATATGGGAAAATATACAAAAATATACGGATAATAAGTTTAAAGAAACAGGAATAGAAAATGTTTATTTTCCAGTATTAATACCAGAAAATTTACTACAAAAAGAAAAAGATCATGTAGAAGGGTTTGCACCAGAAGTTGCTTGGGTTACAGAAGCGGGTGAAGAGAAGTTAGATGAAAAATTATGTATTAGACCAACTTCAGAAACAATTATATCTACAATGTATTCAAAGTGGTTGAACTCATGGAGAGATTTGCCTTTTTTGTATAATCAATGGTGCAATGTTTTAAGATGGGAAAAAGAAACAAGACCTTTTTTGAGATCAAGAGAATTTTTGTGGCAAGAAGGACACACAATACATGAAACTGAAAAAGAAGCTATAGATAGAACATTACAAATGCTAGATATATATGCAGACGTAACAGAAAATTTATTAGCTATACCAGTAATAAAAGGAATAAAAACAGAGAGTGAAAAATTTGCAGGTGCTGAATCTACTTATACAATAGAAAGTATGATGTACGATGGTAGAGCATTACAATCTGGAACTTCTCATTATTTTGGACAAAACTTTTCTAAACCATTTAATATAAAATTCCAAAATAGAGATGGTAAAGAAGAATATGCATATCAAACATCTTGGGGCTTATCTACTAGATTAATAGGTGCAATTATAATGGCTCATGGAGATAATAGAGGGTTAAAGTTACCACCAAAAGTAGCACCTATTCAAGTAGTTATTGTTCCAATAGCTCAGCATAAAGAAGGAGTATTAGAAAAAACATATGAATTAAAAAGAGAATTATCAAAAAATTATAGAGTAAAAATAGACGATAGAGACAAATACTCACCAGGTTATAAATTTAATTATTGGGAAATGAAAGGTGTTCCTATTAGAATTGAAATAGGACCAAGAGATATAGAAAATAAAGAATGTATACTAGTAAGAAGAGACAGCGGAGAAAAAGTAACAGTAAAATTAGATGAATTAGATAGAACAATAGAAGAAGTGTTAAATAATATACATACTAGTATGTTCCAGGCATGTAAAAACAGAATAAAAGAAAAAACAACAATAGCATATAATTTAGACGAATTTAAAGAAAATATGAATAAAAACCAAGGCTTTATAAAAGCAATGTGGTGTGGAAAAGAAGAGTGCGAAAATAAAATAAAAGAATTAACAGGAGCTAAATCTAGATGTATTCCATTTGAAGAAGAAAATTTATCTGATAAATGCGTATGTTGCGGAGAACATGCAGAAAAGATGGTAATATGGGGAAGGCAATATTAAATAATTATTTAAATAGTGTAATTTAATATTGGTAAAACTTTAATAAACAGTACCAAAATATAATAAAAAATTAATAGATATGAAATTTATTCATATCTATTAATTTTTATACATTTGTTTAAATTCTATTAATTAAATTTTTCTTATTTATCATAGTAGTTTACATATCATATAAATTGTGTAAAATTTCTGTTACATACAATTTTATTATAATACTATTTAAGAAGGAATATTTTTTAATATAAATTAAATTTTAAAATTAGAAGAGAAACAAAGTAATAATAAAAGTCACCTTTTACGTAAATGTAACATAATATATAACAAGTTACATAAGGAAGGAGATTTTTTTTATGAAAAAATATATAATAGAAGGTGGCAAAAAATTAGAGGGAAAAACTTATGTTTCTGGTTCTAAAAATGCATCTCTACCAATTATTGCTGCGACTATCTTAAATGGTGGATTAAATAGATTATATAATGTGCCTAATATTCATGATACACAAATGATGTTTAAAATATTAGAAATATTAGGTTGCAAAATTAAAAAGAATAATGGTAAAATAACAATTAATTCAAAAGAAATTACTAATATAGAAATTCCAGAAAACTTAATGCAAGAAATGAGGTCATCTGTTATTATAGTAGGAGCTCTTATTGCTAGAAAAAAAGAAGCAATTTTCACTTATCCAGGGGATTGAGATATTTGATTGATACATCGGACAAGTTTAAGATAAATGAGTGGATTAGAGAATTTGACAAAAATAAAGAAATTAGTTAAACTTTAAATTATTGGAGAAGTAAAGATGAATAGAATTG
>CANQZV010000031.1 GCA_947628425.1 uncultured Clostridia bacterium | reverse complement strand
AAGAAAATACACAGATGATGGAAAAGAATATATAAGATGGGTATGTAGTGGTAGAAACTCAATGGGAGTGAATCATTGCCCAAATACTACAGTAATTGATGAAGAAGAACTTTTAAATGCAATAAAGGTATATCTAAAAAGCATTATAAAGAATAAAAAGAACTTTATGAACGCAGTTGAAAAAGAATTTGAAAAGATTACAAAATTAAGAGAAAATAATGAAAGAAGTGAACAAAGCCTTTTACAAGAAATAGAAAAAGTTACGACCAAAAAACAAAAATACATGGAAATGTTCCAAAATGAAGTAATAAATATCCAAGAATTAAAGCAATATACAAATCCATTAAATGAAGATATTGCAAGATTAGAAAGAGAGTTAAAACTAATAACATCAGAGATAAAAGAAAAAGATGTATTAGAAAAAGAACTTACTAAAACAATTAGTACAGTTGATGACATACTTAATAATGAAACAATAACAAATGCAATGCTAAAAACAATCATAAATGATATTGAAGTAGATAGTGATTCAAATGTTGAAGTAAGATTAAAATTGTTAAATGAAATAGGCTCTACACCAACTGTAATTACTAATTTCAATGATATTAAAGATACCGCTCTTAAAAGTAACATCAGTACATAAAGACGTAAGCGAAAGATTATTAAAAATAAATAATATTTTAGCTCAAGAGGTAAGAGAAGTTTTAAACGAAAATAAAGCTGAGAGACATATAAGAGGAGGTATGGCTACAAAATTAAAATATGAATTAGAAAAGAAAAAGAAATAAAGTTTCCTTTATTTCTTTTTTATATTTATTATAAATTTTTTGTTTTTTTAGTATCTTCTAATGGTGGAATTAATGGACTGTAGTTTTCACCATCAAAAACATTAACTTCAACAATTCTTGTTAGTACATCTTTATAGCTATAAGTTACATTTCTCTCTTCGTCATCATATTTTACTATAAATAAATTAGGGTATGTTTTTTCAATTGTTGCTTGTTTTTCAAAAAATCTACTTCTTCCAAGAGTACCTCTTACTATTATCTTTTGTCCTATTTTTTCTGTAATATCTGTTTTTAAGTTTGTAATATCATTTGGTAATATCATTTTAATCACCTACTTTAATAAGATATTGAAATTATATCATTATCAACATAAAAAGTCAAAATAACATAATTTGATAAAAAAACGTAAAAAGCACTATTTTCAACTAGTATAAGACTTTAAAAAACAAAAATTACATTTATATTACAATATTGTTACAAAAATATTACAAAAGTTTTTTACCCATAGATCCTATACCGTCTATACTATTTTTACCATCTCTTAAATCATTTAAAATATCATTAATAGATACGAATTTATTTCTAGATGTTGTAGCTATTTTTTCTGCAACAATTAATGGATCCATAAAATCTATTAAAATTCTACCAGGAGAAGAAGCAAAATTTGCTCCTGATGCTATTATAGCTTCATAGAAGCTTTGACATGCTCCTGCAAATATGGATAATTGATTACTAGATGGTAATAATCTTCTAGCTTCTATAACAGATTGTACAAAATATTTAGAGTTTCTATAATTATGAATATCTGCATAATTAATACCAGATTTTATCATTCCATCGTGACCTGTAATTACAAGAATATCTGGTTTATATTTTAGTAATAAATCTTTTATAACAAGTGGTTGTTTAAATTCTGGTATGTTTCTTACTATAGCATTTAAACCAACCTTTCTATAATAACGACTAGATTTTTCAGAATATCTTTTATCTCCATCAAGATGCAATATTTTTCCATTTTTTAGATTATTAATATATCTTTTTTTTTCATTTTTTTTTGTAATTGAAAAAATTCTATTATCAATTTTAGAATCTGTTAAATATAGTTTATTATCTACTAAATGTTGATCTATTATTAATAAATCATCCAGATATGCATCAGCAATAATTCTAACAGTAATACCTTTTAATATAGCAATAGCAGTACCATTTGTACTGCAAATTATCTTGTCAACAAAAAATAATATATCACAGCCATAAGATTTTCGAGCAACAATATCTCCTTTTTTTATTTTATCCATAGCATATCACTCCAATATATTTGCTCTTATATTTTATGTCGAAAAATGTTATTTTGTGAAAATAAATATTTAGGAATATTTAATGTTAAATTAATTGTAGAAGTAAAATATAGTTTATCTATTAAATAAAAAACTTAAATATAATTAAAATAGTCATTTTTTAAAATCTAGATAATATAATTAAGTATGTATTTATGAGATAATAAGGAGGTATTTAAATGGAAGTAGATACAACAAAGCAAACTCTTACAATTAATAAATTGGTAAGTACAAAAAATGAAAATGTTATTATTGAAGGAGATATGATTGTACCAGATGTAAAACCAGATATATTAAAAACAATAAATAGTGTAGGAAATGTTTGTATATATAAAAAGGAAGTTTTAGACGGAAAAATTAGATTTGATGGTGGAATTAATGTTTATTTAATCTATTTAGCAGATTCAGAAGGAGATGTAACAAGAGGTTTAAACACAACATTAGATTTTACACAAATTGTTGATATAGATGAGTGTAAATCTAATATGAATATTGTAAATAATATGATAATAAAAAATATAGAATGCAAAGTCTTAAATGGAAGAAAAATAAACATAAAAGCAGAAATAGAAATACAAATACAAGTTTACTCTAATGAAAATGTAGAAATATTAAAAGCTGTTAATAATATTAACAATATACAAACATTAAATAATAGTATGCCAATTAGTACATTAATAGGAATTGGAAATACAAAGGTATATGCAAAAGATACAATAGCATATGATCAAACAAGTAATTTATCAGAAATTTTAAAAGCAGATATTAATATTATAAATAAAGAAGTAAAAACAAGTTATAATAAAGTATTAGTAAAATCTGATGCTAATGTAAAATTAATGTATTTAACAGAAGATGGCAGTGTTAAAATAATTAATTCAAATATTCCTATTATGGGATTTGTTGATATAGCAGATGTAACAGATAATAATTTAATTAATACAAATTATGAAATTAGAAATATATTAATAAAACCTAATGGTGGGGAGCAACATTCAGTTTATATAGAAATTGAAGTTGGAATTACATGTATGGCTTATGGAATTTCGGAAATTCAATTAATAGAAGATATGTACTCTACAGATTTAGATATGAACTTTACTACAAAATGTATAGAAACGGAAATAGACAAATGTAATAAAAGAGATATATGTAATATAGAAGAGGAAATATTAATACCAGAAATTTCTAATAATCAAATATATGATGTAGAAATAAAACCAATAATTAATAAAGTGAATATATTAAATCAAAGAGTAGTATATGAAGGAAATATAAACTTAAACTTTCTATATGCATCAAACACTACTGTAGGAATTGAATCCAAAAATTATGTTTTACCTTTTAATTATGAATTACAAGATAATAATATTAATTCAGAAAAGAAAATTATAACACAAATAGAATGCATAGGTGATAATTTTGTAATTTTATCAGATGGTAAAATACAGTGTAAGATTAATTTACAATTTGAACTAGATATATCTAACTCAAGAAAAATTAATTTAATAGATGAAATTAATATAGTAGAAAGTAGAAATAATCAAAATTGCAGTATGATTATTTATTTAGTAAAAGCAGGAGATACTTTATGGAATATAGCAAAAAGATATAAAACAACTGTAGAAAGTATTATGGAATTAAATAATTTGGAAAATGATATAATTAATGTTGGAGAAAAACTATATATACAACGATATAAAAATAAAATGCTTGAAGTTACAGCATAGGTTATAAAATATATGCAAGATTCAATTCTTATTTATTAAAATAAGAATTGAATCTTGTTGTTATTATATAATAAATACTACAATCACTATTAGATTTGAAAGTTACTCCTTCTATTCGTAAATTAAAATTAGCGAAAAAATATAATATTTTAATAAGAAGGTGAAATATGGCATTAATTTATTCAAGACCAAGAATAAAATTACCTAAATTTTGTTTTTATCATGCTAGAAATTCAAGAAATGGGAACAAGAAAAACAAAATTTTTAAATTTATAATATTAATTATTATTTTAATTATAATTAGTATATCAATTATAAAGGCTATAGGCCCTGTATTTAATAAACTATGTTCAGATCAAGCTAAAAGTATAGCAACTATTATATGTAATAATCAAACAACAGAATGTATGAAAGGATACGAGTATTCTGACTTTATAAATATCCACACAGATGATAATAAAAATATTGTAATGTTAGAAGCAAATATGATTAATATTAATATTTTAGTATCTAATATAGCAGAAAAAATACAATTAGAAATAAATAAAACTCAAAATGAAGACATTTATATTAGTTTAGGAAGTTTTACAGGTATTAATTTATTATCAGGAAGAGGACCCAAAATACCAATAAAAATATCGACAATAGGAAATGTAACAACAGATTTTAAAAGTGAATTTATTGAACAGGGAGTAAATCAAACATTACATAGATTATATTTAGAAATAGAATGTGAAATAAGTATATTAACACCATTTAATACAATTAATGAAAAAATAAATAATCAATTAATTATTGCAGAAAACATTATTGTAGGAAAAATACCATCAACATATTATCATTTAGAAGGAATGGAATCAGGAGATTTAATGGAGGTAATAGAGTAAAAAATAATTTTAAAAAGTGTAAAAATAAACAATTTAATATAGTTTAAAAATATAGAGATGTTGGAATATCTCTATATTTTTCGTTTTAAACACTTTTTTAAAAAAATTAGCAAAATATATTGACAATTGCTAAAAATAATGTATAATATATAATAGTTTAGCAAACAATATAATCGATTGCTAACAAGTTAAGTTTATACTCTAAGAGAGGATAAGAAAAATGTTAAATGATAGAAAAAAAGAAATTCTGCAAGCTATCATAGAAGAGTATATACAAACAGCAGAACCTGTAAGTTCAAATGTAATTGTTAATAAATATGGTGTAAACTGCAGTAGTGCAACCGTAAGAAATGAAATGGTAGACTTAGAAAAGATGGGTTATCTTGATAAACCGCATACTTCAGCTGGTAGAGTACCATCTGCTAAGGGATATAGATTCTATGTAGATGAATTAATTAAAGAAGATAATATAAGTATGGAGGAAATCATTTATATTCAATCTAAGCTACAAACTAAAGTAAATCAAATAGAAGATTTAACCAAAATTACAACAAACACATTGTCAGAAATTACACATTATCCAATAGTAAGTATAGGTCCAAATGTTCATACGCAACTAATTGAAGATATAAAATTTGTTTTATTAGGATCTAGAACTATGATGGCAATTATATTAACAGATTCAGGATTAATTAAAGAAACAATTATAAAATTCGATGAAGATGTAACAGAAGAACAAATACAAACATTAGGTTATATGTTTAATCATAAATTAAAAGGAAAGCCTTTAGATTCTATTGATACATCTATTGAAAAATATATTGTTGCTGAAATGAATGAAAGTTTAAATGTTATAAAACAAATTTTGAATGAAATGCAAAGAGTAATTAATGAACAAGAGCAAATCTACTATGAAGGAACGAATAGAGTTTTTGAACTTCCAGAATTTAAAAACTTAGATATTACAAAAAGTTTTATTAATGTTTTAGATGAAAAAGATATTGTAATTGATACATTAAACTCTGGAATAGCAGATGATATTAATATTTATATAGGTGACGAAAATGAAAATGAAGAATTAAAAGATTTTAGTATTATTACATTTAATCATAAAATTCATGGAAAATCTGTTGGAACAATTGGTATTATTGGACCAAAAAGAATGGATTATTCAAAAGTCATTTCAGTATTGAAATATATTAATAGAAGAATGAACCAAAGTGGTTTACTTGGAGATGGAAAGAATAAGAAATAATTATAAATAAAAATAATATTTCAAATTTCCATATTAGTTAAAGGAGGCATAAAATTGGAAGAAAATAAAAAAGAAGAATTAGAAAACAATAAAGAAAAAATAGAACAAGAAAATTGTGCAGAGGATAACGAACTTAGTAAAATAAAAGTAGAATTAGAAGAAACAACCGATAGACTAAAAAGGTTAATGGCAGAGTTCGATAACTTCAAAAAAAGAAGTGCAAAAGAAAGAGAAAACTTATATAATTCACTTATTTCAGATATTGTATCTAGCTTTTTACCTATTGTAGATAACTTAGAAAAAGCAGTAGGCAGTAAAACAGAAGATGAAGGATATAAGCAAGGAGTAGAATTAGTTTTAAAACAATTCATAGATGTATTAAATTCTTTAGGAGTTAAAGAAATAGAAACAATAGGAACAACTTTTAATCCTGAATATCACGAGGCTGTAAGTTCTGTACAAGATGAAAATTTAGGAGAAAAAGAAGTAAAAGAAGTATATAGAAAAGGTTATAAAATAGGTGATAGAGTAATTAGACATGCAATGGTAGTAGTTGCTAACTAAAAAAATTAGTGTTACTTTAAAGCTGTATAAATAGTTATTAATATACAAAATACATATTTATTTAAATGCTTTATATTATACTATTCATTTTTGACTTATTTCAAATCTTAATGTAGTTGGTCGCACCACATAAAGCGGCTTATAAAATGTTTATAATTTTTTATATATTTACAAAAGAAAGAAAATAATAAAAATAATAAAAATTAAAATTTAAGGAGGAAATTATTATGGGAAAAATTATAGGTATCGACTTAGGAACAACAAACTCATGTGTAGCTGTTATGGAAGGAGGAGAAGCAGTTGTTATACCAAATGCTGAAGGAAATAGAACAACACCATCTGTTGTTGCATTTTCTAAAAATGGTGAAAGACTAGTAGGACAAATTGCAAAACGTCAAGCAGTTACAAACCCTGAAAATACAGTTATCTCAATTAAAAGAGATATGGGAACAAACAAAAAAGTAAATATTGAAGGTGATGAATTTACACCACCAGAAATTTCTGCAATGATATTACAAAAATTAAAAGCAGATGCAGAAAACTATTTAGGATCATCAGTTAGTCAAGCTGTTATTACAGTTCCAGCATATTTCAGCGATAGTCAACGTCAAGCAACAAAGGATGCTGGTAAAATAGCAGGTTTAGATGTTCTAAGAATTATTAATGAACCTACTGCAGCAGCATTAGCTTATGGAATGGATAAAGAAGATTCAGATAGCAAAATAATGGTATATGACTTAGGTGGAGGTACATTTGATGTATCTATTCTAGATATTGGTGATGGTGTATTCGAAGTTTTGGCAACTAGTGGAAACAATAGATTAGGTGGAGATGACTTTGATCAAAAAATTATTAATTATTTAGTAGATGAATTTAAAAAATCTAATGGAATAGATTTAAGTACAGATAAAATGGCAATGCAAAGACTAAAAGAAGCAGCAGAAAAAGCAAAAATAGAATTATCAGGTGTACAACAAACACAAATTAATTTGCCATTTATTACAGCAGACTCTACAGGACCAAAACATTTAGATATTACATTAACAAGATCTAAATTTGAAGAATTAATAAGAGACCTAGTAGAATCAACAGCAGGACCTGTAAACCAAGCATTAAAAGATGCAGGAATAACAGCAGATAAATTGCATAAAGTATTATTAGTAGGTGGTTCTACAAGAGTACCAGCAGTACAAGAATTAGTTAAAAGAATTACAGGAAAAGAACCAGATAAAGGAATTAACCCAGATGAATGTGTTGCTATAGGAGCTGCTATCCAAGGTGGTGTTTTATCAGGAGATGTTAAAGATTTAGTTTTATTAGATGTAACACCTTTATCATTAGGTATTGAAACATATGGTGGAGTATTCACAAAATTAATTGAAAGAAATACAACAATACCAACTAAAAAATCACAAATATTCTCAACAGCAGCAGATGGTCAAACAAGTGTTGAAATTCATGTATTACAGGGTGAAAGAGAAATGGCTGCATATAATAAAACATTAGGAAGATTCCAATTAACTGGAATTCCAGCAGCACCTCGTGGAGTACCACAAATTGAAGTAACATTTGATATTGATGCAAATGGTATTGTTCATGTATCTGCAAAAGATATGGCAACAGGAAATGAACAAAATGTAGCTATTACAGCAAGTTCAAATTTGTCTGATGAAGATATTGAAAAAGCAGTTAAAGATGCTGAAGCACATGCTAGTGAAGATAAAAAGAAAAAAGAAGAAATAGAAGCTAGAAATAATGCAGAAAGTTTAGTATATAATAGTGAAAAAACATTAAAAGAATTAGGCGACAAAATTAGTGGAGAAGAAAAAGCAAAAGTAGAAGCAGAAATTGCAAATGTTAAAAAAACTTTAGAAGGAACAGATATAGAAAATATTAAACAAGCAACAGAAAAATTAACAACAGCATTCTATGAAATATCTGAAAAATTATACAAACAAGCAAGTGCGGCACAAGGAGAAACAAATGCAGACGGAGCTGCAGGAGCAAATAATACAACTGATAATGGAGAAACAGTATATGATGCAGAATATAATGTAGAAAATGAAAATGAAGATGACAAGAAAGAATAACAACTGTAAGGGCAGGTTTTAACTCCTGCCCTTTCATATAAAAGGAGTTTAAAATGGCAGAAAAAAGGGATTATTATGAAGTTTTAGGTGTTAATAAAAATGCTACAGATGAAGAAATAAAAAAAGCATATAGAAAATTAGCAAAAAAATATCATCCAGATGCAAATCCAGATAATAAAAAAGAAGCAGAAGCAAAATTTAAAGAAGTAAATGAAGCTTATGAAAATTTATCAGATCCACAAAAAAGACAAATGTATGACCAATTTGGTCATAATGGACCACAGGGATTTGGTGGAGCTGGAGGAAGCGGATTTTATTCTCAAGGTTTTGATGGCTTTAACATGGGAGACTTTGGAGATCTTGGAGATATATTTTCATCTTTCTTTGGAGGAGGATTTGGAACAAGTGGAAGAACATCTAGAACTAAAACTGAATCATCTAAAGGAGCTAGCTTGCGTTATGACATAGAAATAACATTAGAAGAAGCTTTTTTAGGAGTGGAAAAAGAAATTAGTTTTAATAGAGAAGAAACTTGTAGTACTTGCCATGGAACAGGAGCTAAGCCAGGAAGCAAAGTAGAAACTTGTAGTACTTGCCATGGAACAGGTCAAATTACACAAGTTCAAACAACAATTCTTGGACAAATGCAAACAACTAGAACATGTCCACATTGCCATGGAGAAGGAAAAGTAATTACAGAATACTGCGAAACATGTAGAGGAAAAGGAAAAGTAAGAAAAGCAGCAAAAATAAAAGTTAAAATACCAGCAGGAATTGATGATGGTCAAACTGTTATTTTAAGAGGAGAAGGTGCAGCAGGAAATAAAGGTGGAGAAAAAGGAGACTTATTCATTACTGTTCACTTAAAGAAACATAACTTATACACAAGAAAAGAAAATAATGTATATTGTGAAATTCCTGTTACAATTACTCAAGCAACATTAGGAGCTAACCTAGAAATACCAATGGTAGATGGAAGTAAAGAATATTGTAAAATACCAGAAGGAACACAAACAGGCACAAAATTCAGAATAAAAGGAAAAGGATTTAAGAACCCTAATAGCAATTATTCAGGAGATTTTATTTTTACAGTAATTGTAAAAACTCCTAAAAAATTAACAAAAGAGCAAAGAGAATTAATAGAGGAATTAGCAAAAACAATGAATGAACAGCCACCAGTAAGAAAAAAAGGAATATTTGGTTAAAATACATATCGTTTAAGAATGAATATTATTCTTAAACGATATTTTTATATAAAGGAAAATACTAAAATTGCTATTATTTTTGGAATTTGTTATTTATAGTTTAAAATTAAGATTAAATACAAATATAGTTAAATATTACCATTATTTACTTGACTTTATTACAATTATACTGTATAATTAATTTTAGTAATTACCAATATTAGGTAAAGAAGAGATTTAATTTAAATAAAAAGTATATTAAAATATTGATTCGGAAAATGAAATATAATAATTGTAGTAAATAATAATATATGTATAGATTATAAATTGTATATACATATTATTATTGTATGATAAAATAATAATAGATTCAGTAGTTTAATATTTATTAAACTACTTTTATCTAATAGAAAACATTTTTAATTCCTATTTAATATTGTGTGAAATAAATAGAAATATACGAACTTATTTTATATACAATTACAAAAAAGAAAGGAAAAAATAATGTCAGAGCAAAATAATACGAAAGAACAATTAAATAAAACAGCTTCTGTTCAAAGAAAAAGAAGAGAACCATATAAAAGAACATATTCTAAAAGAAGTAATTATTCTAGTGCAAAAAATGAAGAAAATAAAAAAGAAAATACAAATACTAGAAAAACAACAAGAACAAAAGCAGTTAATAAAGATGAAAGTTTAGAATTTAAATTTAAAAGTAGCCCTTTAAAAATCATTCCATTAGGAGGGTTATTAGAAGTAGGAAAAAATATTACAGTATTCGAATATGAAAATGAAATTGTAATTGTGGATTGTGGTCTAGCTTTTCCAGAAGATGATATGCTAGGAGTAGATTTAGTTATTCCAGATGTAACGTACTTAGAAAAAAATAAAGAAAAAATTAAAGGTTTAGTTATTACACATGGGCACGAAGATCATATAGGAGCTATTCCATATTTATTAAAACAAATAAATGTGCCAATTTATGCAACAAAATTAACAGCAGGATTAATTAGAAATAAATTAGAAGAACACAAATTGGTTAGAAGTACAAAACTTAAAGTAGTAAACCAGGGAGATAAAATAAATCTTGGTAAAATGAAAGTAGAACTAATAAGAAGCTCGCATAGTATACCAGATTCTGTAGCTCTTGCAATTCATACACCAGTTGGAATTATTGTTCATACAGGAGATTTTAAAATTGATTATACTCCTATAGATGGAGAAAAGATGGATTTTGGAAGGTTAGCAGAATTAGGAAACAAAGGAGTTCTAGCACTTTTATCTGATAGTACAAATGCAGAAAGAAAAGGATTTACAATGTCAGAAAGTTCAGTTGGAGAAGTATTCGACAAACTATTTTTAAACTGTACAAAAAGAATAGTAGTTGCTACATTTGCATCTAATGTTCATAGGGTACAACAAATTGTTAACTCTGCAGTAAAACATGGTAGAAAAGTTTCAGTATGTGGTAGAAGTATGATAAATGTTATAAAAACAGCAATAGAACTTGGCTATATGAATGTTCCAGAAAATACATTTATTGATATTGATATGATTAAAAATTATACAGATGATCAACTAGTTATTCTAACAACAGGTAGTCAAGGTGAAGCAATGTCTGCATTAACAAGAATGGCATCTGGAGAACATAGAAAAGTTGAAATAACTCCAAATGATTTAGTAATTATTTCAGCCAATCCAATACCAGGAAACGAAAAATATGTTTCTAAAGTAATAGATGATTTAATGCAAATTGGAGCAGAGGTAGTTTATAGCTCTTTAGAAGATATTCATGTTTCAGGGCATGCTTGTCAAGAGGAACAAAAATTAATGCTTTCACTAGTAAGACCAAAATACTTTTTACCAGTACATGGAGAATATAGGCAATTAATAGCACATGCAAAAACAGCTATGAAAGTTGGAGTTCCACCTGAAAATATATTTATAATGAATAATGGTAGAGTAATGGAATTAACTCAAAATTCCGCTAAAATAGTAGGAACAGTACAATCAGGAAAAATATTAGTAGATGGTTTAGGTGTTGGAGATGTTGGAAATATAGTATTAAGAGATAGACAACATCTATCACAAGATGGATTAATAATTATTGTATTAACAATGGATTCTAATACTGGAGAAGTAATTGCAGGACCAGATATTATATCACGAGGTTTTGTATATGTAAGAGAATCAGAAAATTTAATGGATGAAGTAAAAAGAACAGTACAAAGAGAATTATATAAATGTGAAGAAAAAGGAATAAAAGACTGGTCTAGTATAAAATCAAGTCTAAAAGATGGATTAAGAGATTATATATTCTCAAAAACAAAAAGAAATCCTATGATACTACCTATAATAATGGAAGTATAATACAACCTTTTGGAGATAGGTCAATATGAATTATAATCTGCTCAATGTTTAGGTATGGCTAATCTGTCCAATAGCCATATACTTGCTCTTCATATAAGAAGTATTGAAACCTATGAATTACAAATTTGTAAAATTAATAAATAATAAGGAGAAAAAAATGAATTATAAAGATTTAGCGGAATTGATATTTCCAGGAGTAAAAGATATAGAATATTATGAAAAAAAATATCCAAGAAGAAATTTACCAGAAGGAGCAGTTGTTACAAGATTTGCACCTAGTCCAACAGGTGTTATGCATATTGGCGGATTATATCAAGCATTAGCAGCAATAGAAGTGGCAAAAAAAACTGGTGGAATATTCTTCTTAAGAATAGAAGATACAGACCAAAAAAGAGAAATAGAAAATGGGGTTTCAGATATTGTAAAATCTTTGCAAGATTTTGATATGAAACCAGATGAAGGTCAAATATCAGAAACAGAAGAAATAGGAAATTATGGACCATATAAGCAAAGTAAAAGAAAAGAAATATATCAAGCATATGCAAAATACTTATTAAAACAAGGAAAAGCGTATCCATGTTTTGCAACAGCAGAAGAATTAGATATAATGAGGCAAAAACAGGAAGCGGCAAAAGTAAGAACAGGTTACTATGGAGTATGGGCAACTTATAGAAATTTATCAATTGAAGAAGCTGCAGAAAGAATAAATAAAGGAGATTCATATATTATAAGATTTAAATCTCCTGGAAGAGAAGATAGAAAAATAAAACATAAAGATTTAATAAAAGGAAATGTAGACTTTCCAGAAAACGACCAAGATATTGTTATTATTAAAGCAGATGGTCTACCAACTTATCATTTTGCACATGCTGTAGACGACCATTTAATGGGAACAACTCATGTAATAAGAAGTGATGAATGGTTATCATCTGTTCCACTTCACTTACAATTATTTCTAGAACTAGGATTTAAACCACCTAAATATGCACATATATCTCCGATTATGAAAAATGATAATGGAAACAAGCGTAAATTAAGTAAAAGAAAAGATCCAGAAGCAGCTGTTAGTTATTATATTGAATTAGGAATACCAAGTTTAGCTGTTAAAGAATATTTATTAAATATAGCAAACTCTAATTTCGAAAATTGGAGAAAACAAAATAAAGATGCAGACATATCAGAATTTGATTTTCAACTTAACAAAATGAGTGTAAGTGGAGCATTATTTGACATGGTTAAACTATTAGATATCTCAAAAATAGTTATATCAAAAATGACAGCAGAAGAAGTATATAATAAAGCAGTAAAATGGGCAGAAGTATATGATAAAAAGTTATTAGAGTTGTTACAAACAAATAAACAATATACACTAAAAGTTTTAAGTATAGAAAGAGGAAATCAAAAACCTAGAAAAGATATAGCAAAATGGTCAGACTTAAAGTACAATATTGAATACATGTATGATGATGAATTTGAAAAAATAAAAACAAATTATGAACTACAAAAAATCAATGATAAAAATAAAATTAAACAAATTTTAGAAATCTATCTACAAAAATATTTTAATATTAATGATGATAAACAAACATGGTTTAATAAAATAAAAGAATTATCAGGTGAATTTGGTTATGCTAAAGAGGTAAAAGAGTTTAAAGAAAACCCAGAAAAATATGAAGCTCATGTTGGAGATGTAAGCACGGTAATAAGAATAGCATTAACAGGAAGAACAAATACACCAGATATGTATGAAATTATGCAAGTATTAGGAAAAGATATAGTAATCAAAAGGCTTAAAGAATTTATATAGGGGAGAATATCATATGAGATATAATGTAGGAGATATAGTTAGAACTAAAAAAGTTCATCCATGTGGAAGTAAATTATGGAAAATTACAAGAGTTGGTGTGGACTATAAAATGGAATGTCAAGGTTGTGGTCATGTTATAATGTTAAATAGGCAAAAGGCAGAAAAAATAATTACTAAAATAGAAAAAAGTAATATAGAAAAAACAGAATAAAGCAACATGATTAATAAATGCTGAACTTATAGATATTTTAATTAGCATTTATTCCTACATAAATTTGCAATATATTTAAGTAATTTCAGAAAAATTTCATATTTTATATAAAAAAAGCAGATTTAAATCTGCTTTTTTATATAGATTTTTTTAATCATTTTCTAAATTTCTTTCATATAAATCTTTTATATATACATCTCTTTCTTCAAAATTATCTACAAATCCAACTTTAGCTTTATCATCTGAAAGTTCCTGAATCCAAACAGGTCTATCCTCATAAAATATATCTGTTTTTTCTTTATTGTTTAAAACAGCTTGTACTCTATCAATATCCATTGTAAAAACCTCCTAAATTTAATTCTTAATTAAATTATATCCATATATATAAAAAATATAACTTATTTAAATTAAAAAAAATTTAAACATATTGACTTTAAATGACATGTATAATAAAATAACTAAAGATAATAATTTAAATAAAAGTAAAAACAAAGGAGGAAAAATTTAAATGAACCAACGAATAAATAAAGAAAATGGAATTACACTTATTGCATTAGTAATAACAATAATAATTTTATTAATACTTGCGGTAGTAAGTATTAACTTAGTAATGAATAGTGGAATAATAAAAAGAGCAGAAAATGCAGTAGATAAATATGCAAAAGCAGAAGATGAAGAAAAAAGTGCATTAGAAGCATTTTTAAATGGGCAAACAGATGAAACATATGAAGAAGAAAAGAAGGTAAATGCACCAGTATTAAAAACAGGAATGACACCAGTAAAATATGAAGGAGGAAAATGGGTAGACACAACAGAAGATGACCCAGAATGGTATAACTATTTAGACGAAGAAGTAAAAATAGGTGAAAAAACAGTAGAAGCAAAAAAATGGGCAAATGTAAGACTAAAAGATGGAAGTATGTTTGTATGGATACCAAGATATGCATATAAAATAACAAAGCTAACAGAAAGTAGTTATACAGAAGGAATAGTAACAGGAGAATATACAGGAAGATATACAAATAGTGCAGGAAGTATAGAAGTAGTATATCTAAAAGGAAACACAG
>CANQZV010000030.1 GCA_947628425.1 uncultured Clostridia bacterium | reverse complement strand
GAATTATCTGATTTTAAACTTTTTTGATAATTCTTTTAGATTTAAATTTGATGCGCATCTTTTTACAAAATATTTTGTTGTGCGATTATTGTATATAATTTATATTTAATTGTCAATATTTATTTTCAATGTTTTAACAAAATTTTTCTATTATACAAAAATCTAGCTTTTCGGCTAGATTTCTTGCAGAATATTAACTTGTTTTTCGAAAAATGGAAAAGAGAACCGCCCCAATTTCCAGTAAATGAAAATAATTAAAATTTTGACTTTTTATGTGAATTATAGTATAATATAGATGTAAAAGCTTCTTAAATTCTCTTTTATTAGGCATTATAAGAGTTTTCAAGAAGAAATCATAATTGATTTTAGGAGGTACAAACCATGAAAACACGGAGAAAGTTCATTGACAATGTAAAACAAGTGTATGCACAACACACAGATGCTATTCAGATTACAGGAGCATTAATGTTCTTGATAGTACTCTTCATTTCTGGTTTTCTTGTTTCTTGGAATTGCATAGAAATACCATTGAATGATAGTCAGTTTGAATTCTGCGAACAAGTTGCAAGAGATGTGTATGCTCAAGAAGGACAAGTTATTGTTGAGGCGCCAGAAGATGTAACTGTTTCTAAAACCACCTCAACAATAACTGTTGAACCAACTAATTTTACACACCGAGGCAAAGTTACTGCAAAACTGCAAAATGGTGAACTTGTAATGACTCGAGATTTTGCAACTGTCAAATCAGTACTTTTAAGTACAATACTAAGTATCTTTTTTGTATTTGTGTTCATCTCACTGCTTATGATGCTTACAAGATTTATGAAAATGTCAAATGGTAATCCGCAGTAATGGTATGCAAGAGAAAGGTGGCGATGTCACCTTTCTCTTGCATTTGTATATATATTTCCGGCTATGCCGGTAGTATATATACAACCAAAAAATCCAGCTTTTCGGCTAGATTTCTTGCAGAATATTAACTTGTTTTTCGAAAAATGGAAAAGAGAACCGTCCCTTTTCCACTTTTTCATTTTTTATTTTGTAATGTTTAATTCAAAATAAAATTCCACTCCGTTTTTCTTATTAATTACACCATATTCGTTTTTATAATTTTCCATTATTGCTTTTACAAGTGAAAGTCCTATTCCTGTTCCTCCATTTTCTCTATTTCTTGATATATCTTCTTTATAAAATCTATTCCATATTTTATTTAAATTTTCTTTGTTTATGTTTTTCCCTGTATTAAATACAGATATTCTTACTTTATTATTGTTTAATAGTTTTATTTTTATTTCTATATATTTTTCATTATTAATTGGTAATATGTTTTTTATGGCATTACTTAAATAATTATTTACAACTTGCTCTATAAATGTTTCGTCTGCATACACAAATATAGGCACTTCTGTATTAAATTTTATTTTTATATTATTTTCTTTAATTTTAACTGTATACTTTCTTAGTTCTTCATTTATTAATTCTATTACATTAAAAAATGTATTATGAAATACTCTACCACCATATTCTAATTTCGTAAGTTCTAATAAGTCCTTTACCATATTATCCATTCTATTTGCTTCATCTAAAATAACATCTGCATAAAATTTTCTATTTTCTTCATCTGTATTAACATTTTCAATTAATCCTTCTGCATAACCCTGTATTAGTGATATTGGAGTTTTTAATTCATGTGATACATCTGATATAAATTGTTTTCTCATGTCATCTATTTTAGATTTTTTTTCTATATTTTTTTCTAGTTCAATATTATTTTTTTGAAGTTCTATAATTGTATCTTCTAATTTGTCTGACATTTTGTTAATACTTTTTCCTAGATTATCTATTTCATCATCTGTATCTTTTATTCTATATTTTTGACTAAAATCTAGATTAGACATTTTATTTGCAATATTGCTTAGTTCTGATATAGGTTTTGTAAATCTTCTTGAAATAATTAATACAACAACTCCACTAATAATAATGGTTATTAATCCAATAATATATAAGAAATGGTTTGATATTTTTACATTTTCCGTAATAGAAGAAAGTGGCATTCTAATATATACAGAATCTCCATTTGATGTTAATTTTCCTACTAGCATTAAAAATGTAATATCATTTTTTAAATCTTTTAATTCTAATATATGTATATTGTCTTTATTATAAACTATTTTACTTTTTGATATATTTGGAATTGATTGTTTATAATCTTTATTTGAAGTATATATACTTATATTGTTTTCATCTGTTATTATAATACTAAAATTATTATTAATTGCTATTTTTTCTAACTCTAATTCTATATCTGATTGGGTTATATTATTAGATGAAAAAAATTGATTAATTATATTATATGTTTTTAATAGTTGATCTTTTTTTGAATATTCATAATATGATTCTATCATAAATGTATTTGCTAATATTAAAAATACTATAATCATCATAGACGTTATTGTCATAATAAGAAATAGCTTACTTTTAACAGATTTTGTTTTATTTTTTACAAAGCTTTTTATTTTGCTCATATTGTTTTATTTTATTCCTTTCTAATTCATAATTATTTTATTTCAAATTTGTAACCAATTCCTCTTATAGTTTCTATATATTTTCCTTTTTTACCTAATTTATGTCTTATTTTTTTTATATGACTATCTATTGTTCTTGAATCTCCATAATAGTCGTAATTCCATACATTATTTAATATTTTTTCTCTTGAAAGTGCAATAGACTCATTTTCTACTAAATATGTTAGCAATTCATATTCTCTCAAGCTCATTTCAACATTTTTACCATCTACGCTTACTGTTCTTCCGTCATAATCTATTACAATTCCTGCATATGATACTTGCTTATGCTCTCTATCTTTTACTCTATTTAGTAATGCTTTGACTCTAGCAACTAATATTTTAGGACTAAACGGTTTAGAAATATATTCATCTACTCCTAAGTCAAATCCAAACAACTCATCTTGTTCTTCTCCTCTAGCTGTTAGCATAATAACAGGAATTTTAGATTTTTGTCTAATTTGTCTTAAAACAGACCAGCCATCTAATTTAGGCATCATAACATCCAACAATATTAAGTCTATCTTTTCTTTTTTTTCGTTAAAAATTTCTAAAGCCTGTTCACCATCTGCTGCTTCTATAACTTTGTAGTCTTCCTTTACTAAAAAATCTTTTATTAGTTTTCTCATTCTTGATTCATCATCTACAATCATAATTGTAATATCTTGCATAATTTTTATTTCCTTCCATATATTTTTATATATTATATCATAAAATATAATTATGTCCTATATGTGAATACAATTTGAATTTTATTATGAAAAAAAACTTTAGAAAATTTCTAAAGTTTTTATTATATTTTATTAATTTGATGTCCATCTCATTACTCTTATATCTTTATATTTGTTAAGTACCTCCATATATTTTGTATACTCTTCTTCCCATAGCATATCTGGTACTTTACTAAATGCACTAAAAACTTCTTCCGCTTCTGCCAAAAATATAACCTGCTCTTGAGAACTTAACTTTTCGTATTTTTTTGAGAACGCATATAATTTATCTAAAGTTTGGTTAGCTTTAATAAAGGTCCAAAAATCTTTTACTTTCATTCCTGCTGATTTTATTTGAAAAATTGCAAATGCAATTAGGAAAAAAATAATTAAAACTAATATATAAATAATGGCTAATAAATCCATTTAGATTTCTCCTTCTTTTGTCTTGTTATAATTGAATTATAACATATCTATTCTATGTTTGTAAATATTTCTTTATTTTTTACATCAAATATAATTTTTTGTTGTGTTTTTAAATTTCCTTTTATAATTTCTTCCGCAATTTTATTTTCTATAATATCTTGTAATTTTCTTTTTAATTGTCTTGCACCATAATTTAAGTCTATTTCATTTTTAGATATATATTTTTTAAATTCATTTGTAACTTCTATTTTTATATCTTTTTCTTTTAGTCTTTCTTGTAATTGTAATATCATAATATCTATAATTTTTATAATATCTTCTTCTTTTAATTTATTAAATACAATTATTTCATCTATACGATTAATAAATTCAGGTTTGAATTCTTTTTTTAATTCTGCAATTACAATTTTTTTATTATCTTCATTTGTATTGTCTTCTCCAAAACCTAATTTTCTATTTTCTGTTATTAATCTTGCACCTATATTTGAAGTCATAATAATAATAGTATTTTTAAAATTAATTTTCCTACCTGTAGAGTCTGTTAAAATTCCTTCGTCTAATATTTGTAAAAGAATATTCATAATATCTGGATGTGCTTTTTCTATTTCATCTAATAAAATAATGGAGTAAGGGTTTTTTCTTACACTTTTTGCTAACATTCCTTCTTCTTCATAACCAACATATCCTGGCGGAGAGCCTATTAGTTTAGAAACACTATGTGCTTCCATGTATTCACTCATATCTAATTTGATAATTGTATTTTCGTTTCCAAATAAATTATATGCTAATGCCTTAGATAATTCTGTTTTTCCTACTCCTGTTGGACCTAAAAACAAAAATGAACATAATGGTTTATTTGGATCATTAATACCCACTCTACTTCTTTTTATTGCTTGTGAAATACTTTTTATAGCTTCTTTTTGTCCAACAATTTGCTTATATAATTCATTTTCTAAATTACTCAGTTTTTCATTTTCACTTTCAGTAATTTTAGTAAGAGGTATTTGTGTTAAATTAGATATAACCTCTCTAATGTCTTCTGTTGTTAATTTTACTTTTTCTTTTATATTACTGTTTCTCCATTGTTCTTGTTCTATAGCAAAATAATTTTTTGCTTCTATTTCTTTATCTCTTAATTTCGCTGCTCTTTCAAAATCTTGATACTGAATTGCTTCATCTTTTTGCATTGTTATTTTTTGAATTTCTTTTTCCTTTTCCTTTAAATGTTCCGGAATAGTATATGCTTTCATTCTTACTTTAGATGCTGCTTCATCTAATAAATCTATTGCTTTATCTGGCATATACCTATCGTTAATATACCTTGATGATAGATTAACAATTTCATCTATTACATTATCAGCTATTTTTACATTATGATGTTCTTCGTATTTTTCTCTTAGTCCCAAAAGTATTTCTTTTGTTTCTTTTTTACCTGGTTCTTCAATTAATATAGGACTAAATCTTCTTTCTAATGCTGCATCTTTTTCTATATATTTTCTATATTCATCAATAGTGGTTGCTCCTATTAATTGTATTTCTCCCCTAGCTAATATTGGTTTTAATATATTTGCAGCATCTATAGCTCCTTCTGCAGAACCTGCTCCAACAATTGTGTGAATTTCGTCAATAAATAAAATAATGTCTTCTAATTTTTTTACTTCATTTAAACATTTTTTTAGTCTCTCTTCAAAATCACCTCTGTATTTCGCTCCAGCAATAATGGAGGTTAAATCTAATGCGAAAATTCTTTTATTTTTCAACATTTCTGGTACATCTTGATTAACAATTTTTTTAGCTAGCCCTTCTACAATTGCTGTTTTTCCAACACCTGGTTCTCCAATTAAACAAGGATTATTTTTATTTCTTCTGGACAATATTTGTATTAATCTATCAATTTCTTTATTTCTACCAATTACAGAATCAATTTTATTTTCTGTTGCTAATCTATTTAAATCTGTACCATACTGATTTAAAACTGTACTATATGAAGATTTTTTAGCACTAGAACTCTTCTTTTCTTTATTTAATTCCTCCTCTATGTCTATAACCTTTAAAAGTTCATCATAAGCTTTTGCTGTATCAAATTTTAATTCTATTAAAATCTTATATGCTATATTATCTTTATTGTTAATAATTGCTAATAATAATTGCTCTGTTCCTATATTTTTTAGATATAACCTTTCTGTTTCTTCATATGCATCTTCTATTATAATTTTTGTTTTAGGTGTAAATCCTTCTGTTTTATTAAGTATTGTTTGATTTTGTCCTAATATTTCTTTTATTTTTGATAGAATATCTTCTGAATTAATATTTTGCATTTTTAACACTTTATAAGCTACTCCATCTGTTTGATTGGCAATTCCAAATAAAATATGTTCAGACCCTACATAATTATGTCCTAAGCTAATGGCTACTTTTTCTGCACTTTCTATGGCATTTTTAGCACTTTGACTGAATTTATATATCATTTTTCATTACATCCCTTTCGAATAAAATTAGATAATCTATCTAATTTTATTCATTATCATCTTTAGTTATGTTTGATAATCTATCCGCTTCTTCTTTTTGTTTGTCTAAATTAAGCCATGCAAAATAAGAAGATATGAATTCTCCATATTTTGTTGTATTTTCCTTTTTTTTATCTTCTTTCATAAATACTTTCATTCCTTTCTATGAACAAGCTTGTAACATTTACTTAAAATATATTATACCTATATTTTATGGAGCTTATACAAAATAAAGGTAGAAATTGGATATATATTTTTTTCCATTTCTACCTCTATTTTTAATCTAAATTGTATTTTTTCTGTGCTTTGTAATGGGTATGTAAATATTTATGTGCTATTTTACTTCCTGGGCTTTGTAAAAATTCTTTATATATTTTTTGTACCGTTGGATTTTCATGTGATTTTCTTATTGTACTTTTTTCATCTATTGTATATATTGCATCTGCTCTCAATTTTCTTACATCGACTGTACTTCTAATACTAGATTTTTTAATTGGTTGACCTCCACCCATTACACATCCTCCTGGACATGCCATTATTTCTATAAAATGATATGGAGACTTTCCTTCTTTTATTTCTTCCATTAATTTTCGTGCATTACCTAATCCTGATGCTACTGCTATCTTTATTACTTTTCCATTAATATTTATATTTGCTTCTTTTATTCCTTTTTCGCCGCGAATTTGATGATATTCAATATTTTTTATTTCTTTATTTTCTAATTTGTCAGCTGCTGTTCTTAGTGCCGCTTCCATTACTCCTCCTGTTGTTCCAAATATTGCACCAGCACCTGTTGCTTCTCCCATTGGATCATCAAATGTAGAATCTTCTAATGATGTAAAGTCAATGTCTCTTTGTTTAATCATTCTTGCTAGTTCTCTTGTTGTTATAACTGCATCTACATCTCGAATTTTATCTACTTCCATTTCTTCTCTTTGACATTCATATTTCTTAGCAATACATGGCATAACGGATACCATGTAAATTTTATTTGGATCTATATTACATTTTTTAGCATAATATGATTTAATAATTGCCCCAAACATTTGATGTGGAGATTTACATGTTGATAAATGATCTAATAAAGATGGAAAATTCTTCTCTATAAAGCGTACCCATCCAGGACTACAAGATGTAATCATTGGTAAAGTTCCTCCGGTTTGTAAATCTTTGTACAAATTCGTCTGCTTCTTCCATAATTGTAAAATCTGCACCTGTATTTGTATCAAAAACCTTATCGAAACCAATTCTTTTTAATGCTGTTATCATTTTTCCTGTTACATTTGTTCCAATTTTCATACCAAATTCTTCACCTAGTGCTACTCTAACAGCTGGTGCAGTTTGAACAATAGTATATATTTCTTTATCATTAATTTTTTGCCATACTTTTTCTGTATCATCTTTTTCATGTAATGCTCCTGTAGGACATGCTTGAATACATTGTCCACAAAATGTACAATCTACATCTGCTAAACTATTATCTCCTACCGTAGAAACACAAGATTCAAATCCTCTATTAATACAATCAATTGCTCCAATTTCTTGTATATTTTTACATGCTCCTACACATCTTCTACATAATATACATTTATTCATATTTCTTTCGATTGATGGTGATTTATTATCTATTTTATGCTTTATTTTTTCTCCTTCATATTTTACTTGTTGAACATTATATTTAATTGCTAATTCTTGTAATTCACAGTTACCAGATCTAATACATGTTAAGCAATCTCTTTCATGATTAGACAAAATTAAATCTAATACTATTTTTCTTGCTTCAACAATTTCTGGAGTATGAGTTTTTACTACCATACCTTCTTCAACTTTTTGTATACAAGATGTTACAAAACCTTTTCTTCCTTCTACCTGTACAATACACATTCTGCAGTCACCAACTTCATTAATACCTTTCAAAAAGCACAGTGTTGGTATATGTATGTTAGCTTTTCTTGCTGCTTCTAATATTGTTAAATTATCTTGAACTTCTACATTTATTCCATCTATTGTTAAATTAACAGTTTTGTTTTTCATTTTTCTTTCCTTCCTTTCTTTCTATATATAACAACATACCTATAATATGGTTTTTAAATTATATTTTAATTTATTGCTTTAAATGGACATTTCTGCATGCAAGTTCTACATTTAATACATTTATCTTGTATTATATGATGTTTTTTGCCTGGTTCTCCTTCTATAGCACTTACTGGGCAAGCTTTTTTACATAAACCACATCCTCTACATATTTCAGGATTAATTTCTATTTTTGTTAATGATTTACACTCTTTTGCTTTACATTCATAATTTAATACATGATCTTTATATTCTTCTTCAAAATATTTCATTGTACTTAAAACAGGGTTAGGTGCTGTCTGTCCAAGACCACATACGGATGCGTTTTTAACTGTATTTGCAATTTTATTTAAATTATCTAAATCTTCTAATTTACCTTTACCATTACATATTTTTTCTAGGATTTCTAACATTCGTTTAGTTCCAATTCTACATGGTGTACATTTTCCGCAGCTTTCACTCACTGTAAAATCTAGATAGAATTTTGCTAAGTTTACCATACATTTAGTATCATCTATTACAATTAATCCTCCTGAGCCCATCATAGAACCAATACTGTTTAAGCTTTCATAATCTATTGGTGTGTCTAAATATTCTTTTGGTATACATCCTCCTGATGGTCCTCCAGTTTGTGCAGCTTTAAATTTTCTGCCATTTGGAATTCCTCCGCCTATGTCATAAATAATTTCTCTCAATGTAGTTCCCATTGGTACTTCTACTAAACCTACATTGTTTACATTACCTCCTAAGGCAAATACTTTTGTTCCCTTAGATGTTTTTGTTCCAATTCCTGCATACCATTTGGCACCATTTAAAATAATTCTTGTAATATTTGCATATGTTTCTACATTATTTATTAAAGTAGGTTTTCCCCATAATCCACTATGTGCTGGGTATGGTGGTTTTACTCTAGGTTGACCTCTCTTTCCTTCTATAGATTCTAATAAAGCTGTTTCTTCTCCACATACAAAAGCTCCTGCTCCTAGTCGTATTTCTACATCAAAGTTAAAATTAGTTCCTAAAATATTTTTTCCTAATAATCCGTATTCTCTTTCTTGATTAATTGCTATTTCTAATCTATGTACTGCTATTGGATATTCTGCTCTTACATAAATATAACCTTTATCTGCTCCTATTGCGTAACCTGCTATCATCATTGCTTCAATAACAGAATGAGGATCGCCTTCTAAAATACTTCTATCCATAAAAGCTCCTGGATCTCCTTCATCTGCATTGCATACAACATACTTTTGACCTTCTGGCTCCAATTTTACAAAGCTCCATTTTTTACCTGTTGGAAATCCAGCTCCTCCACGTCCTCTTAAACCAGAGTCTGAAATTTCTTGAATTACCTCATCTCTTGACATTGTTGTTAAAACTTTCTCTAAAGCTTTGAATCCATCAAATGCAATATATTCATCTATATTTTCGGGGTCTATTACACCACAATTTTTAAGGGCAATTCGTTGTTGTTTTTTATAAAAATTTAATTCATCTAGCCTTTTCACTTCAGTACCATCTATATCTTTGCATAATAATCTTTCTACAATTTCACCTTTTATAATATGGTTATTAATAATCTCTTCACAATCATTTGGAGTTACCATAGAATAGAAAATATCTTCTGGTCTTATAATAACAATTGGACCTTTAGAACATAAACCAAAACATCCTGTTTGAATTACTCTTACATTTTTAATATTTTTTTCTTCAATTATTTTTCTAAATTTATGTATTATATCTACAGATTTTGATGAAGTACATCCTGTTCCATGGCAAACCAAAATATGTTTTTCTATTCCTTTTGCTTGTATATTTACGCGTAAATCTAATTCTTCTCTTTTTTTCTTACGAATTTCTTCAATCTCATTTATACTTTTCATTATTATTCCTCCATTTTTTATGTGTTAAAAATAACTATTAATCTTTTTGCATATATTCTTCTATTACCTCGTCTATTTTTTTAACTGTGGCTTTACCGTAGACTTCATTATTTATTGTAAAAACTGGTGCTAAACCGCAAGCTCCAACACATCTTGTTTCATCAATAGAAAATTTACCATCCTTTGTTGTTTCTCCAGCTTCAATTCCTAATTTAGATTTTGCTCTTTCTAATAATTCTTTTGAACCTTTTACAAAACATGCTGTTCCTAAACAAACAGATACATTGTATTTTCCTTTTGGTTTTAATGTAAATCTTGAATAAAAAGTAATTACTCCATATATTTCTGCAAGTGGCATATCTAAATAATTTGATACAGCCATTTGAGCAATTTGTGGTATATAACCATATTTTGTTTGAATTTCATTCAAAATTTTAATTAGATTATCTTTTTCTTTTGTATAGTTTTTTAACATATTTTCTACTTCATTTTTCACGTTTTTTTCCATACAATTATCACAATTTAATTGTTTCTCATGCATTTTATTTTCCTCCTATTATAAAATAATTACTTTTTTAATTTATATGCTTGTACTAATAACATAATGTGCATTTATATATGACTTGATTATATCAAATTAGACATTTTTATACAATAGTTTCTATATTTCTATTTAAAGTTTTAATAATAAAAAATTAAAAACTAATCTTATATTAACAATTTTATTAATTTACTAAATTTTTTAGATGAACTTAATACATACTTTTCAAAGTCTATATTATTATGTCCGTTTGGTTTATCTGAAATAGATCGAATTACTATAAATGGAATATTACATAAAGTACAAACTTGTGCAATAGCAGCACCTTCCATTTCTACACAATCTGCTTTAAATTCTTTTACTATATCATCTTTTAATGATACTTCCTGACAGAAAATATCTCCTGTTGCGATTATTCCAATTTTTATATTAATATCCTTTAAATTATTATTTATAATATTTTTGCACTTATTTATTAATTCAGTATTACTAATAAATTCTCTTCCCAATTCTTCACTAATATATCCTTTTTGATGTCCTCCTGCAGTAATATCAAAATCATGCTGTACTAGTGTTTTTCCTATTACAATATCTCCTATTTCTAAATCATCATTTAAACTTCCTGCAACTCCAACATTAATAATATATTCTATTTCAAACATATCTATCATCATTTGTGTTGCTCTTGCTGAATTTACTTTTCCTGCTCCGCATTTTACTAATACAACTTCTTTATTATTTATTTTTCCACAATAAAAGTCTAAATGATAATTTTCTATTATATTCATTTCTTTCATTAATTCTTTCATTACATCAAATTCTTCTTGCATTGCTGTAATAATTCCTATTTTTTTCATAATTATCTCCAATCTTTAAATATAATTTATTTTATAATATATAATTATAAATATCAACAAAAAACATGAGATTATTTTTAATCTCATGTTTTTTACATATTTTTTATTATAAATTAAGCTAATTCTACAACAGCTCCAACTTCTATAAATTTAGCTTTTAATTCTTCAGCTTCTTCTTTAGCTACACCTTCTTTAATTGTTTTTGGTGCTCCATCTACTAAATCTTTAGCTTCTTTTAATCCTAATCCTGTTGCATCTCTAACAACTTTGATTACTTGAATTTTGTTAGCTCCTGCTTCTTTTAATACAATATCAAAAGAAGATTTTTCTTCAGCAGCTCCTCCTGCTGGTGCTGCAGCTCCGGCTGCTGGTGCTGCAGCTGCAACTGCAGATACTCCAAATTCTTCTTCTATAGCTTTTACTAAATCAGCTAATTCAACTACTGACATTTTTTTGATTTCTTCAATCATTTCTTCTTTACTCATTTTTATTCCTCCTAAATTTTTTTGATTTTATTTCTCGAATTTTATATAGGCTATCGAGATTACCTTATTTTTATATACAAATCTGATTTTTCATTTGTTTATGCATTAGCTTCCTTTTGTGCTCGAACTTCGTTAAGTGCAACTGCAAGTTTTGATATATTTCCAAGTAATGCACCAGCAAGCATTGCAATAAGTGTATCTTTTGATGGTAATTTTGCAAGTGTAATAATTTCTTGTTCAGACATTACCTTTCCTTCAATAATTCCACCTTTAATTTTGTAAAAATCATTCTTTTTAGAAAATTCATAAATTATTTTTGCTGTATCTAAATAATCTTCATTATTAATAATAACAGATGTAGGACCTTCTAATAAATTTTCTAATTCTGTGTATTCACATTTTTCTAATGCTCTTCTAGTTATATTGTTTTTTATAACTTTATATTCTGAATTAGTTTTTCTTAAATCTGCTCTTAATTTTGTTACATCTTCTACAGTTATTCCTCTATAATCTGTTAAAAGAACAATTTTAGAAGCTTTTATTTTTTCTGCTAATTCATTTACTTCTTTTTCTTTTTGAGCAATTATTTTTTTATTTGCCATTTACTATTTTCACCTCCTCAAAATTTGTAAAAATTATATTTTTACTATAATAAATAATAAAAAACTCATTATTTACCTACTACAAGATATATAATGAGTTTATAATTACTCTTTTATTATACCTCGGTAGGTCTTATTTTTGCGCCTACTGTCTATGGCAGTTAATTATTTATAATTATATTTTATTTAATAAAAATACTTGGTCCCATTGTTGTACTTACTGAAACACTTTTTATATATTGTCCTTTTGCTGCAGCTGGTTTTGCTTTTATAATAGCTTCCATAACTGTTTCATAATTTTCTAATAGTTTTTTTGCTCCAAATGATGCTTTTCCAAATCCTAAGTGAATAATATTTGTTTTATCTAACCTATATTCTACTTTACCAGATTTAATATCATTAATAGCTTTTGTAACATCCATTGTTACTGTTCCTGATTTTGGATTTGGCATTAATCCTTTTGGTCCTAATACTTTACCAAGTCTTCCTACAACGCCCATCATATCTGGAGTAGCAACAATAACATCATAATCAAACCAATTTTCTTTTTCAATTTTTGGTATTAACTCTTCAGCACCTACAAAGTCAGCTCCGGCTTTTTCTGCTTCTGTAGCTTTATCTCCTTTTGCAAAAACTAATACTCTTAATGTTTTACCAGTTCCATGAGGAAGTACTACTGTTCCTCTAACTTGTTGCTCTGCATGCTTAGAATCAACTCCTAATTTAACATGTAATTCGACTGTTTCATCAAATTTTGCTTTAGGAAATTTTTCTATTGTTTCAAGAGCTTCTTGTGCTGAATAGTCTTTTGATTTATCAATTAACTTTTCAGCTTCAACATATCTTTTTCCTTTTTTCATTTTAAACCTCCTTTGGTACAAACGAATATTTTAATATTCTCCCATATTTATATTATTTTTTATTTAACAATAACACCCATAGAACGTGCTGTACCTTTAACCATACTCATAGCTGTTTCTATAGATGCAGCATTTAAGTCTGACATTTTTTGTTCTGCTATTTGTTTTACTTGTTCTTCTGTTATAGTTGCAACTTTATCTCTATTTGGCTTTCCAGAACCTTTTTCTATTTTTAATGCTTTTTTTATTAATACTGCAACTGGTGGAACTTTTGTAATAAATTCAAATGATTTATCTTTATAAACTGTAATAACAACTGGTATTATCATTCCAGGTTGATTTGCTGTTCTATCATTAAATTCTTTAACAAATTGCATAATATTAACACCGCTAGAACCTAAGGCAGGACCTACTGGTGGTGCTGGTGTTGCTTTTCCAGCCTCTATTTGTAATTTAATTATATTTGAAACTTCTTTTTCTGCCATTATTTCATTTTTCCTCCTTTAATTAATAAAACATTATATTTATTTTTTAAATTTTTTGAACTTGTGAAAATTCTAATTCTACAGGTGTTTCTCTTCCAAACATAGATACCAAAACTTTTACCTTATGTTTTTCCTTATTAATTTCTTGAACAACACCTACAAAATTTTCAAAAGGTCCATTCATAACTCTTACAGAATCATTAATATCATAATCAATATTAATTGGTACATCCTCAAATCCCATATTTCTAATTTCTTCATTAGTTAATGGAATAGGATCTGTTCCTGAACCAACAAACCCAGTAACACCTCTTGTATTTCTAACAATGTACCATGATTCTTCTGTTACTATCATTTTTATTAGCACATATCCTGGAAATACTTTCTTTAGGTTTGTTTTTTTCTTTCCATCTTTTATTTCAATTTGTTCTTCCATTGGAACAACTATTTCAAAAAAGAAATCTTCTAGTTCTCTATTTTTTATTGTTTTTTCTAGATCTGTTTTTACTTTATTTTCGTAACCAGAATATGTATGAACAACATACCATCTAGGCTCTGTGTCATAATTTTTATCAGACATTGAAAGACTCCTCCTTTTATTTTTTATTGAGCATTTTCAGATGAATCTTCTGTATTTTCTGTTTCTTCTACAGTAGCATCAATATCACTAGAAGCGCCATCAGTACTGATATTATTATCATTTGATGTAGTGTTTTGAGTTTCTGTAGTACTAAATTTATTTTGCAGAATTGATTGTAGCTTATTTATTCCGTATTTATTAATTGCTTCGAAACTAATATCTAATACAAAAACAATTAATGCTGATACTAATACTATAGTTATAACGGCTACAGTACTATTTAATAATTGTTTTGGTGTAGGCCATACAACCTTTTTTAATTCTGCTTTAAAATCTTTAAAAAAATGTTTTTTATTTTTAGATTTATCTGTTTTTTTTAGATTTTCTTTTTTCGCCATTTTATTTCCTCCTTAAAATAGCTTATTTTGTTTCTTTATGTGTTGTACGTTTTTTGCAGAATTTACAATATTTCACTATTTCTAATCTGTCTGTATTATTTCTTTTATTTTTAGAAGTCATGTAATTTCTTCTCTTGCATTCTGTACATTCTAATGTTATATTTTCTCTTGGTCCTTTTGCTGCCATTTTAACACCTCCGTAGCCTTATAGGCTTTTTTTATTTTGAAACGATGTGAATATATGCTATAAAACATATACTTGAATATTTTAACATATTTACATATACTTGTCAATGAATATATGGTAATTTATAAAAAAA
>CANQZV010000029.1 GCA_947628425.1 uncultured Clostridia bacterium | reverse complement strand
AAAAAATATGTTATTATATAAAAGTACAAATTCTATTTGTACAACTATAAATTGTTTAATAAAAATTTTAAAAAATTTTGGCACAATCAAAAAAAATGCAAACCCGCAAACCCAGTAATATCAACAAAACAAATTTTAGGTAAAAATATTATATAAAAAGCTAGAAAGTAGCTTAAATACTAGAAAAAATAAAGGAGGAATTAATCATGTCAGGACATTCAAAATGGCATAATATTCAAGCAAAAAAAGGTAAAGCAGATGCAGTCAGAGGAAAAGTTTTTACTAAATTAGGAAGAGAATTATTAATGGCTGTAAAGGAGGGAGGACCTGACCCAGCTGGTAATTCTAAATTAAAAAATGTAATAGCAAAATGTAAAGCTGCAAATATGCCAAATGATACAATAAATAATTCCATAAAAAAAGCATCTGGAAGCACAGAAAATTATGAAGAAGTTACATATGAAGGATATGGAACAAATGGAGTTGCAGTTATTGTTAGTGCAGCAACAGATAATAGAAATAGAACAGCTGCGGATGTTAGACATGCATTTGATAAATCTGGAGGAAATTTAGGAACAACGGGTTGTGTATCTTATTTATTTAATAAAAAAGGATTAATTGTAATTGATAGAACAACTACTGAGTTAGATGAAGATAGTATGATGATGCTTGCATTAGATGCAGGAGCAGAAGATTTTGAAGCATCTGAAGAGGTTTTTGAAATTACAACTGACCCATCTAATTTTTCAGAAGTAAGAGAAAAACTAGAAGAACAAAATTTAGAATTTCTAGAAGCAGATGTAAAATTAATTCCTACTACTTATGTAGAATTAGACGAAGCACAGGGAGAAAAAATGCAAAGATTAATAGATAGATTAGAAGAACTTGATGATGTTGTTGAGGTTTATCACAATTGGGCTGAATAAAAACTGTTTTAATTTGGTTATTTATATATAAAAAAAATCATATACTTATAGTATATGATTTTTTTATACAATAGAAAGATATTGCTCTTTTATTGTATAAAAGTTTACAATTAATTGTTATTTTTTTAAAATTATGCACAAATAAAAAAGTTTAAATTTTTCTAATAATTTGTGTTTGTGCTTGTAGAAAGGAATAAATGTAAATATGGATATCTTAAAATATTTCCCAAATAAAGTTGTACAAGCTATACAAAATAATCTAAATTATAATAGTACATTAGAAGAAATTAGAATAAGAGTATCTAAACCTATTATTCTAAAATTAAATAGTAAAGAAATAATTGTAGATTACATTATAACTACTCAAGATATGTTAGAAATTGTAGAGAAAATAACAGAAAATTCAATTTATTCATATCAAAAACAAATATGTTCAGGATATATAACATTAAAAGGAGGACATAGAGTTGGAATAACAGGAAACGTTGTAATGGAAAATGATAAAGTTATAAATATAAATTATATTTATAGTTTAAATTTTAGAATAGCAAGACAATTATTAGGAGTTGCAAACAAAATAGTTAATGAAGTAATAGATGGAGATTTTATTAATAATGTATTGATTATATCACCACCAGGAGCTGGAAAAACAACTTTATTACGAGATTTAATAAGAATAATTAGTAAATACAAAACTATAGGTGTAGTAGACGAAAGAGGAGAAATAGCTGCTATGTACAAAAATGAACCACAAAACGATTTAGGACTAAAAGTAGACATTTTAAGTAACATAAGTAAAGAACTAGGTATGAGAATGTTAGTAAGAAGCATGGCACCTGACATTATATGTGCAGATGAAATTGGAACAAAAGAAGATATTAATGCAATAAAATATGCTATTACCTCAGGTGTAAAAGGCATATTTACAGCCCATGGAGATAATTTAGAAAATATAAAACATAATCCAATATTAAAAGATTTAATTAATTTTAAATTAATAGATAAAGTTATTATCTTAAATAAATATAATAGAGAAAATATGTTGGTAGAAAACTTAAAAAATGATATTAAAAATGTAGATTATGAAGAAAATTTAATTATAATATAATTTTTTTAAATATATTGACAAATAAAAATATTATTTATAAAATAATAATACTTAAATAAATGTATCTATATTTTAATATTAAATAACTTAATTGCATGCATAGATGCAAAATGCAAAAAATAAAAACAAAAGTAAAAATAAGGGGGAAAAAATGAATACAAAAGTAAAAAGTAAAAAAGGAATTACACTTATAGCTTTAGTAATAACAATAGTAATATTATTAATCCTAGCAATGGTAAGTATTAGGTTAGTAATGAATGAAGGAATAATAGGAAGGGCAAATAATGCAACAAATGAATATAAAACAGCAGAAGAAAAAGAAAAAATAGAATTAGTAAAATCAGAGCTAACAATGGAAAAGACACAAAATCCAAATGTAACTGAAGAAAAGTTTCAAGAAATTATAGATAATGTATTTGGAGAAGGAAAAGCAACAGGAGAAAAATCAGGAGATGAATATGGAATAACAGTAAAGGAAACAGGGAATTCATATATAATAAAAGAAAATGGAGAAATAGAAGGAGTAGGAAATTTAAATAATGTAAAACAGGATGAAAATCCAGGGCAAATAGAACAAGTAGGAACAGAATATGTAATAAATAGTATAGAAGATTTAGTTGCATTTTCATATAATGTAAATAATGGAACAACATATGAAGGAGAAACAGTAACATTAGGAAGAAGCTTATATTTTAATGGATTATTTAAATCATATGTAAATGAAAATGCAAAATATGTAAAAGATGATATAGGTTATAAAGCAGAAGAATCATCAGAAACAACAATAAAAGAATTATTAACAACAGGAGAAGGATTTATACCAATTGGAACAGAAGACAATCCATTTAAAGGAAGTTTTGATGGAAAAGGATACTTTATAGCAGAAATATATATAAATAGTTCTAAAGCAGCAGGATTATTTGGATATAATGCGTCTCCATCAATAATTAATACTGGAATAAAAGGTGGACAAATAAATTCAAGTAGAGATATTGGGGGAATAAGTGCCATAGCAAATTCCAATATTACCATAGATAACTGTTATAGTGACTGTATATTAAATGGAGGTTCTGGTACTGGTTATATTGGAGGGATTATTGGATATGTAAAAGAAAGTTTAATAATAAAAAATTGTTATAATAAGGGAAACTTAACGGAGTCTCGTGCTTTGCGGAGCGAAGGGTGGCTTAGTTGGTGCATCAAATAATACTACAATGATTAATTGTTATAACTTAGGAAATATAGGATTAAGCAATATTTTAGGAGGATTAATTGGTAGAATCGATGGTGATTCTAATATAAAGAATTGCTATAATAAAGGAGAGCTTACTAATGGAGGAAATGTAGGTGGAATTGCTGGATCATCTACTAATTCTGTAGTTATGGACTGCTATAACTTGGGAAATATAGGTTCATCTCAAGGGTTCGTAGGAGGAATTTGTGGATTTCACAAGCGGAAAAATAGTAAATTGTTATAATAACAATGAAATTTTAGGTGCTTTTAGTACAGGAGGCATAGTTGGAAGCGGTGGAGGAGAATATATTAATTGTTATAATTTAGGAAAGATTAGTGGAGGTAATATAGGTGGAATTGCTGGCCAGCTTTCAGGTGTAGCTACAAATTGTTTTAATTATACTGATTTAGATTGCAAATCTAATGCAGGAGGAATCGCCGCAACTTTAAATAATGGAACTGTTAACTATTGTTATAATAGAGGAGCAATTAATGGAACAGAATGTGCAGGAGGTATTGTTAGTCAAGGAAACGGAGAAATATCATATTGTTATAATACAGGAAATATAAATGGAAAAACACTTCCTGTTGGAGGAATAATAGGTGGTATGGCTAGTGGGACAATAACGGAGTGTTATAGTTCAGGAATAGTTACAGGAGAAGATCAAAAAGTAACTGGAGAAATAGTAGGTTCAGGAACAGCAGCAGAAAATTGTTACTATTTGAAAAGAGAAACAAATGCAAGCGAAAATGGAGCAGTAGGAAAAACATCTACAGAATTTGATACTATAATGAATAAAGAAAAATTCGTTGAGTTAATGAATCAAAAAGTAGATGAAAATAATGCTAATTCAGAAAATGCAAAATGGAGTAAATGGAGAGTTGATGGAGACAAAATAATTTTCTAATAAGTAAAAATAGAAAAATATAATATTGACAAATGTTTAAAAAGGTATTAAAATACTTAATATAAAATAAAAACTATGAAGAAGAGGAGTAAATTAAATTTGCTATTTTAGAGAATAGAAGCCATAGGCTGTAAGCTTCTTAATAGAAAATTAATTGAAGGTAGCTTTGGAGTTGATATACTGAAATTTTTATAATTATTAAGTATATTCGCCTTAACAGCGTTAAAGGTTTTTAAGATGTATATTATTATTTTAATATATAAATTAAGGTGGTACCGTGAATTAAAAGCTCACCCTTATAATAGGGGGTGAGTTTTTTGTATATATTAACAACTTTAAAAAATATAAAGGAAAGGAAATTTAATATGAACGATAAGTATAATCCAAAAGATTTTGAAGAAAAATTATATGAACATTGGGAAAATGAAGGTTTTTTTAGACCTAATGGAGATAAAACAAAAGAAAGCTATTGTATTATGATGCCTCCTCCTAATGTTACAGGAAAACTACACATGGGGCATGCTTTAGATGGAACTATTCAAGATATTTTAATTAGATTTAAAAGAATGCAAGGATTTAATACTTTATGGCTTCCAGGAACTGACCATTCTGCCATTTCAACTGAAATGAAAGTTGTACAGAAACTAAAAGATGAAGGAAAAACAAAATATGACTTGGGTAGAGAAGGATTTTTAAAAGAAGCATGGGATTGGACACACCTTTATGGTAGCACTATTCAAAAACAACAAAAAATGCTTGGTTGTTCTTGTGATTGGGAAAGAAATAGATTTACTTTAGATAAAGGTATGTCAGAGGCTGTTTTAGAACAATTTGTAAAATTATATAATGATGGTTTAATCTATAAAGGTAAAAGAATGGTTAATTGGTGTCCAAGTTGCCATACTGCTATTTCTGATGCTGAGGTAGAATATAAGGAAGAAGCTTCTCATTTATGGCATTTAAGGTATAAAATTAAAGGAGAAAATAAATTTGTAGTAGTTGCAACTACAAGACCAGAAACAATGTTGGGAGATACAGCTGTTGCAGTTCATCCAGATGACACAAGATATAAAGATATTGTTGGCAAAACTTGTATAGTACCAATTGTAAATAGAGAAATACCTATTATAGCAGATAAATTTGTAGATAAAGAATTTGGTACTGGTTGTGTAAAAATAACACCAGCACATGATCCTAATGATTATCAAGCAGGATTAGATCATAATTTGGAAATTATTGAAGTATTTGATGATAATACAATAATGTTAGATTTGATGCCAGAAGTAAAAGGAATGAAGTCAATAGATGCAAGAACAATTATTGTAGATAAATTAAAGGAATTAGGAGCACTTGTTTCTACAGAAGATTATGTTCATAATGTTGCAAAATGCGAAAGATGTAAAACTACCATAGAACCTAAAATATCTGAACAATGGTTTATAAAAATGAAAGAAATTACTGAACCAGCAATTAATGCAATAAAAGATGGAAAAATTAGATTTGTACCACAAAAATATGAGAAAACCTATTTAAATTGGGTAGAAAATATAAAAGATTGGTGCATTTCTAGACAATTATGGTGGGGTCACAGAATACCAGCTTACTATTGTGATGAATGTATGCATATAACGGTTGCAAGAACAAAACCAGAAAAGTGTGAAAAATGTGGTAGTACACATATTCATCAAGATGAAGATACATTAGATACATGGTTTAGTTCTGCATTATGGCCTTTTTCAACACTTGGTTGGCCAAATAATACAGATGACCTAAATACTTTCTACCCAACAAATACATTGGTAACAGGATATGATATTATTACTTTCTGGGTATCTAGAATGGTAACTTGTGGATTATACCAAATGAATAATATACCATTTAAAGATGTTGTAATACATGGTTTAGTTAGAGATAGTCAAGGTAGAAAAATGTCTAAAACATTAGGAAATGGAGTTGACCCAATAGAAGTAATTGATAAATATGGAGCAGATGCTTTAAGATTTTCAGTCATATCTGGTACTACAATGGGAAATGATATTAAATATATGCCAGAAAAGTTAGACCAAGCAGCAAACTTTGCAAATAAAATATGGAATGCCGCAAAATTCATTATTTCAAATTTAGTAAAAGAAGAGGATATAAAAGAATTTTGTAAGAATGTTTATAATTCAAAAACAGAAAAGTATAACGAAAATATGTTAAAGCTAGAAGATAAATGGATTTTAAATAAATTAGATAAATTAATAGTAGATGTTACAAAAAACATTAATAATTACGATTTAGGAATTGCATTAGATAATATTTATAGTTTTATATGGAATGAATTCTGTGATTGGTATATTGAAATAGTAAAACCAAGACTATATAGTGAAATATATGAAGAAAAAGTTGCAGTTTGCTATATACTAAATCATGTATTTGGAACATCATTAAAATTATTACATCCATTTATGCCATTTGTTACATCTGAAATATTTTCTAATTTAGTAGAATATAGTAATAAAGAATTAATGGTAAGTAAATGGCCACATATAAGAAAAAATGATTTTGCATTTAATAATGAAGAAAAAATTTTAGAAAATTTAAAAGATATAATTGTAGGAATAAGAAATGTAAGAGCAAATATGAATATTCACCCATCTAAAAAAGCTGATTTAATCTTTGTTACAAATGAATATCAAGAAGAAGTTGAAAAATCTAAAGAATTTTTATTAAAATTAGGATTTGGAAAGAAAATAACAATACAAAAAGATAAAAAAGGAATAGATTCAAATGCAATTAGTATTATTTCTAATGGAATAGAAGTATATATGCCATTTGAAGATTTAGTAGACATTAAAGAAGAAATAGAAAGATTAGAAAAGGAAAAAGAAAAATTACAAGCAGAGGTAGAAAGAGGAGAAAAAATGTTATCAAATCCTGGGTTCATTAATAAAGCACCAGAAGAAAAAGTAAATGCTGAAAAAGAAAAATTAGAAAAATATAAGTTAGAATTAAAAACTGTAATAGAAAGATTAAATTCAATTCAATAAAAAGTTATATCATAATAATAGGGGGAATTATGAATAATAAAATTGTAATTAAGGGAGCAAAAGAACATAATTTAAAAAATATAAATTTAGAAATACCTAGAGATAAATTGGTTGTTATAACAGGTCTTTCTGGTTCAGGAAAATCATCTTTAGCATTTGATACTCTTTATGCAGAGGGACAAAGGAGATATGTAGAAAGTTTATCTTCATATGCTAGGCAGTTTTTAGGAATGATGGAAAAGCCTGAAGTTGAATTAATTGAAGGTTTATCTCCAGCAATTTCAATAGATCAAAAAACTACTTCTAAAAACCCACGATCTACAGTGGGAACTGTTACAGAAATATACGATTATGTTCGTTTATTATATGCAAGAATTGGTATACCATATTGTCCAAATTGTGGAAAGAAAATAGAAAAACAAACATTAGATCAAATAGTAGATAGTATAATGTCTTTAGGTTATGGAAGGAAAATTCAAGTTTTATCACCTATAATTAGAGGTAGAAAAGGTGAATTTACAAAATTATTAGAAAATTACCAAAAAGAGGGGTTTGTAAGAGCAAGAATAGATGGTGAAATTGTTGAATTAACAGATGATTTACAAATAGATAGGAAAAAGAAACATAATATAGAAATCATTGTTGACAGATTAGTAATAAAAGAAGAAATAAAAAGTAGGCTTGCAGAATCAATAGAAATTGCTTTAAAACATGCAAACAACATTGTAATGATTAACTATATGAATAATCAAGATAATACTAAATCTGAAAATAAAGATATTTTGTATAGTTCAAATTATGCTTGTCCAGATTGTGGTATAAGTTTTGAAGAGTTAACACCAAGAATGTTTTCTTTTAATAATCCATTTGGAGCATGTCCTAAATGCTTAGGAATTGGATATTTAATGAAAATGGATGAAGACTTAATTATTCCAGATAAAAATAAAACACTTTATGATGGCGTAAAAGCTTTTGGTGCAAGTACAATGAAAAAGTCAGAAACAATGGCTAAAATGTATTTTGAAAGCATAGGAAAATATTATAATGTAAATATAAATGTACCAATTAAAAAATTACCAAGATGGTTTTTAGAAAAAATTTTATATGGTACAGGAGATGAAGAAATAAACTTTGAATATACATCTGCTGCTGGTACAAGAAAATTTACTGCGCCATTTGAAGGTGTTATACCAACATTGGAAAGACGACACTCTGAAACAAAATCACAGGGTATGAGAGACTTTTATGAGTATTATATGAGTGAGAGTGACTGTCCAGAATGTAATGGTGCAAGATTAAAAAAAGAAGTACTAGCTGTTAAAGTAGGAACAAAAAATATAAAAGAACTAACAGATATGCCTGTAAATGAAATAAAAAAATATTTAAATTCTCTTGAATTAACAGCAAAAGAAGAAATTATTTGTAAACAAATAATGAAAGAATTAAATAAAAGGTTACAATTCTTAATGGATGTTGGATTAGAATATTTAACACTATCTAGATCTGCTGGAACATTATCAGGAGGTGAAGCACAGCGTATTAGACTTGCAACACAAATAGGTTCTGCTCTAACAGGAGTGCTATATATTTTAGATGAACCAAGTATAGGTTTACATCAAAGAGATAATGCAAAATTAATTTCAACATTAAAAAAATTAAGAGATTTAGGAAATACAGTTTTAGTAGTTGAACATGATGAAGATACAATGCTTGCAGCAGACCAAATAATAGATATTGGCCCAGGACCTGGTGTTCACGGTGGAAATGTAATGGCTCAGGGAACAGCTGAAGAAATAATGAAAGTCAAAGATTCTATTACTGGTCAATATTTATCAAGAAGAAAGAAAATAGATGTACCTAAAAAAAGAAGAAAACCAAAAAAAGAATCAATAGAAGTAGTAGGAGCAAAAGAACATAACTTAAAAAATATTAATGTTAAATTTCCATTAGGAGTATTTACATGTGTTACAGGTGTATCTGGATCAGGTAAAAGTACGCTTGTTAATGATGTATTATACAAAACAATTGCTAGAGAGTTAAATGGAACAAAAGAAAAGCCGGGAAAATGTAAAGAAATAAAAGGATTAAATAATATAGATAAAATAATTAATATTGATCAATCTCCAATTGGTAGAACACCTCGTTCTAATCCGGCAACTTATACAGGCGTTTTTGATTATATTAGAGATTTATTTGCTGGAACTAATGAAGCAAAAATGAGAGGGTATGAAAAAGGAAGATTTAGTTTTAATGTGCAGGGAGGTAGATGTGAAGCTTGCCAGGGTGATGGAATTATAAGAATAGCTATGCATTTTCTACCAGATATTTATGTTCCATGTGAAGTTTGTAATGGAAAACGATATAATAGTGAAACATTACAAGTTAAATATAAAGGGAAAACAATTGCAGATGTTCTAGATATGACAGTAGAGGAAGCTTTAGACTTTTTCAAAAATCAACCAAGGATTAAACAAAAAATTCAAACATTGTATGATGTTGGATTGGGTTATATTAAACTAGGACAACCCTCTACAACATTATCTGGAGGAGAAGCGCAAAGAGTTAAACTAGCAACAGAACTATCTAAAAAGCCAACTGGAAAAACGTTATATATATTAGATGAACCAACAACTGGGCTTCATATAGCAGATGTTCATAAATTAGTAAACATATTGCAGAGATTGGTAGACACTGGAAATACTATTATTGTAATAGAACATAATTTAGACCTAATAAAAACAGCTGATTATATTATAGACCTAGGTCCTGAAGGTGGAGATGCAGGAGGTAACATTGTTCAAGTGGGTACACCAGAACAAATTATTAAAAATGAAAAATCATATACAGGACAATTTTTAAAAAAATTTATAGAAGAAAATAAATAATATAGAATTAAAATATAGTTCTAATAATTATTTTATTGCATAGACATTATGTATAAAAACTAAAGGAAGTTATCCTTTAGAAAGGAATTATAATAAATATGAATAAAATAATTAAAAAAACAAGAAAAAAATCTAGACTAGGAGCTATTATTACTCAACATGTATTAAATAATAAAAAGGATTATATTATATCATTATTATTATTTGTAATAGGGTTAATTATAGGAATAATATTTATAAATCATCTTACAGAAACAGAGTTTGGTGAAATTGGTGAATATATAAAAAATTTTATTAATACAATGACTTCAATAGAAAAAATAGATTATATGAGCTTGTTTAAAGAATCAATTTTATCTAACTTTATTTTAATTTTGGCCATTTGGATTGCTGCATCTACAATTATTGGAATACCAATTGTATATGGAATACTAGTTTTTAGAGGTTTCGTGTTAGGCTATACAATTAGCAGTATATTAGTAACATTAGGAATAGGAAATGGTATTATTTTTACATTTTCAAGTTTACTATTACATAATTTAATTTTCATTCCAATTATTTTAGCTGCTTCAGCAAGTGCAAGAAAATTATATCAATCAATTGTAAAAAATAAAAAGAAAGAAAATGTAAAAATTGAATTCGTAAGACATACTATATTTTGTATAATTATGTTGATGTTTTTAATAATATCATCTATTGTAGAAGTATATATATCCACAAATTTATCTAAAATTGCAGTAAGTTGTATTAAAATTTAAAAAAATAAAAAAATTTATAAAAAATGTATTTACATTTTAAATTTTATTTGATATAACATATATAGTTTATGTAAATTCTTTTTCTATAATAGAAATGAATTCACATAAAATGTACATATATATTCATTCTTTAGGTCATGAACATAAATTAAATTTAATGATAGGGGAGCTTTAATATGGAAAAACAGATAAAAAAATTTTTAGAATTCTTAGAAACTGAAAAAAAGGTATCACAAAATACTTTACAATCATATGAAAGAGATATTTTACAATTTAATAAGTACTTAGATAATGAAAGATTGAACTATACTAAAATAAATCAAGACGATATAAAAGAATATTTAAAACATTTACAGAATATTGGTAAAAAAACTTCTAGTATATCAAGAAGTTTAGCATCTATTAGATCTTTTTACCAATATGAAACTAGAACTAAGAAAATAAAAATTAATCCAACAGAAAGCGTTCAAGCGCCAAAAGTAGAAAAACATGCTCCAAGCATTTTATCTTCACAAGAAGTTGAATTATTATTAGAACAACCTAAAGATGTCGATTTAAAAGGAACAAGAGATAAAGCAATGTTGGAATTTGCTTATGCTACAGGTATGAGAGTTACTGAAATAATTTCTTTAAATGTTGAAGATGTAAACTTTGAAGCTTCAAATGTAGTATGTAAAACAAATTTAAAACAAAGAGTAATTCCAATTGGTTCTTTATCACTAAAAGCACTAAAAGAATATGTTGATGAAGCTAGACCTATATTAGTAAAAGACGAAGATGAAAAAGCTTTATTTGTTAATATAAATGGAAGAAGACTTACTAGACAAGGTTTTTGGAAAATAGTTAAATATTATAAAGAGCAAGCTCATATTACAAAAGAAATTACACCACATGTTTTAAGACATTCATTTGCAACACACCTTTTACAAAATGGTGCAGATTTAAAATCTATTCAAACAATGCTTGGACATTCAGATATATCATCTACACAAGTTTATATGCAATTTCAAGATGATAGTATTAAAAATATATATAGAAAAGCTCATCCTAGAGCATAGTTTTAAAATTAAAATATATATTTTTAGTAAATACTTGTATTGTAGTAATAACTTTACTGTATATAATATGCAGTTAATTAGTGTCTACTTACAACTTAAAATAAATACTGGAATAAAATGTAGGGACAAGTTTTATACTTGCCCCTATTATTAAATATAAAAATTGGAGAAATATAAAAGTGTATAAATTTTTTGTAAACACAAATCAAATAGAAGAAAATAAAGTAACAATTATAGGACAAGATGTAAATCATATTAAAAATGTTTTAAGGTTCAACACTGGTAAAATTGTGTGCATATGTGACAAAGATAAAATTAAAAATTATAAATGTGTTATAAAACAAATAGATAAAAAATTTGTTGTATGCGAAAAATTAGAAGAAATTTTAGAAAGCAATGAGACTAATGTAAATATTCATATATTTCAGGGATTACCAAAATTCGATAAATTAGAATTTATTATAGAAAAGTGCACAGAAATTGGAGTAAAGGAAATAACACCTGTTATAATGAAAAGAAGTGTTGTAAAATTAGATGATAAAGACAAAAATAAAAAAATATTAAGATGGAGGAAAATAGCAGAGGTTGCCGCAAAACAATCTGGAAGGGATAAAATTTTAAAAGTAAATGATATTATAAATTTTGAAAATATATTTGAAAAATTAAAAGAATATGATATAGTATTAATTGCATATGAAAATGAGAAAAATAATACATTAAAAAGTGTTTTAAAAGATGTAAGTATAAAAAATAAGTTTCCAAAAATTGCGGTTTTAATAGGACCAGAGGGTGGAATAGATAACTATGAAATAGAATTAATTAAGCAAAATGAAAACTTTAATATAGTAACTCTTGGTAAAAGAATATTAAGAGCAGAGACCGCACCAATTGTTATTTCAAGTAATATATTATATGAATTGGAGGAATGAGAAGTGGCAGATACTTCAAAAAAGATATCAAAAAAAGAACAAAAAATCAAAGAAGAAAATATAAGAAAATTAGATGAACAAGTTAGAAATAATAAAATAATATCAAAAGATTATAAAAAGAAAATAAATAAACAATTAGTAAGTAATATTATTATCTGTTTTATTATGGTTTTATACCTATGTACTATCAATATTTTATATTTATATATAGATACACAAAATTATTTTAGTATTATTAGAATAGCAAGTATTATTATACCAATTATATCAATTATTTTCTTTGAATATAGTTATAAAAAAGATAATGAAAAAATATTCTTATATGGAGTGGAAGTTCTAGTAATAGCAACTATTACGTTATTTCTTAACTATATATACTTTATGTATTTTGACAAATACAATCGAATTTTAACAGGAATTACAATTATTTTTGTTATATATTATATATTAAAAATTTTATTAGTAAGAACAATAATGAAAAAAAATTATTATAAAAATCAAAATGATATTAAAGATATTGTAAAAAAATAATATGAGAGGTTTATAAAAATGATAAGTAGTATGACGGGCTTTGGTAGAGCACAATATAATAAAGAAGAAAGACAATATACAGTAGAAATAAAATCTGTAAATAATAGGTATTGTGATATATCTGTTAAAATTCCTAGAAGTATTAGTTATTTAGAAGATAAAGTAAAACTTAAGGTAAATTCTTTAATTTCTAGAGGAAAAGTTGATATTTTTATTAATTTTTATAATAATAGTACAAAAGGAAGAAAAATTACATTTAATAATGAATTAGCACAAACATATATTTTAGAATTAAAAAAATTAGCTGATGAAAATAATATTGAACAAAACATAGAAGTTACAGAAATATCAAAATTTCCAGATGTATTAACAATAAAAAATAATGAAGATGAGGAACTTATATGGTCTGAACTTGAAGTATGCTTAACAAAAGCTTTAAATAACTTTATGGAGACTCGTAATAAAGAAGGAAAAAAATTATATGAAGACATAACACTTAGAATTAATCATATTGAAAAAATAGTAGAAACAATTTCTAAAAATTCTACTAGACTTATTCAAGATTATATAGTAAAATTAAAAACAAGAATTAGTGAACTTGTATCTCCAGAAATTATAGATGAAAATAGATTAGCATTAGAAACAGTTATTTATGCAGATAAATCGTCTGTAGAAGAAGAAATAACAAGATTAAGAAGTCATATTAGTCAGTTAAGAACATTATTATTAAATGAAAATGCTACTGGAAAAAAAATAGATTTTTTAATTCAAGAAATGAATAGAGAAACAAATACTATTGGCTCAAAATCAAGTTCAATAGAAATAACAAACATGGTCATTGATATAAAAACAGAGTTAGAAGATATTAGAGAGCAAGTACAAAATATTGAATAATAATTATAAATTAAATATTTAAAAAAATTAAAGGAGGAATTTAAAAATGATGGTAAAACCAAGTGTTCAAGAATTATTAAAAAAAGTAGATAATCGCTATAGATTAGTAGTTGTTGCATCAAAAAGAGCTAGACAACTAGCATCAGGAGACTTCTCAATGACAAAGGTAAATGAAAAATCCCCTGTAACATTAGCTGCTAACGAAATAGCAGAAGGGACAGTAAAGCCATGTTAGTTATTTTATCAGGAGTGGCAGGAGCTGGAAAAGATACAATAAAGAAAGAGTTAATTAAAAGAAAACAAAACATAGTAACAGTTCCATCTATTACAGATAGACCACAAAGAAATGGAGATGTACCTGGTCAAACATATAACTTTGTTACAACAGAAGAATTTAAAAATATGATAGAAAATAACGAATTATATGAATATGATATTCATCATAACCATTATTATGGAACATCTAAAAAAATTTTAAATAGTCAAATAGAGCAGGGAAACATTATAGTAAAAGATATAGAAGTAAATGGTACAGAAAATTTAGTAAAAATTCTTGGAAAAGATATAAAGGTAATTACTATATTTTTAAGAGTGCCTAAAGAAGAACTAAGAAAAAGATTAGAAAATAGAATAGACAAGCCATCAATAGATGAAATTAAGCTTAGATTAAATAGATTTGAATATGAAGAGTCTAAAATAAATTTATATGATTATGTTATAAAGAACGATAATTTAGAAAAAACTACACAAATAATTATGACTATAATAGAAAATGAATATAAATTGAGTAAAAGTGAAAATTAACAGTATGGGGTGGAGAAATACTTAATCCACCCTCTTAATCTATAAAATAAAATTATATGCTATTATAGCTCAGTTGGTAGAGCAACAGATTCGTAACCTGTAGGTCGGCGGTTCAATTCCGCCTAATAGCTCCAATAAGTAAAATCGTCGCACCAGACGAAAATATTGATAAATCAACTGTAAAAGGTTGATTTTTTTAATGCCTTTTATTTTGAACGAAAGGATGGTGTGTGATGATTACTATAATCAAAAAAGAAATTAAAATAAGTGAAGAAC
>CANQZV010000028.1 GCA_947628425.1 uncultured Clostridia bacterium | reverse complement strand
ATGCTTATTCTTATGTTACATTACCTAATAGTGACAAAACATATACAATAGAAGAATATATGGATATGTTTTTAATGGATTAAAATTTAATTATAATGTACAAACTATTATTATAACTGATGAATATTTTATGGTAAATATAAAAAGCACAATAGTTGCTTGACTTTTATTAAAATCTTAAGTATAATAAATATAGGAAATGAATAACCGCAGTGAATGCGGTTACCACTACATAAGAGTATAACAACACATTCGCAATATTGGCATAGTGAATGTGTTGTTATTTTTATTGCCATAAAAAATGGCAATCACTTGTGATTACCGTTTTTTGTATTTTTTACTTTGGGTATAACTATTTCTTGTTTCTTTTCATCAGCATCTTTAATTTTAGGTTTTGCTATATTTAAGTGTGAGGAAACTTTAGATATTTCTAAATCTTTTCCATCTCCAGATACTACCTCAATTTTTTTAGGAGCTTTACTCATAATAAATTTCATCCCTTTCAAATTACAAATATAATGCATTTATTTAATATTATCATACTTGTTTTTTAAATTCAACTTTTTTATAAATAAAAGTAAATTTGTTTATATTGACGAATAAAAAAAAATGCTGTAAAATAGTACATATTAATATAAAGAGGTAAATTAATGGAAATAGAAAAAATAAAACAAATTATTGAATCTATTATGTTTGCAGTTGGAAGAGATGTTTCTATACAAGAATTATCAAGTGTATTAGAACTTACTCCAGAAAACATACAAGAAATAATAGAAAGTATGAAAGTAGAATTTGATGAACAAAAAAGAGGAATAGAAATAATAAAAGTAAATAATGGATATCAACTTTGTTCTAAAAAAGAAAATTATGATTATATATACCAAATAATAGATAAAAGAAATAAACCAAATCTTTCTCAAGCAGCATTAGAAACATTGGCAATTATTGCATATAATCCTAGAATTACTAGAGCAGAAATTGAAACTATTAGAGGGGTAAATTCTGATGGAACAATATATAAACTTTTAGAACATAATTTAATAGAAGATGCAGGTCGCTTGGATGCTCCTGGAAGACCAACAACTTATAAAACGACAGAAGAATTTTTAAGATTATTTGGATATACATCTTTAGAAGAATTACCAGAATTGCCAAAATATAAATTAGATGAAAATAAACAAATTGTTATAGACGATATTTTAGAAGATAGTAAAAGTAATGAAAATAATTCAAATGAAAATGATGAAGAAATAGAATATCCAAATAATGAAGAAAAAAATATTTAAAATAAAACTAATAAAATAAAAAAACATCTCATAATATTAATATCATATGAGGTGATTTTTTATGGATAAAATAATTTACTTAGATCATGCAGCAACAACTAAGGTTGATGAAAGAGTATTAAATAAAATGTTACCATATTTTAATTTGAGTTTTGGTAATCCTTCTTCAATGTATACAATTGGTAGAAAAAATAAAAGGGCAATAGAAGATGCTAGGTATATAGTTGCAAACGAATTAAATGCAAAAACAAAAGAAATATATTTTACAAGCTGTGGTAGTGAAAGCGATAATTTAGCACTAAAAGGCGTAGCTTATGCTAATAAAAAAAAGGGAAAACATATTATAACTTCTAAAATAGAGCACCCAGCAATTTTAAATACATGTAAAACTTTAGAAAAACAGGGGTATGAAATAACATATTTAAATGTAGATAATAAAGGTTTTGTAAGGTTAGATGAATTAGAAAATAGTATTAGAAACGATACAATTTTAATTAGTATTATGTTTGCAAATAATGAAATAGGAACAATTCAACCAATAGAAAAAATAGGAATCATTGCAAAACAGAATAATATTTTATTTCATACAGATGCTGTGCAAGCTGTTGGAAACATAAAAATTAATGTTGAAAAAATGGGAATAGACTTACTATCAATGTCAGCACATAAATTTTATGGCCCAAAAGGTGTAGGTGCTTTATATGTTAAAAATGGAGTGGAATTTGAAAGAATACAAGATGGGGGACATCAGGAAAAGGGAAAAAGAAGCGGAACAGAAAATGTTGCAGGAATAGTAGGTTTAGCTGAAGCACTAAAATTAGCAAATAATAATTTAGAATATAATAATAGTAAAATACTTAGTAATAGAAATTATTTTATTGAAAAATTAAAACAAATAAATGAAAATATAGAAATTAATGGTGACTTAGAAAAAAGACTACCAGGAAATATTAATATTACATTAAAAGAAAAAGACTCTATGGAGGTTTTATTAAAATTAGATGAACATGGAATATGTGCATCTGCAGGATCAGCATGCTCTACAGGAGACTCGGCACCATCACATGTATTAACATCAATAGGACTTCCACCAGAAAAAGCATTTAGCACATTAAGATTTAGCATTGGAAAAGAAAATACAAAACAAGAAATAGATTATGTAATAAAAGTTTTATCTAATGTATAAATTATATAAATCATAATTTTTAATTATTGCGAAACAAATATCTTATTATATATTTGTGCAAAAATAAATATGCGACATGTAACAAATTTGAATTTATTACATGTCGCTTTTGCTTATTAAAATCTAATTATTAAGAATTAATTTTTCTAAAATTTGAATTGCATTAGTAGCTGCTCCTTTTCTAATATTATCTGCTACAACCCATAAATTTAATCCAAATTTAACACTATTATCTCTACGAATTCTTCCAACAAATACTTCATCAAATCCCGAACAATTTGTTGCTAAAGGATAAATATTTTTATTTATATCATCTTGTACTTTTATATTTTGAAAAGCATTTAATTCTTCTATAACATCTTTTAAATTAAAGTCATTACACAATTCTACATTAATACTTTCGCTATGGCAATTAAAAACAGGAACTCTAACGCAAGTAGCTGTTATAGGTAAATCTGGAATATGCAATATTTTTCGAGTTTCATTTATCATTTTTTCTTCTTCTTTAGTATATCCGTTTTCTAAAAAAACATCTATATGAGGTAAACAATTATTAAAAATAGGATGTGGAAATTTTTCGTTTTTTAACCCTTTTATTCCATTTTCCAAATCTTTTATTCCATTTATCCCAGCACCAGATACAGCTTGGTAAGTAGAATATACTATTCTTTTAATTTTGTATTTATTGTCTAAACATTTTAAAGGTAAAACTGCTTGAATTGTGGAACAATTTGGATTTGCAATAATACCATTATTTAGTTTTATATCCTCAGAATTAACTTCAGGAACAACTAAAGGAACATCTTCACTCATTCTAAATGCACTACTATTATCTATTACAACACAATTATTAGCAGAAGCAATTGGTGAAAATTTTAAAGAAGTAGATGCACCAGCAGAAAAAATTGCATAATCAAAGTGCTCTTCTACAAACGAGTTTTCTTTTAGTTCTCTTACAACATAATCTTTATTTTTAAAATTTATAATTTTACCCGCAGATTTTTTTGAACTAAATAATACATATTCATAAATAGGTAGAGATTTTTCTTCTAATATTTTTAAAACAGTTCTTCCAACTAAACCAGTAGCACCAACAATTGCCAACTTATACATAAACAACACCTCATTATATAATATAAAAAACATATACAAAAAGTTCATCAAAAAGAAAATTTGAATTGCTACCAAAGAAAAAATATGCTAAAATAATTTAAGTAAAAGGAGACAAACAATGCTAGAAGAACTTTTAAAATGTGAGATTTGCCCACATAATTGTAAAGTTAATAGATTAGCTCAAAAAACAGGAAGATGTAATTGTGATAACACAATAAAAATAGCTTTAGCATCTGTTCATCATTTCGAGGAACCATGTATTAGTGGAACAAATGGATCGGGTACTGTGTTTTTTTCTGGTTGCAATTTAAATTGTAAATATTGCCAGAATTATGAAATTAGTCAAGAAGGGAAGGGTATTGAAATATCAATAGAGGAATTAGCTAAAATATTTATAAAACAACAAAATAAAGGAGTACATAATATAAATTTAGTAACTCCAACTATGTATGTATACCAAATAATAGAAGCAATTAAAATAGCAAAATCAAATGGACTAAAAATACCGATTATTTATAATTCTAATGGATATGAAAATGTAAATACTATAAAAAAATTAAATGGTTATATTGATGTGTATTTACCAGATTTAAAATATTATAATAATGAATTAGCATATAAATATTCAGGAATTAAACTATATTTTGAAAATGCTACAAATGCAATCAAAGAAATGTACAATCAGGTAGGTGCCCCAATTTTTAATGATGAAGGAAATATAATTAAAGGTTTAATGATAAGACATCTTGTTTTACCAAATCAAGTTGAAGATTCAAAAAAAATCTTAAAATGGATAAAAGATAATATAGATGAAAACGTATATATAAACATAATGGCACAATATTTCCCGTGTTATAAAGCTAAGAAAATAGAAGAATTAAATAGAAAATTAAAAAAAGAAGAATATAAAGAAATTGAAAATTTTGTATATAAATTAAATATAGAAAATGGTTATCTTCAAGAACTTGGAGAACATGAAGAAGAATATGTGCCAGATTTTAATTTAACATTTTAATTTATATATAAGTTAAATATATAGAAAGGAAAGTGTATAGTAATGAAGGAAGAAATGATAGAAATTAAAAATAAAGTGTTAGAATTAATAGGAAATAAGAAATACTCAGAATTACATAGTTATATTGAAAAATTAACAACTCAAGATATAGCAACTTTATTTGAAGATATAAAAGACGAAGAAATGATAACTGTATTCAGACTTTTATCTAAAGATGAAGCGGCAGAAGTATTTTCTTATATAGATCCAGATTTACAAGAGAAGTTAATTTATTCATTTACAGATAAAGAACTTAAACAAGTAGTTGATGATTTATACATGGATGATACAGTAGATTTAATTGAAGAAATGCCATCTAATGTTGTAAAGCGTATTTTAAAAAATGTTCCTAAAAAAGATAGAGACATTATAAATGAACTTTTGAAATATCCAGAAGATTCTGCTGGAACAATTATGACAACAGAATTTATTGATTTAAAAGTTAATATGACTGTAGAAGAAGCCTTTGAGAAAATTAGAAAAATAGGAATTAATAATGAAACAATCTATACATGTTATGTTTTAGACATCAGCAGAAAAATATTAGGAATTACAAATGTAAAAGATTTGTTATTATCACCTAAAAACACATTAATAAAAGATATAATGGAAACAAGTGTAATTACAGTTAATACTTTAGATGATAAAGAAGAAGTAGCCAAAAAGTTTGATAAATATGATTTTTTAGCTTTACCAGTTGTAGATAAAGAAAAAAGGTTAGTAGGTATAATTACAGTTGATGACGCTATGGATGTATTGCAAGATGAAAATACAGAAGACTTTGAAATTATGGCAGCTATTACACCAAGTGAAGACTCTTATTTTAAAACGTCTGTATTTAAACATGCAAAAAATAGAATATTATGGCTACTATTATTAATGATTTCAGCAACAATAACAGGAGCAATTTTAACACATTATGAAGAAGCATTTTCTGCATTACCATTATTAGTAGCATTTGTTCCTATGATAATGGGAACAGGAGGTAATTGTGGCTCTCAAAGTTCTACAATGATTATTCGTGGTATGGCTACAGATGAAATAAAATTAAAAGATTATTTTAAAGCATTATGGAAAGAATTAAGAGTATCTTGGATTGTAGGAATTATATTATCAATTGTAAATGGAGCAAGAATTATTATACAATACCACAATGTACAAATTGCAATTGTTGTAGGACTAACATTAATTTTAACAGTTTCAATATCAAAAATATTAGGATGTTCTTTACCAATGTTTGCTAAGAAATTAAAATTAGATCCAGCAATTATGGCAGCACCACTTATTAGTACTATTCTTGATTCATGCTCAGTTTATATATATTTTAAAATAGCAGTAGCTATTATGCAATTATAAATTTTAATTTGTAAAAAAAAGTTGCAATATTTATATAAATTATATAAAATATTAGTATAATAATACATAGGAAAGGAATGTGAAATTATGTCAAAAATAAAAGTAGATTTTTCAAATACAGGAATACCAGTTACAGAAATTCTTAAATACAATGGAAAAGTATCAAAAATCCATGAAGAATTTCAAAAAAACAAAAATAATGAAGAAGAATTTTTAGGATGGTTAGAATTGCCAACTAATTATGACAAAGAGGAATTTGAAAGAATTAAGAAAGCAGCAAAACAAATACAATCTAATTCAGAAATATTAGTAGTAATAGGAATAGGAGGATCTTATTTAGGAGCTAGAGCAGTTATTGAAGCATTAACTAAAACTTTTGTAAATTATTCAGAAGGAAAAATGACAAAAGTATTATATGCTGGAAATAACATGAGTCCTAGATATATAACAGATTTAATAGAATTAATTTCAAACAAAGATTTCTCAATTAATGTTATTTCTAAGTCTGGAACAACAACAGAACCAGGAATTGCATTTAGAATATTAAGAGAAGTTTTAGAAAATAAATATGGAATTGAAGAAGCTAAAAAAAGAATTTATGTTACAACAGATAAACAAAAAGGAGCTTTAAAAACTCTATCAGAAGAAGAAGGATATGAAACATTTGTTATTCCAGATAATGTAGGAGGAAGATATTCAGTTTTAACAGCTGTAGGATTATTACCTATTGCAGCGGCTGGAATAGATATAGATAAATTAATGATAGGTGCAAAAATGGCGCAAGATAAATATGTAGATAGTAATGTAAAATATAATGAATGTTACCAATATGCTGTAGTTAGAAATTTACTTTACTTAGATGAAAAAGACATTGAAATATTAGCAAACTATGAACCAAAACTACACTATTTTACAGAATGGTGGAAACAATTATATGGAGAAAGTGAAGGAAAAGAATATAAAGGAATTTTTCCAGCAGGTGTAGATTTTACAACAGATTTACATTCAATGGGGCAATATATACAAGAAGGAAGAAGAAATTTATTTGAAACAGTAATTAATATAGAAAATGTACAAGAAGATATTTCAATAAAACCAGATGAAGATAATTTAGATGGACTAAATTATTTGCAAGGAAAAAAACTAGACTATATAAATAAAAAAGCAATGGAAGGAACTATTATGGCACATACAAAAGGAGGAGTTCCAAATATATTAATTAATGTGGAAGAATTATCAGAAGAAGCAATAGGAGAATTAATTTACTTTTTTGAATTAGCCTGTGCAATGTCTGGTAAAATACTAGGTGTAAATCCATTTAATCAACCTGGTGTTGAAGAATATAAAAAGAATATGTTTAAATTATTAGGTAAACCAGGGTATGAGAAAAAATAGGAGAAATTAACTATGAGAAAATATTATTTTACATCAGAAAGTGTAACAGAAGGACATCCAGATAAACTTTGCGATTTAATATCAGATAGCATATTGGATGCATGTTTAAAACAAGATGAAAATTCTAGAGTAGCAATAGAAACTTTTGCTTCAAATAATAACATTACTATTGCTGGGCAATTAACTACAAATGCAATAATAGATGTAAAAAAAATTACTAGAGAGGTAATTAAGCAAATAGGTTTTGATAATAGTAAGGTAGATATGGATTATAGAACATGTAATATAAATGTAGATATTACAAAACAAAGTCCAGATATTGCAATGGGGGTTGATGTTGGAGGAGCAGGTGACCAGGGAATCATGTTCGGTTATGCTTGCAACGAAACAGAAAACTATATGCCATATGCCATTAATATGGCACATAAATTATCTAAAAAATTATCAGAAGTAAGAAAAAATAAAACTATTTCATATTTAAGACCAGATGGAAAAACACAAGTTACTGTTGAATATGAGGATGAAAAGCCAAAAAGAATAGAAACAATATTAATATCAACACAACATGAAAAAGAAATAGAATTAGAAAAAATAAAAAAAGATATAACCGATAAGGTAATATTACCAACTGTACCAAAAACAATGATGGATGAAAATACAAAAATTTATATTAATCCTACGGGAAGATTTGTAATAGGAGGTCCATTAGGAGATACAGGATTAACAGGTAGGAAAATAATTGTAGATACATACGGTGGTTATGCTCGTCATGGTGGAGGCTGTTTTTCAGGAAAAGATGCAAGTAAAGTAGATAGAAGTGCCGCATATATGTTACGACATATTGCAAAAAATGTAGTAGCAAATGGATATGCAAAAAAATGTGAGATACAAGTATCTTATGCAATAGGAATGAAGGAACCGCTTTCTATTTATGTAAATACCTTTAAAACTGGAACAATTCCAGAATCAGAAATTGAAAATATTATAAAAGAAAAGTTTAACCTAACCCCAGAAGGTATTATTGAGTATTTAAATTTAAAATGTCCAATTTACACGCAAACAACAAATTATGGACACTTTGGAAAAGAAAATTTACCATGGGAAAAAATAATAAAGATTTAAACATACTAATTACAACTTTATTTTATTCATAAATTTATAAAAAAATTATATAATTAGCATATGAGGTGAATTATTTTATGAAAGTAATTTTAATTAATGGTGGACCACACAAAGATGGTTGTACAAATTTTGCTTTAGAAGAAATATCTAAAGAGTTAAATAAAGAAGGAATTGATACTAAAATAATGTGGCTTGGAACAAAGCCTATAGGTGGATGTATTGGTTGTAATTCATGTTTAAAACAAGATAATAGATGTTTTATGAAAGAAGATATTGTTAATGATTTTTTAGAAGAAGTTGAAGATACAGATGGTTTTGTGTTTGGAAGTCCAGTGCACTTTGCAGCGGCTAGCGGAGCACTTACATCATTTTTAGATAGAGCATTTTATGGAAGAGGGAAGTTATTTTCTGGAAAAATATGTGCATCTGTTGTAAGTTGTAGAAGAGGAGGAGCAACAGCTGCATTTGACCAAATTAATAAATATGCATTAATGAGTAATATGTATATTGTTGGAAGTTCATATTGGAATCAAATACATGGTACAAACAAACAAGAAGCAATGGAAGATTTAGAAGGAATTCAAACAATGCATAATTTAGGAAAAAATATGGCATATTTATTAAAATGTATTGAAAACGGAAAAGCTGTAGGAATACAAAAACCAAAATATGAAGCACCTACAAAAACAAATTTTATTAGATAAAAAAATATTTAAAATAAATAATATAATTTCAAACAAATAAATACATAAAATTTTGAAGTTGTAAAAATAGAAAATGTAATTATTTAATTATTTTTATTTCAATTTTATAATAAAAAAATTAAAAATGGGTTGTAAAAAGAATAATAAACTGATATACTTTAGTATATTAATTTATTATTTTTTTTTAGGAGGTTAACAATGAGTGAAGAAAATGAAATAGAAAAAATAGAGGAACAAAAAGATAATAATGAGGAAGTTGTAGAAGAAAACGGAATTAAAATTTCAGATGATGTAGTGGCTATTATTGCTGGAAAATCTGCATCAGAAGTTCCAGGTGTATTTAGTATGTCTGGAGGATTTGCAGGTGGAATTACAGAAGTATTTGGAAAAAAGAATTTTTCAAAAGGAATTAAAGTAGATGTTCAAGAACAAAATGTTAAAATAGATGTTAATATAATTGTAGAATATGGTACTAGAATTCCTGATGTTGCTTTTGAAATACAAAATAGAGTAAAAAAGGCTGTAGAAAGCATGACAGGTTTAAATGTATTAGAAGTTAATGTTCATGTTCAAGGTGTTAATACAGACATGCAAGAGAAAAAAGAAGAAAATGATGTAGTAGAAAAAAATAATGAAGAATAAAAATATCTACATAGAAAAAACAGAGTAAATCTGTAAAAAAACGGAGGAATTAAAAATGAAATTTTTAGATAGATTATCTTTAACAATATTTTCAATTATAATATTAATTTTATCGCTAATTGTTAGTTTATTAATTTTTGGATGGATAAACATAACAACAGTAACTTATATATTAAGAATTGCATTATCTAATACAATTGCTGTTAATTCAATTTTAATATCATCAATTGTATTAATATTATTAGCAATGAAGTGTATCTTTTTCTCATCAAAGGAAGAAGAGGAAAAAACAGATGGAGTTTTATTAACTAACGAAAATGGTAAATTATTAATTTCTATAAACACAATAGAAAATTTAGTAAAAGGTGTAGTTGAAGGCTTCCCAAATGTAATCTCATCAAATTGCAAGGTTAGTTTAGATAAACAAGTAAATAATGTTAAAGTAGAATTAAATTTAACAGTAGCAACAGATACTGTTATTAAAGAATTATCTTTAAATATACAAGACAGAATCAAAGAAGTTGTTAAGAAAACAACAGAATTAGAAATAAAAGAAATTAATATTAAAATAAAAGATATTGTAGAAAATTCAAAAAATAATTAAAATAGATCCACCAATCTATACAATTAAAAGAAAGGAACAAAACTATGGAGGAATTTAAAAATTTTTTAAATGAATATAAAGGGGCAATTATTGGAGGAATTATTGCAATATTAGTTTTATGTACTAAATTATACAAATTAGTAATAGGTATTATTTTAATTACAATAGGAGTATTAATAGGTAACTATATTCAAAAGAATAAATATGAAGTAAAAGAAAAAATTAAAAATTTTATAGATAGAATGTAATAAATATTAAGCATATGTTTAATAACTAAAAATGAAGGAGTAAAATAATGAATAGATCAGCAGCAAGAGAAGAAACTTTTAAATTATTATATAGCTTAGAAGTACAAAAAGAAGAAAAAATAGATGATCAAATAGAATTATATATTGAAAACTCTAATATACAAAATAAGGAAACGATACAATATATAAAATCAACTATTTATGGAATAGAAGAGAATATAGAAAAAATTAATAGTAAAATATCAGAAAATTTAAAGTCAGATTGGAAGATTGAAAGAATATCAAAAATAGATTTAGTTTTACTAAAATTAGCTATTTATGAAATTTTATTAACAGATACTCCTTATAAAGTAGCAATTAATGAAGCAATTGAACTTTCTAAAAAATATGGGGAAAAAAATTCTTTTAATTTTATTAATGGAGTATTAGCGAGCGTTGTAAAGGAAAATGGAGATAATAAATGAGACCAGAACCAATTACTGTTTCAGAATTAAATAGTTATGTTAAAGATAAAATTGCAGATGATGAATTTTTAAATAATGTATATATTAAAGGAGAAATTTCTAATTTTAAACATCATTATACAGGTCATATGTATTTTACATTAAAAGATGAAAAATCATTAATTAAATGTATTATGTTTAAAACATATACAACACATTTAAATTTTGTTCCTAAAGATGGAATGAAAGTTCTAATTTTAGGAACAGTTTCTGTTTTTGAAAGAGATGGAGTTTACCAAATCTATTGTAAGGCAATGCAAGAGGATCGGATTAGGTAGCTTATATACAGCATACGAAAAGTTAAAAGAAAAATTAGAAAATGAAGGATTATTTAATAAAGAACATAAAAAAACAATACCTTTTATGCCTAAAACAATAGGAGTTTTAACTTCACAAACAGGTTCTGTTATAAGAGATATTATTAATGTTAGTACAAGAAGAAACCCTAATGTTCATATTAGACTCTTACCGGTTCCTGTACAAGGAGAAGGTGCAAGTTCCAAAATCGCAGAGGCTATTTACACAATGAATAATATGCAACTAGCAGATGTAATTATTATAGCAAGAGGAGGAGGATCTTTAGAAGATTTATGGCCTTTTAATGAAGAAATTGTTGCAAGAGCAATTTATAATTCTAAATTACCAATAATTTCTGCAGTGGGTCATGAAACAGACTTTACAATTGCAGACTTTGTAGCAGATTTAAGGGCACCAACACCATCTGCTGCTGCAGAATTAGCAGTTCCAGATATACAACAAATAAAATTAAATATAAATAAATATGAAAATAGATTAAAAATAGCTTTAAGAGACAAACTGAATTTAATGAAAATGAAATACAGTAAATGTATTTCATCAAAAGTATTTAAAGAACCTTTAACTTTAGTACATGAAAATTATATAAAATTAGATGGATATATTAAAAATATGCAAATCTCAATTAATCAAAAATACAAAGATAGTAAACATATATTTGTAAATTGCATATCAAAGCTAGATTCGCTAAGTCCATTAAAAACGCTTACAAGAGGATATGCAATTATTGAAAAAGAAAAAAAAGTAATAAAATCAATAAATCAATTAAAAAACAAAGATAAAATACAACTTAGGCTTTCAGATGGAGTTGCAAGTGCAATAGTAGAAAAGGAGAATTAAATAAATGAAAGAAAAAAGTTTTGAAGAAATGATGGAAGAATTGGAAAAAATTTCTCAAGAATTAGAAAAGGGAGAATTACCATTAGATGAATCTGTAAAAAAATTTGAAGATGGAATGAAACTCTCAAAGGAATGTGCTAACATATTAGAAAATGCAGAAAAGAAAATAACAATTTTAGTTAATAATGAAGACGATTTAAAAGAAGAAAATTTTAATGTTGAATAAATAAAAATGATAGGGGATATTTAAAAAATGAAAAATACTTTTATAGGGTTTATTACAAATAAATGCATTTATTTACCAATACTTTTATGGTTTTGCATACAATTATTTAAATTAATTTATGATTTAATATCGACAAAAAAATTTAATTTTAAAAGAATTATTGGAGCAGGTGGAATGCCAAGCTCTCATTCAGCAGTTGTAACATCACTAGCTGTACTAGTAGGAAAAAGTTGTGGAGTTAATTCTGAAATATTTGCTCTTACTTTAATAGTTGCTTTTGTTGTTATGTATGATGCATGTGGAGTAAGGAGAGCAGCAGGTAAGCAAGCAAAAGTTTTAAACGAAATTGTAAACACACCAGGGTTAACAAATATACAAGTACAAGAAAAATTACAAGAAGCTTTAGGACATACACCAGTTCAAGTATTTGTAGGAGCACTAATTGGATTAATTGCAGGACTTATAATATAAATTTAAAAATAGGAGGTAATAAAATGACTGATATTGAAATTGCAAAAAATACACAATTAGATAAAATAGGAGATGTAGCAAGTAAATTAGGAATTAAAGAAGAAGACTTAGAACTTTATGGAAAATATAAAGCTAAAATTTCTGATAATGTTTATACATCATTAAAAGAAAAAGAAAATGGAAAACTTGTGTTAGTAACAGCAATTAACCCTACACCATTAGGAGAAGGAAAAACAACAATTTCTATAGGATTAGCAGACGGTTTAAAACAAATAGGAGAAAGCGTAATATTAGCCTTAAGAGAACCTTCTTTAGGACCTGTATTTGGTATAAAAGGTGGAGCAACTGGAGGTGGTTATTCTCAAATTGCACCAATGGAGGATATAAACCTACATTTTACAGGTGATATTCATGCTATAACATCAGCCAATAACTTATTATCTGCAATAATAGATAATCACATTTATTTTGGTAATGAATTGAAAATAAAAAATGTAATATGGAAAAGGTGTGTAGATTTAAATGATAGACAATTAAGAAAAATTACTTGTGGATTATCTGGAGAAAAAAATGTTATTCCAAGAGAAGATGGGTTTAATATAACAGTTGCTTCAGAAATAATGGCAATTTTATGCTTATCTAAAGATTTAAAAGACTTAAAAAGAAGAATAGGTAACATTGTAATTGGTTACAATGAAGATAATAAACCGGTAACAGCAAAAGATTTAAAAGCAGATGGAAGTTTAGCTGTATTGCTAAAAGATGCAATTAAACCAAATTTAGTACAAACATTAGAACATACACCTGCAATAGTTCATGGTGGACCTTTTGCAAATATTGCGCATGGTTGCAATAGTATTATAGCAACAAAACTTGCAATGAAACTAGCAGACTACACAATTACAGAGGCTGGATTTGGTGCAGATTTAGGAGCAGAAAAATTCTTAAATATAAAATGTAGAACAGCAAAAATACAACCAAATGTAATTGTTTGTGTTGCAACAATGAAAGCACTAAAATACCATGGTGGTGTTGCAAAAGAAGATATTAAATTAGAAAATATAGAAGCATTAAAAAGAGGTACTGCTAATTTATTTAAACATATAGATAATTTAAATAACAAATTTGGAATAAATGTAATTGTAGCAATTAATAAATATGTAGATGATTCACAAAAAGAAATCGAATTTCTTCAAAATGAACTAAGCAAAAGAAATATTCAAATGAGTTTAGTAGAAAGCTGGGAGCATGGAGGAAAAGGTGCCATAGATTTAGCTAAAAAGGTAGTAGAATTATCAAAAAAAGAATGTAAATTAAAATATACATATGAAATAGAAGAAACAATAGAAAGTAAAATAGAAAAAGTGGCAAAAGAAATATATGGCGCTGAGGGAATAGAAATATCAGATGAAGCTAAAGAAAAAATTGAATTTATTAACAAAAATGGATATTCTAATTTACCAGTATGTATTGCAAAAACACAATATTCGTTCTCAGATGATCAGAAAAACTTAGAATGTTTGGAACCATTTAAAATACATGTACAAGATATTATTTTAAATGCAGGTGCAGAATTTATTGTAGCAATAACAGGAAAAATATTCACAATGCCTGGATTACCAAGAGTACCTGCAGCCGAAAGTATAGATATAAATGAAAAAGGAGAAATAGTTGGGTTATTTTAAAACCCAACTTTTTTTATTATATGAAATAATAAAATTTGCATAATATATTAAATTTTGTAAAAAATAAAATAAAAACAAATTTTTATGAAAGGTGACATTTATGCAAGTAAAAAAAGAAAAAAGTAAAAAAATAGCATTTGCCATGCTTATTTTAGCAACTATAGGTCTTATTTTATATAATGTTTTTATAGAAGGAAATATTGTTTTGGCTTTATCTAAGTATGGATCTAGAGGAAGTGAAGTAACTCAAATTCAAACAAAATTAAAAAGATGGGGCTATTATAAAGGTAGTGTTGATGGTGTTTATGGAAGTAAAACATTATCTGCAGTAAAATCATTTCAAAAGAAAAATGGACTAACTGTAGACGGAATAGCTGGAACAAAAACTTTAAATGCAATGGGAATTTATAATTCTAATAATAGTGGTAATAGCGGAACAAGCAGTTCAAATTCTACAAATTTAAATTTATTAAGTAGATTGGTATATGGAGAAGCAAGGGGAGAACCATACGCTGGTCAAGTTGCAGTGGCAGCTGTTGTTTTAAATAGGGTAAGTAGTTCATCTTTTCCAAATAGTGTATCTGGTGTAATTTATCAATCTGGTGCATTTGATGCTGTAAGTGATGGACAAATTAATATGAATCCAGATTCAACAGCTAAAAAAGCAGCCCAAGATGCAATTAATGGATGGGATCCATCTTATGGTGCTATTTACTATTTTAATCCAAGTACTGCAACTAATAAATGGATTTGGTCAAGACCGCTAACTGTAACAATAGGAAAGCATAGGTTTTGTAAATAAGAGATTTAAAATCTCTTATTTACTCTTATGCATCTTTTTTTATATTAATTAAATCTTCAACAGAACAGTCTAAAAATTTGCAAAAATCTTCTATATATTTAAAAGAAATAGAAGAAGTTTCGCCATGTATTATTCTGTTCAAATTTCTAGAAGTAATATTCATATTTTGGCAAAGCCAGTATTTAGATTTATTTTTCTTATGTAATAGTTCTTCTATATTAAAAATAATCATAAAAACCTCCATATTTTATAATTTATACTCAGAGTATAATACCTATAAAAATTTTAATATAAAAGAAAATTACAGATAAGATATTTACAAATACCTTATCTTGAAATATAATATACATGAAAAATAAAAATTACAATATACAAAGGAGGAAAATAAATGAACCAAAAATTAAAAAATATGAAAGGAATAACGCTTATTGCATTAGTAATAACAATAATAATTTTATTAATACTTGCGGTAGTAAGTATTAATTTAGTAATGAATAGCGGAATAATAAAAAGAGCAGAAAATGCAGTAAGTAAATATGCAAAAGCAGAGGATGAAGAAAAAAGTGCATTAGAAGCATTTTTAAATGGACAAACAGAAGAAACATATGAAGAAGAAAAGAAGGTAAATGCACCAGTATTAAAAACAGGAATGACACCAGTAAAATATGAAGG
>CANQZV010000027.1 GCA_947628425.1 uncultured Clostridia bacterium | reverse complement strand
TCAGCTTGTAAAATTAAAGCTCTTTTATTTCTTTCTGCATTCATTTGTTTTTCCATTGCATCACGAATATCTGCAGGTGGAGTAATATCCTTAATTTCAACTCTATCAACTTTACAACCCCATTGGTCTGTTGCTTCATCTAAGATTGCTCTTAATTTATCATTAATAGCATCTCTTGAACTAAATGTTTCATCTAAATCCATTTTACCAACAATATCACGAATTGTGGTAATTGCTAAGTATTCTATACCTTTTTTCAAAGATTGAATTTCATAAACTGCTTTTGCAGGGTCAGTAATTTTATAGAATACAACAGTATCTATTGTAATTGTAACATTATCTTGAGTAATTACTCCCTGAGGTGGAACGTCCATTGTTTGTTGTTTTAAGCTAACAACTGAACGAACTTGATCAATAAAAGGAATAATTATTGTAAGACCAGCATCTGCAACTTTATAAAATTTACCTAATCTTTCTATAATGTATACTTCAGATTGTTTTACTATCTTAATTGTTTTAAAAGCTATAATAGCAATAATAATTAATAAAACTAATAAAAATCCCATTTTTATCCTCCTAAATTATATATAAATTAAGCAAAATTGCTTAAATACTAAAAACTAAGTTATTATTTAACAACAGCCTTCACGCCATCTATATCTAAAACTTCAACTTCCATACCTTTTTCTATTTTAGTTTCATTAGAACTTTTTGCAGACCATGTTTCTGTTCCAATTTTTACTTGACCACTACCAGAGATGGGGTCTATTGTTTTAGTAACAATTCCTTTTTTTCCAATAATGGAAAATGCATTTGTTTGAACTTCTGTATTTTTATTAAATTTATTAACAAATGGTCTTGTAAAGAATAGCAGTATAGTAGATGAAAAAATGAAAACTGCAGTTTGTATAGCTAAATTATCTATAAATAAGCTTACTACCATTGCAATTAGAGCTCCAATTCCAAACCAGAAAACTAAAAAACCTATAGTAGCTGCTTCTATTACAAAGAATATACCTGCTAATATAACCCAAAATTGCCACATAAGAGGTACCTCCTATCTTAAATAAAATAACAATTAAATTATACCATAAAAATGTAGAAAAATAAATATTTTTGTAAAAAAATTTTTTTTTGAGATTATATATTCACTAAAAAAATTTTTTATGTTATATTATAATATGAAAATAAAATTATCCAAACAAAATATAATTAAAAGGAGAAATTAAATGAGAAAAGATAAAATGAATAATAAAAAATTAGTATTTTTTAATATTATAAAAATAATTATATTTTTATGTTTAATAATATTTATATTTATGGTAGCACCAAATTATGTTAAAACAAACAAAAAGGTAGATAAAATAAGTATTATTATTAACAATAATAATGTAACAGAAAGATTAAAAAATAGTTTGTATATTAATGATAAAAATGTAATTTATATGTCTATAGATGATATTCAAAATTTTCTAGATAAATATGTATATACAGACAGTAAAGAAAAGCAAATTATTACAACATATGGAGAAAAGATAGCTGTATTACCATTAAATGAATCTACAATTAAAATAAATAATTCTACATTTAATTTAATATCTGGCATTGAAACAAAAGAAAATAAATTTTATCTTCCTATATCTCAAATGGCAAATGTATATAACATGGAAATTACATATGTAAAAGAGAGTAAAACAATTATTTTAGATTCATTAGATAGAAAATTAGTAAGAGCTGATATTTCTAAAAATACAAAAGTAAAATATAAAGATACAATATTCTCAAAAACAGAAGATTCATTAAAAAAAGGGAATAAAGTAGTAGTTATAGATGAGCAAGGAAAGTGGACAAAAGTAAGAACAAGTTTAGGAAAAATAGGTTATATTAAATCATCTATATTACAAAATAAAGTAATTGTTAGAGAAAAATTAGAAAAGCCAATAAGAAAAGAAAAAGTAAACATGGTATGGGATTATTATTCAGAATATGTTTCAGCTCCTAGTAGAAATAATACAACAATTGAAGGAATTAATATTGTATCTCCATCATTCTTTTCTTTAGTAAAAAAAGGAAAAGGAGATATCAGTGAAAATGTTGGTCAAAGTGGTATTAATTATATTAATTGGGCTAAAAGTAATAAATACGAAGTATGGGCAATGGTTTCTAATAATTCATATATAGAAACTACATCTGAAATTTTAAATTCGTATAAATTAAGAGAAAATTTAATTAATCAAATTGTTAATGTTGCAAATAAATATCAATTAGATGGAATTAACATAGATTTTGAAAATATGAACGAAGAAGACAAAAATTTATTTTCAAGATTTATAATAGAGTTAAAACCAAGACTTGAAGAAGCAGGTGTTATTTTATCTGTAGATGTAACTGCACCAGATGGTGGAGAAACATGGTCATTATGTTACGATAGAAATGTTATAGGAGAAGTTGCAGATTATATTGTATTTATGGCATATGATCAATATGGTTCAAGCTCACCTAAAGAGGGTACAACAGCAGGATACAATTGGATAGAAACAAATTTAAGTAAATTATTAAATAGAGAAGAAATAGAATCACAAAAAATCATATTAGGAATACCATTATACACAAGACTATGGAAAGAGCAAAATGGAAAAATAACTAGTCAAACAGTTAATATGAAAAGTGTTAATAGTGTGTTACCACAAAATATAAGTAAAACTTGGAATGAAGAATTAAAACAAAACTATGTTGAATATAAACAAAATGAAGTAACATATAAAATGTGGATAGAAGATGAAGATTCTATTAGAGAAAAAGTAGGATTAGTAAAAAAATACAATTTAGCAGGAGTAGCATCATGGGAAAAAGATAGAGAAAGTCCAAACATATGGACAGTTATAAATGAAGAATTAAATAAATAAAGGTACAATAAATAAAATTAGTGTTTTTAAAATTGTATTATTTTCACAATTGAAGGGTCGCTAGGGTAGCGATTCTTTAATTTTACATGGCAAATAATAAATAGTGAATAAATCTAAAATTTAAAATTCTTTTTAATGGTAATAAAAATATAATTTTTATGTAGGCATATTTTTAAAATCAGTCAATACAATAATAACAAGGAGGTTATAATGTCAAAGTTTAAAATTTATTTTAAGTCTATTTTAATACCTGTTATTATTGGAGGAATTGTAGGATTTATTATTTCTGGGTTTATGGATTATAATACATTAGAAAAACCTTTTTTATCGCCGCCTAGTATTGTATTTCCAATTGTTTGGACTATTATATATATTTTAATGGGAGTATCTTATGGAATATTAAAAAGTAATTCACTAACTGATGATAATATTAATTTAGTATATTACTTGCAATTATTTGTTAATGCTTTATGGAGTATAATATTTTTTGTATTAAAATGGAGATTATTTGCTTTCATATGGATTATTTTACTTATTGTATTAGTGATTTTAATGATTATAAAGTTTTATGAAAAAAACAAAATAGCAGGATTACTTCAAATTCCATACTTAATATGGATTATATTTGCATCATACCTAAATTTATTTATATATTTACTAAATAATTAAAAATGTGAAGACACAACTAAAAATTGTGTCTTTTTTATTCAATATGAAAATTCTATTATATAAATTGTATAAAAATTCAGAAAACGAATAAATATATATATTCTATTGTGAAATTTATGTAAAAAAAGTAACAATATAATTGACAAAAATTTAATGATATAATAATATATAATGATATTAAATTGAGTGTTTTAGAGTATTAAAGTAAAAGAAAGGGTAAATAATGATTAAATTATTAAGAAATATAGAAAAAAAAGAAATATTTTTAACAATAATTTCTTTTATATTAATTATTGTTCAAGTATGGTTAGAATTAAAAATGCCAGATTATATGTCAGAAATAACAAGATTAGTACAAACACATGGAAGTAAAATGTCAGAAATCCTAAAAAATGGAAGTTATATGCTCATATGTGCATTTGGTAGTTTAATTGCTGCAATTATTACTGGTTATTTTATTTCTAATGTATCATCTACATTCTCTATGAAAGTTAGAAAAAAATTATTTAATAAAGTAGGAAATATAGGAATGCAAGAGGTTAAACAATTTTCTACCAGTAGTTTAATTACTAGAACAACAAATGATATCACTCAAATAGAAATGTTTATTGCAATGGGATTACAGCTTTTAATTAAAGCTCCTATAACAGCAATATGGGCTATTACAAAAATTTTAAATAAAAGCTGGCAATGGAGTGCAATAACAGGAGTGGCAGTAATAATACTTCTTAGTGTAGTTTGTGTATTAATTTCTATTATAATTCCAAAATTTAAAATAGTTCAAAAATTAATAGATAAAATTAATGGAGTAACACATGAAAATTTAACAGGAATTAGAGTAGTAAGAGCATTTAATGCAGAAAATTATCAAGAAAACAAATTTGAAGAAGTAAATAAAAAACTAACAAATCAGCAATTATTTAATCAAAAAGCATTTGCAATTATGCAACCGCTTATGTATTTAGTAATGCATTATTTAACATTATCTATTTATTTCATTGGAGCAATATTGATAAAAAATGCAGTTATTGCAGATAAAATAACCTTATTTGGAGATATGGTTGTATTTAGCTCTTATGCTATGCAAGTAATTATGTCTTTTCTAATGCTAGCAATGATATTTATGATGTTACCTCGTGCAGAAGTTTCTGCAAAGCGTATTAACGAAGTTTTAGATACTAAAATTAGTGTAATTCCTGGAAAATTAAATAAAGATAAAACAAAAGAAATTGGAACGGTAGAATTTAAAAATGTATCTTTTAAATATCCAGATGCAGATGAATACTTATTAAAAAATATTTCTTTTAAAGCAAATAAAGGTGAAACAGTTGCTTTTATTGGTTCAACAGGTAGTGGAAAATCTACATTAATTAGTTTAATTCCAAGATTTTATGATGCAACAGAAGGAGAAGTACTTGTTGATGGAGTTAATGTAAAGGAATATAATGAAGAATTTCTAAATAATAAATTAGGGTATGTTCCTCAAAAAGCAGTTATGTTTAATGGAACAGTTTCATCAAATGTAGCTTATGGTGATAGTAAAGATGGTAAAGCAAGTATTGAAAAAATAAAAGAAGCAGTACAAGTAGCACAGGGAAAAGAATTTGTTGAAAAAATGGAAAATAGCTATAATGCACATATTGCATCACGGTGGTACTAATGTATCTGGAGGGCAAAAACAAAGACTAGCAATTGCAAGAGCAATAGCTAGAAATCCAGAAATATATATTTTTGATGATAGTTTCTCTGCATTAGATTATAAAACAGATAGTATGTTACGAAAAGAATTAAAAAAATATACAAAAGATGCAACCAATTTAATTGTAGCACAAAGAATAGGAACAATTATGAATGCAGATAAAATTATTGTACTAGATAATGGAAAATGTGTAGGAATTGGAACTCATAAAGAATTACTTAAAAATTGTGATATATATAAACAAATAGCTTTATCTCAACTATCAAAGGAGGAACTAGAAAATGCGGAATAGAAGATAATAAAACACGAATTCCTAGAGGGCCACATAGAGGTCCAAGAATGGCTGTAGGAGAAAAAGCTAAAGATTTTAAAAGTGCAATAAAAAGATTAGTAAAAGAATTAAATATTTTTAAAATATTAATAATAATTGCATTAATACTTGCAATTTTAAGTGCAATTTTATCAATTATAGCTCCTGACATATTGTCCCAATTAACAGACAAAATTTCTGAAGGTATAATGAGTCCTTTTATGGATATGGATGGTATTAAAAAAATTACATTTTACTTAATATTAATTTATGCATGTAGTGCTTTATTTAATTATATACAAGCAATATGCATGACAAGTGTTGCTAATAAATTTGCACAAAAGCTAAGAGGAAGAATTTCAACAAAAATAAATAAATTACCACTTATTTATTTTGATAGGCATCAGTCTGGAGATATTTTATCAAGAGTAACAAATGATGTTGATACTATTGCTCAAAGTATGAACCAATCATTAGGAATGTTAGTAAGTAGTATAACTTTATTTTTAGGTTCTATTATAATGATGTTTTATACAAATTGGGTTATGGCAGTTACAGCAATAAGTTCTAGCTTGATAGGTTTTATTGGAATGGCTGCAATTTTAAAAAATTCGCAAAAATACTTTGTTGCAAGACAAGTTGAATTAGGAAATTTAAATAGCCATATTGAAGAAATATATTCTGGACTTAATGTTGTAAAAGTATATAATGGAAAAAAGCAAGCAAATAAAGAATTTGATATATTAAACGAAAAAGTAAAAGAAGCTAATCGCAAAAGTCAATTTTTATCAGGACTAATGCAACCAATTATGGCATTTATTGGAAACTTTGGCTATGTTGCTGTGTGCGTTGTAGGTGCTATTTTAACAATGAATAACATTACATCTTTTGGCGTAATAATAGCATTTATTACATATGTAAGATTATTTACAAATCCATTATCTCAAATTGCACAAGCTGCAACATCACTTCAATCTACAGCTGCAGCAAGCGAAAGAGTTTTTGAATTTATAGATGAAGAAGAAATGAAAGAAGAAAATAAACAGGTTAGTAAAATACTTAATAAGGAAGATGTTAAAGGAAAAATTGAATTTGATAATATTGTATTCCAATATGATGATAATGATAAACCAACAATTAAAAACTTTACAGCAGTAGCAGAGCCAGGTCAAAAAGTAGCAATAGTTGGACCAACTGGTGCAGGTAAAACTACAATGGTAAATTTACTTATGAAATTTTATGATATTAATTCAGGAGATATAAAAATAGATGGAGTTTCAATAAAAGAACTAACAAGAGAAAATGTACATAGTCTATTTACAATGGTACTTCAAGATACATGGTTATTTGAAGGAACAATTAAAGAAAATATAATTTATAATAGAAAAAATATTAGTGATGAAAAAATAGAAAAAGTATGTAAAGAAGTTGGGCTAGATCATTTTATAAAAACATTACCACACGGTTATAATTCAAAAATTTCAGACAATGATAGTGTATCAGCCGGACAAAGACAATTACTTACAATAGCAAGAGGAATGATAGAAGATAGTCCATTTTTAATATTAGATGAGGCAACATCAAATGTAGATACAAGAACAGAAGAATTAGTACAAAAAGCAATGGATATATTAACAGAAGAAAAAACATCTTTTATTATTGCACATAGATTATCTACCATTAAAAATGCAGATTTAATATTAGTAATGAAGGAAGGAAATATTGTAGAACAAGGAAATCATGAAGAATTAATGAAGAAAAACGGACACTATGCAGAATTATACAATTCTCAATTTGATGAAATAGAATAACAAATTAAAACAAAATTTTTAAATTACTTGACAAATTACTTTTATAGAGTGTATAATACTTATAGCATAAAAGTTAACTAGAAGAGTGGGAACAAATCCCACTCTTTCATAATTGTTAGGAGGACTATACATTGGCAAATATTGAAGAAAAGGTAGAAGTGCTATTAGAAAATACAATTAATACTTTAGGATATGAACTTTATGATGTTGAATATAAAAAAGAAGGTAAAGATTACTTTCTAAGAATATTTATAGACAAGCCAGATGGAATAGATTTAAATGATTGTGAAATAGTTAGCAATAAAATTAATAATATACTTGACGAGGCAGATTATATTAAAGAACAATATTTTTTAGAAGTGTCATCTCCAGGAATAGAAAGAGTTCTCAAAAAAGATAAACATTTAGATGCTAATATTGAAAAAGTAGTTGAATTAAAATTATTTAAGCCTATTAACAAAGAAAAAAATATAGTTGGAATATTAAAACAATATACAAAAGATTTTATTATTATAGAAGTAGATGGCAACAACATGAAAATTGAAAGAAAAAATATATCAATAATTAAAACAGTTTATGAATGGTAAATTATGTTCTTAATTTTAAAAATAAATGAATAGTGAAGAGTAGTAAAAACAAAAATTTTTCAGGTTTTAAAGGAGGAAAAAGAATGAAAGAGGCAATCGATAATAAAGAATTAATTGTTGCTTTAGAAGAATTAGAAAAAGAGAAAGGAATAAAAAAAGACTATATAATAGAATCAATAGAAACAGCTCTAGTAACAGCTTACAAAAAGAATTTTGACTCAGCAGAAAATGTAAAAGTAGTTATGGATGAAAAAACAGGTGCAACACATCTTTATGCTGTAAAAAATGTAGTAGAAGCTGTTGAAGATAGTAAACTTCAAATTTCTTTAGAAGATGCTAAAAAAATTAATAAAAAAATAAAATTAGAAGAAACAATAGATATTGAATTAGCACCAAAAAACTTTGGAAGAATTGCTGCACAAACAGCTAAACAAGTTATTATCCAAAAATTAAGAGAAGCTGAAAGAGACGTATTATATTCAGAATTTTCAGATAGAAAAGGAGAAATTGTCTCAGGAATTGTTCAAAAAGCAGATGGAGGAATAATAATTTTAGACTTAGGAAAGTTAGAAGGAATTATGCCAATAAAAGAACAAATTCCAACAGAAAAATACAAAGTAAATGATAAAATTAGAGGGTATGTATCTGATGTAATGAAAGGAACAAAAGGAAACCCACAAGTACTTGTATCTCGTTCAGCAAATGATTTTGTTAGAAAACTATTTGAATTTGAAATTCCAGAAATATATGAGGGGTTAATAGAAATAAAAAGTGTTGCAAGAGATCCTGGAAGTAGATGCAAAGTTGCAGTTTATTCAACAAATCCAGATATTGACCCTGTTGGTTCATGCGTAGGTCAAAAAGGAATTAGAATTCAAAACATTATTAATGAACTAAATGGAGAAAAAATAGATGTAATAGAATGGGATAATGATCCATCAATCTTTATATCTTCTGCTTTATTACCTGCACAAGTAATGGCAGTAGATGTTAAGGAAGAAGAAAAATTTGCACAAGTAATTGTACAAGATGATCAACTATCATTAGCAATTGGTAAATCAGGACAAAATGCTAGATTAGCAGCAAAGCTTACTGGTTGGAAAATAGATATAAAATCAGAAAGTCAATTTAGAGAAATGATAAATGCAATGCAAAATGAAGAATCAGATAAATAATATAATAATTATTTAAATATACCATGCTTTTTAACTTTTTGTATGTATATTATATATAATTGTAAATACTATAATTAAAGGAGAAGATTATTTTGAAGAAAATACCTTTAAGAACATGTATGGGGTGTAACGAAAAAAAGAACAAAAAAGAGCTTATAAGAATTGTTAAAAATAAACAAAATGTAATTTTTATAGACAAAACAGGAAAAGCAGAAGGAAGAGGAGCATATATTTGTGATAACATTAATTGTTTAGAAAAAGTTATAAAAAGTAAAAGATTAGAAAAGGTACTAGATGTAAAAATTTCTGAACAAATATATGAACAATTGAGAGGTGAAATAATTGGTAACAACAAATAAAGTATACGGATTATTAGGCTTATCAATGAAAGCAGGAAAACTTGTATTCGGGTCAGAAAGTTGTATAGATATGGTAAAAAAGAAAAAGGTAAAACTTTTAATTTTATCAGAAGATTCTTCACAAAGAACAATTAACAATTTTAAAATACTTGCACAAGAATACAATATACCTATGTATATATTTGGAAATAAAGAAAATTTAAGTAAGGCAATTGGAAAAGACAATAAAACAGTAGTTGGTATAAAAGATAATAATTTAGCAAATGCTATCAAAAAAATATTAGATGGGGGTGATGTTATTGGGTAAAATGAAAGTACATGAATTAGCAAAAAAATTAGATAAAACAAGTAAAGAAATTATCGCAATAGCACAAGAACTAGGATATGAGGTTAAAACACATTTAAGCTCATTAGATGATGAAATAGTTAATAAAATTGAAAAAAAAGTTAAAGGGGAAAAGAATACGGATAAAAAAGATACAAATAAAGTTAAAGAAGAAGTAAAAAAAGAAAAAAATGAAAGACCTGTTATTATTAGAAGAGAAGTTATTATTTCTGATGAACAAGAAAAAAAATTACGAGAAGAAGAAGAAATAAAAAAACAAGAAAAACAAAGAAATAATGGTGTAGGTTTTGTAGAAAGAAATAGAAATAAAGATTATAATATTGTTTATAGAAATAAACCAACAAAACCAATGACAGTAAGTGAATTATTTGGTTTAAAGGATCCAAAAAAAGAAGAACAAAAAAATGAAGTTATTGAGGAAAAAGCTGAAAAAAAGGTAGATAATAACTCAATAAAACCAAAAACCACAACAACTCAAAAAACAGAAAACAATAATAAGTATAATCGTAATAATAATACATATAATAATCACCAAAACGAAGAAAAAAATAATAATAGAAACAATAATTATCAATATAACGATAAAAATAATAACAGAAATAACAATTACCAAAAAAATAATAACTCTCAACGACCATTTAATAATAGAAATAATGGTGGCTTTAATAAAAGAGCACTTGATGAACGAGGAATTGAAAAAAACATTAAAAATATTATGGCTGTTGAAATTGGAGAAAAAGAATCTGTTAGAGAATATAATAAAAATATATCAAATAAGCAAAGAAATAATAATAAATATGATGAAAATAGAAACAAAAAACCATCTAAAAACAGAAGAAATAATGGGGAATTTGATGAAGATAAATTAAAAAGCTTAAAACAAGAAAAAAGCCTTTCTAATATGTTTAATGACCAAGAAGGTGGAATGCTAGATTACTATGACTTAACAACAGAAAGAGGAAGAAAAAATAAGAAAAAAGCTAAACCTACTGAAGAAAGAACTAAACAAAAAATATTCCAATTAACAGAAATAACAATTCCAGATACAATTTCTGTTAAAGATTTTGCTGCTGAAATAAAAAAGACAAGTGGGGAAGTCCTAAAAAAATTAATGAACTATGGAATGATGGCTACATTAAATAACGATATAGATTTTGATACAGCATTTCTAATTGCTGAAGAATTTGGAATAAAAGCAATTAAAAAAGAAACTGTAACAGAAGAAGATATTTTATTTGATGAAAGTGAAGACAAAAAAGAAGAATTAGAAGCAAGACCACCAGTTATTGTTGTAATGGGTCATGTTGACCATGGTAAAACATCATTATTAGATGCTATAAGAAGTACAAATGTTATTGAAGGTGAAGCAGGAGGAATTACTCAACATATTGGTGCATCACAGGTAGAAATTAATGGCAGAACAATTACATTTTTAGATACTCCAGGACATGAAGCTTTTACAAGTATGAGAGCAAGAGGTGCACAAGTTACAGATATTGCAATTTTAGTTGTTGCTGCAAATGATGGTGTAAAACCTCAAACAGTTGAAGCAATTAACCATGCTAAAGCTGCTAATATTCCAATTATAGTAGCTGTTAATAAAATAGATTTAGAGGGAGCTAATGTAGAAAAAGTAAAAGAAGAATTAACAAAATATGATTTAGTTCCAGAAGAATGGGGAGGAGATACAATTTTTGTACCTATCTCTGCAAAACAAAAAACAAATATAGATACTTTATTAGAAATGGTCTTATTAGTAGCAGATATGAAGGAATTAAAAGCAAATCCAAATAAACAAGCAAAAGGTGTTATTATAGAGGCAAAATTAGATAAATCTAAAGGACCTATAGCTACAATGCTTGTTCAAAGAGGAACACTAGATGTAGGGGATACAATAGTTGTTGGCTCAGTTATAGGTAGAATTAGAAGCATGAGTAACTATAAAGGAAAGAAAGTTAAAAAAGCTGGACCATCAACACCAGTTGAAATTACAGGGTTAACAGAAGTACCAGTTGCAGGAGAAACTTTCTATGAAGTAAAAGATGAAAAAACAGCAAAACATTTAATAGAAAGAAGAAAACGCCAAGAAAGAGAAAAATCTATAAATAGCACAGTAAAAGTATCATTAAACGATTTATTTAATCAAATTGAAAAAGGTAAACTAAAAGAACTAAATATTATTGTAAAAGCTGATGTTCAAGGTAGTGTTGAAGCTGTGCAACAAAGTTTGGAAAAATTATCTAATGAACAAGTAACAGTAAAAGTTATTCATGCTAATGTTGGTGGTGTAACAGAAACAGATGTTACTCTTGCAAAAGTATCTAATGCAATTATTATAGCATTTAATGTAAGACCAGAACCACTAGCAAGAGATATGGCTGAAAAAGAAGAAGTTGAAATAAAACAATATTCTGTAATTTACCATGCAATAGAAGATGTAGAAGCTGCAATGAAAGGTATGTTAGACCCAGAATTTGAAGAAAAAGTTATAGGAAATGCAGAAATAAGGCAAACATTTAAAGTATCTAATGTTGGAACAATTGCAGGATGTTATGTAACAAATGGAAAAGTTTCAAGAAATGCTGGAATTAGAATAATTAGAGATAATGTTGTTATTCATGATGGAAAACTTATTTCATTAAAGAGATTTAAAGATGATGTAAAAGAAGTTGCAACAGGTTACGAATGTGGTATTCAAATAGAAAACTTTAATGATATACAAGAAGGAGATATTTTAGAAGTATATATCATGGAGGAAATAAAAAAATAATATCTCATATAATTAATAATCAAAGGAGTAAAATTATGCAAAAGAACACAAATAGATTCAATAGGGTAGACGAAGAATTAAAAAAACAAGTTAGTTCTATTATAATGAATGATATAAAAGACCCTAATCTAACAGGATTAATTAGTGTAACTAAAGCAAAAGTAACTCAAGACTTAAAGTATGCTAAAATATATGTAAGTATTTTAAATGCAAAAAATAAAAAACAAGATTTGGCTATACTAAAAAAATCAGCTGGATTAACAAGAAGTTTATTAGCAAAAAGAATGAATTTAAGAATTACACCAGAAATAATATTTGAATTAGATGAATCCATGGAATATGGAGCAAAAATAGATTCAATTTTAAAAGATATTATGAAAGACATAAAGAGTGAGTGAATATGCTTAAATTAGATATGAAAAAGGTGATATAAATATGACAATTGATAATATAAAAGAAGAAATAAATAAAGCAAAAGACGTTGTAATATTAACACACGAAAATCCTGATGGAGATGCTGTGGGAAGTGCTCTTGCAATGTATTTAACTTTAAAAAAATTAAATAAAAAAGTTGATGTGATTATACCAGAGTATTCACATATATTTGAATTTTTACCATGTGCAGATAAAATAAAAAAAGAAGGAAAAAAAGAACCATATGATTTAGCAATTTCTGTTGATGTTACAGGAATTAAAAGATTAAATGGATTTAGTAATTATTTTGAAAATGCAAAAACAAAAATTCAGATAGATCACCATGAAATAAATGATATGTTTGCTGACTTTAATTTTGTAAACCCAGCATCACCTGCATGTGCACAAATATTAATTTTAGTTATAGAACAACTAGGTGTAAAAATAGATAAAGACATAGGAACATGCTTATTAACAGGTATTATTACAGATACAGGTGGCTTTAAGTACGAAGGGGTATCTGCAGAAACTTTTGAATTTGCATCATGGTTATTAACAAAAGGTGTTAATGTATCAGATATTTATAAAAGAGTTCTACAAGTAAAAAGCAAAGCTAACTTTGAATTAAGAAAAATTATAATGGATAGAATGGAATTCTTATGTAATAATAAAGTTACATTTACATATATAACAAATGATGATATGGAAAAGGTAAATGCAAAACCAGGTGACCACGAAGGATTAGTAGAAATAGGTAGAGATATTGAAGGGGTTGAAGTTTCTATATTCTTAAGACAAACAGATAAAGGGTATAAAGCATCATTAAGATCTAATCAATATGTAAATGTCGCAGATATTACATTATTATTTAATGGTGGAGGGCATATTAGAGCAGCAGGATGTGATATGAGTGGCACATTAGAACAAGTAAGAGAAAAAATTTTAAATGAAGTTTCTAAATATATAAAATAAAAGAGTTAGGTATGAAATAAATTAATAAAAAGGAAATAGTATGTTAAAAAAATATTTAAATATAGTTAAAGTGCTACATAGAACTATTATCGTGATATAAAAAATTGCACTTATTAATAATTTTTCTTTGTAATTTGTATGAATTGCAATGTGAAGAATGGCCTATCCATGAATTTAAACTTTGCAATGCATTATGAAAATTTAACTTATTATATTTATATAATTTATTCCAACACCTAACTTTATTTTTTATTTTTGTTTTACTAGAAGTGCGTAGTAATTTATGAGTACAAAATGTTCTATAACCACAAAAATTTACCCCCATTTTAGAAGGATAATATCTTGATTTACTATTTAATTCTAATTGTAAATTATCATTTAAAAATTTTGTAATTTTCCTTTTAATATTAATACAACTTTCTTTATTATCCAAAAGTATAATAAAATCATCCATATATCGTATATAATATTTTAATTTAAGAGTCCTTTTAACGTAATAATCTAGTTCATTTAGATAAATATTTGCAAAAAATTGACTAGTATAATTTCCGAATAGGAATACCCAATTCGTTAAAATTTTTCTTTTTATCAAATATTATTAATTTTGTAAACTCTAATAGAGCTTTATCGTTGATATATTTTTTCATTATACTGAAAAGAATATTAGGATTAATAGAATAAAAAAATTTTTTTATATCACACTTTAATATCCAAAAATTTGGATTTACTCTTTTATAAATTCTCATCATTTTTTGTAATTCATTTACTGCACTGTGAGTTCCTTTAGACGGAATACATGCATAAGATGTAAATATAAATTTAGGTAGAATATAAGGTTTTATAAACTCTTCTACATACCATTGATGCACAATTCTATCCTTATAAGGTAAAGCCATTATAATTCTTTCTTTAGGTTCATACACTTTAAAAGTAAAATAATTTCCTAACTTGTATGTTTTATTTTTGATACTATTCATCAAATTAACAATATTATTTTCTAAATTAAGTTCATATACAATTACTTCATCTTTATAGCTTTTATGTTTTTTTGCTCTCTTATGAGCTTGTAATAATTTTTCAAAAGTTAAATTTTTATAAAAACAATTTTTTATTTTTTTAGGCATGAATTAATCCACCCACCTAACATATTACATATATCAGTAATTAAACTGCTCCAATAATTATAATTCTGTGAAGAAATATACTTATATTTATTAGATAATCTTATATGAATTTTCAATAAATTTAAATTAACATCGAATTCATTTAAATATTTTAATTTATCTTGAATTCTGTAGGTTTTAATTGAATAAACAAGAAGTCTTAATCCAGCATAAAGAGTATGTTTAATTTCTTCAACTAAAGCAAATGTTTCAGATTTAGGGTATTTTCTAACAATATCATTAGTATAATAAATTAATTCCATATACTTTTGATAAATTTTTAAATTAGAACTATTATTATTCATTTTTTTGCTCCATATTAATTAAAATTTTTAAAAATAATTTGTTATTATATTTGTTTTACTTTATTCTTAATATCTTCTAATAAATTATAAGCCTCTGAAACAGATAAATTATTAATATCAATATTATTAATAAAGTCTAATAATTCCTTTATATTTTTATTTTCTTGATATTCATTCAAAAAATAAGTAGTATTTTTTGTAGTATCTATTATTTTTACATTAATATTATGAGCTTTTAATAATACAAGATATTTATCTAAACTACTACAAGGAAAACCACATTTTAAAATAGTATTATTTAAATTTGTTAATTTTAAATTTAACAATTTAGAAAGAGAAATAGCATCTTTATCAATTGCAATAAAAAAAATACCACTTTTAAATAAAAATAAAGTATTAGGTTCTTCCTTCTTTAAATTACCATATAATAAAAATAATTTGCTCATATATCCTCCAAACATAATAAAAATTTTTATTAATATAACATAGAAAAAATAAAAAAAATGTCGAAAAAAGTTATAAAAGCAAAAAAAATGAAAAAGTGGAAAAGTTGGTGGAAAAGGGGACGGTTCTCTTTTCCATTTTTTGAGAAACAAGATATATTCTGCAAGAGATTTAGCTAAGAGGCTAGATTTCTTGGCATAAGGAAGAAAGAAAACAAAAAAGTTGTATTGACAAACATATTTGAAATATATATAAATAAATACAAAAGAGAGTAAAAACGAAGAAGAAATAGAAAATTTATGATTTTAAAAAGTAATATCAGTTTATTAGAAAAAGAATTACTACAAAAAAATTGAAAAAATGTATTGACAAAAAATAGAAAAAAATATAGAATAAGTGTGAAAACAAAGGAAAAGAAAGAAGGAACACAAAATGATAACTGAAAATGCTTACAGCTGTAGAGAGAGAGAGAGAGAGAGAGAGAGAGAGAGAGAGAGGTAATATAAATAATATAAAAAAAGAACAAATGATACCATTTGTTTTTATAAACATGTATATTGATGA
>CANQZV010000026.1 GCA_947628425.1 uncultured Clostridia bacterium | reverse complement strand
TATAATGATAACGCTTCAAACTCAAGGCTTTCATTCCTATGTGTGCCTTTGAGCGAAGCGAGAAAGGAATGGAATTTATTATGAAAAAAACTAAAATTATTTGTACATTAGGTCCAGCTGTAGATAATTCTGAAACTTTAGAAAAATTAATATTAGCAGGTATGGATGTAGCTAGAATTAACTTTTCACATGGAAGCTATCAAGACCAAGAACCTAGAATAGAAAACTTTAAACAAGTAAGAAAAAAAACAGATAGACCTGTTGCTCTTATGCTAGATACAAAAGGCCCAGAAATAAGAATAGGAAAATTTGAAAATGGAGAAGTAGAACTAACACCTGGTAATATATTTACTTTAGTAAGTGAAGATATTTTAGGGGATGAAACCAAAGTATCAATTACCTATAAAAATTTATGCAATGAAGTAAGTATAGGAACTCAAATTTTAATTAACGATGGATTGATAAGAATAGAAGTAATAGAAATAGATAAAACTAATATTATATGCAAAATATTAGACGGTGGAAAACTAACTAATACAAAAAGTATAAACATACCAGGAAAAAATATAAACTTACCAAGTCCTACAGAAAAAGATATTGAAGATATTAAATTTGGTATTAAAGCAGGTTTTGACTATATTGCGGCATCATTTGTAAGAAATGCACAAGATGTATTAAGTATAAGAGAAATATTAAAAGAAAATAATGGAGAGCATATTAAAATTATTTCTAAAATTGAAAATAGACAAGGAATAGATAATTTTGACGAAATTTTAGAAGTATCTGACGGAATTATGGTGGCAAGAGGAGACTTAGGGGTTGAAATTCCTATGGAAGAAGTTCCAATTAGGCAAAAAGAATTTATAAGTAAATGTAATAGAGCAGGAAAACCTGTAGTAATTGCAACGCAAATGCTTGAATCTATGATTCATAGCCCACGTCCAACTAGAGCAGAGGTAAGTGATGTGGCAAATGCAGTTTATGATATGGCAAGCTGTATAATGCTTTCAGGCGAATCTGCAATGGGTGAATATCCAGTAGAATGTGTAAAAACTATGGTTAAAATATGTGAAGCAATAGAAGGCTCTATTGATTACTGGAAAAGGTTTAGAAAAAAAGAGCATGAATGTGAAAATATAGACTATGAATATAATCTAAATTATTCTACTTGCTCTACAGCAATGGACTTATGTGCAAAAGCAATTTTCGCATATACTGATACAGGTAGAACATCCAAAATGATTGCAGGATTTATGCCAGAATGTCCAATATATGTTATAACATCAAATAAAGAAGTATATAAACAATTGTCGTTAGCATGGAATACCAATACAATTTTAGTTGAACCAAAAGAAAGTATTGACGATATGATTGATGAAGGAATTAAAATAGCAAAAGATAGAAAATATATCAAAGAAGGAGACATAGTAGTTATTGCAGGTGGTGCATCAATTTTAGCAGGACATAAACATGCTAAGTTAAATAAAACAATCGGTGGAGTTTTAAAGGTATAACATAATAAAATAAAAGTTAAATATAAAAAAGATTACTGTGATAGTTAAACAAGTAATCTTTTTTTTGGTACATATTTAACTATTTTGTCATATTATGTAATATAAAATAAAATAAGGAGGAATATAAAACATGTTTAATCGTTATAGAAGATGTTGTTGTCAAAACAATTACAACCCACAAGTAATTGAAAATATATGTAATTGTGCAGGAACTACAGCTGAATATGCTACTACTAATCTTACAACAAACGGAAATAATGGTTGTGGCTGTTATATGATGACAAACGAAAACGAAGACTGTGGTTGTGGCTTTGACGAAGCAGAAAGTGTATTCCCAACTAATCCAATGTTAGCACAAAGTTATGTTCCAATTCAAAAAATGGATAAAACTTTTACACCAAATTGTGGATTAAAAATGGGAACCATTTTTCCAGAATTAGTAAGCCCTTATATGCCAGGTCAAAGTATGGAAGAAATTCAATATTTGAAACAAGCAAATAAAATTGGGGAGGGGTGTAATAAATGATGTTAAACAATAATGAGTGCGAGTATACTCCTGAAGGTATAAATGCTGCTTTTGGATATAATACAACAAATACAACTGATAATGATGGATGTAACAATAAAGAACAATCTTGTGAAGAAAAACAAAGAATAAGAGAAGAAATGATTCAGCAAATTAAAGCCTTAAACTTTGCAGTGATTGAATTAGGATTATATCTAGACACACACAATGATGATCAAAAGGCACTTTGTTTGCATAGAGAATATACCAAACAATTAAAAGAATTAAAAGACAAATATCAAAAAATATATGGACCTTTAAGCATTTATTATCCATGTAAAAAATGGAGATGGCTTGAAGAACCTTGGCCATGGGAAGGAGGAAACTATTAATGTGGACTTATAATAAAGTATTGGAATATCCAGTAAAAATAAAATGCCCTAATGCAAAACTTGCTAAATTCATCATTTCTCAATATGGTGGACCAGATAAGGAACTGACTTTATGGCGAAAATGTAAAAAGTGCTAACTATCTGCTAAAATCGTAATAAAAAGGAGTTTGGTATTATGGAAAATATGAGTGAAGAAAAAGTCAAAGATACTTTACAAACATTTTTAGGAAAAGATGTATTTATTTTTATAAAAGGGATTATTGACATAGAATTGTTTTATGAAGATTTTAGTTATTTTATGAATAAAAACCGCTTCCTTATGTGTGATAAGATGGCACATGAAATAAATATTGAAATGGGAAGTATTGAAATAATGAAAGCAGATGAGTATAAAGTTATTTTGAAATTAGACAACGAAGAAGAAATTACTTTACAATTATAATACATAATAAAAAGAGAGGCACTAATTGAAAAAATCAATGCTTCTCTTATTCATTTATTTATTCCCCCATGAATAAGTGTTATGGGGCTAACCATAGCTATATATTCCCATAGGCACAATCACTTTTATACGAGATATATTCTTATAAAATAAGTTAAAATGACATTATTAAAAAAATGACAATTAAAATTCCTATCATTCCAAACAGACCGACTGTGTTCCAAAGAAAAATAAATAATCCAATACCACAGCCTAAAACCAATATTGCCAATATCACTCCTAATAATGACGCATCTTCTGGATTATTATCAACATTAGTATTAGCATTGGTGCTAGTATTGATATTTGTACTTTTATATGTACTATTATTTTTTTTACGTCGAGCTTTCAAGTCATCTCTACGCATAGCTCTTGCTACTGACCTAGCTACATTCATTGAATCTCCTCCTTTCTATTTATTATTCTTTGAATTTCCTCCTGATTTATATCCAGCTGCATCTAGTTTATTTTGATAATATTGTAGTTTTTCTTCGTAAGTCATATTTTTAGTCTTTTTCCTTTCTTCAATATGTTCTTTCCATACATTTCTTGTACTAGTAGTTGGCGTTGTATTTTTAGTATTAGGTGTCGCACCACCTGAAAAAATAATTAATAACACTACAATAAACAAAAATAAAATTACATATTTTATTCTTCCCATGAATTTATCTCCCCCTAGTATAATAATGATTGTACATCTTCAATAATAATTATACACCAACATTTTTAAAAGTGCAATACTTTTGTCTGGTATTATTAAAACCTGTTTTTGTGGCACAATATATTTGGAGGTAGATAAAGAATGCTAGAATTTTCAAAATACAAAAAAGTAAATAATAAATTGTCTGTAAGATTACCAGATGATATAGATACAATGCTACGAAAAATTGCTAAAAAAGAAGAAATGAGTTTTAATAATGTTTTGGTTAGTTGTATAGAGTATGCTTTATCTGAAACAGACCTATCAAAATATGAAAATGTGAAATTAGAAGATGAAAATTAAAAACAACATAAAATGAGAATTTTATGCTATTTTTCTTCTTACAGTATCAAGGGTTTCAAGACACAAAAAATGAAAAGATTAAAAATGTGCAAAAAAATAGGTAAATTTGCAATATTTTTAAAAAAGTAGAAGCGGAAAGCATTGATACAAGCAAGTTTCGAGATTACAAAAAAATAGATAAGAAATATCATAAAACTAAAATTTTATGATATTTCTTTTTAATAGCTGAAAGTAGCCTAAAATAACTAAAAAATAAAAACTAAAATTTTTAAATTTTGAAAAATGTAAAATGGTGCTTGTTTTATTTTTCAAAATGTTGTAAACTGTATATTGTAGAAAATGAGAATAAGCAGAGTGCGTTGCCACCTTACATATTACACAGTTACATCTGTGGGAAAGCGAGGTGGTGCTATGGAAACAGTATTATTACAAATAATATATCTACTATTCTTCGGATTAGTAGCAGTCACAATCATAGCTATTGCCTTGATTATTGCATTGGTAATAATTTTGTGCAAATAAAAAATAACCATTCTGCTTTTGCGAGAGGAATGGTTATTTAATCAACCTGTGGCAACACACTTTGTGTTTCTCAATTTCTACATTTATTATACACATTTTTTCTATCTTTGTCAATCGCAAAAAAACAAAATTTACTATTGCATATTATAAAAAAATGTGTTAAAATAGATTTTGTAATTAAATAAAGTTAATTTTTTAGCAACATGGGTTTGCATATAAAAAAATACGATTTTGTCCGAAAGTTGATTTTAGGAAAAAGTTTTTTATATGCAAGCCTATTTTTTTGCATTTTCTAACTTTTCCAAGAATAAATTTTAACAAAATAGTATTTGGAAAGGCAGAAGATGAGCAAAGAGTTAATTTTATTAGAAAGTGAGTTTTTGGAAAATGGCGAACAATATGAAGATATATTGAAAAATGCCATAGAAGTTTTTTTGAAAAATGATGTTACATCATATCGACAAATTGTAGATGATATTGTAAAATATACATAGCAGATAGTTATCACAAAATGCAAAGAAAGGAGCAAAAAAATATGTATGCAAGTGATAACTGTATGAGTGATAATGAAATAGATACAAAAAATTACAAAGTAGGTATGTATTTGAGATTATCAAAAGCAGACGACAAAGAAGATAGAAGAGATGATATTTCTCAAAGTATCATAAACCAAAGGGAATTTATCACAAAATATATTTTAGATAAAGGCTGGGACTTATGTGATGAATATGTTGATGATGGATATAGCGGAACGGATTTTAATAGACCAGAATTTCAAAGAATGATAAATGACATTAAAGAAGGGCGTATAAATTTAGTTATTGTAAAAGATTTATCAAGACTTGGAAGAAACTCTGCTAGGACTACAATCTATATTGATGAGTTTTTTAAACTATACAAAGTAAGATTTATTGCAATCAATAACAACATTGACAGTTTTGAAAAAAATAATACTAATAATGAACTAGCTGGAATGACTGGATTTATGAATGAATGGTATTGCCTTGACATTTCAAAGAAAATAAGAGCAACATTTAACTCTAAAAGACAAAATGGGCAATTTATAGGAGCATTTGCACCTTATGGATATTTAAAAGACCCAAGTGATAAAAACAAGCTAATTATTGACCCAGAGGCAAGTTTAGTTGTTAAAAGAATTTTCAATATGCGTGCTAGTGGTATCGGAAATGAAGCCATTATGAAAATTTTGAATAAAGAAAATGTCCCTTGCCCTACCAAGTACAAAGAGCAAAAAGGATTGAATTACAAAAATACTAATATAAAACGTTACTTATGGACAGCTGAAACTGTAAGGGATATTTTAAGCAATCCTACCTATATTGGAAATATGACACAAAGAAGGAATGAAAAAATAAGTTATAAATTAAAAAAATATAGAAAAGTGCCAAGAAAATATTGGACTATAGTAGAAAATACGCATGAACCAATTATTGACGAAAAAACTTTTAATACTGTGCAAGAATTGTTAAGTAAAAAGGTTTTTGGAAAAACGCAAAACAAACAAGAGCATTTTTTAGGTGGATTGTTAGTATGTGGCAATTGTGGTATGCCTCTTACATTTAGAAGAGATGGCAAAAAAGCAAATAAAGATTTTATAACATTATGCTCAAATTATGCAAGATTTGGTAAATGTACCAGACATGCTGTGTTAGAGGAAGAATTAAACCAATTAGTCATTAAAGATTTGAGAGCAACTGTTAAAAAAATACTAAAAAATAAAAGCAAAAGCCAATTTATAAATAAGATACAAAAACCTACTTTCAAAATAGATAACACTATTACAAAGATTATTAGAGATAAAGAAAAAAGAAAAGATGAAATTGTTTTATTAAGAAAATCACTATATGAAGATTGGAAAAAAGGTGCTATTACCAAGGAAGATTTTGATAGCATGTATGAGAGCTATAATAAGGAAAAAGAACAGTTAAACAATGAAATTGGAAAATTACAAGAACAAGCAAGAAATGAGAGCCAAAAAAAGCCAATAGAAGATTTGGATAAATTGATAGATGAAATTGCTGATTTAAAAATTATTCCAAAGACAATATTAGTAAAATTGATTGACAAAGTGGAAGTTTTTGAGGATAAAAAAAGCAAAACTAAAAGTGTGAAAATACACTATAAATTTCCAAAGCCATAAGCATTTAAGGGCTTTGGAAATAAAAAAATAGTTTTCACCATAAAAACAGCTCAATAGATGGCGAGTTAGCAGCTTCACTTCGTTATTTAAGCCAAAGATTTGGTATGCCAGATCAAGTTTCAAAAGCTATTTTAAATGATATAGGTACAGAAGAATTAGCACACTTAGAAATGGTAGGAACAATAGTACACCAACTAACCGATGGATTAAGCATAGAAGAAATTAAAAAAGCAGGTTTAGGGGATTATTATACAGATCATGGAGTTGATGTATACCCACAATCAGCTTCAGGAACACCTTTTACAGCAGCATATATTGCATGTAAAGGAGACCCAATTGCTAACTTACAAGAAGATTTAGCAGCAGAACAAAAAGCAAGAGCAACTTATGAAAAATTAATTGATCTTTGCGCTGATGATCCAGATGTAATTGATCCACTTCGCTTCTTAAGAGAAAGAGAAGTAGTTCACTTCCAAAGATTTGGAGAAGCATTAAGAGGAGTTCAAGATAAACTTGCAGAAAAAAGATTTTTTATGAATGATATGAAAAATAACAATAATTGTGATTGTAATAAAGAAAATTAAAAAATAAAAAATTGATTTAATTATATTAATTATTGCAGATATATGTTTACAAATTGATTTAAGCTAGTAAGGATTTCTTACTAGCTTTGTCAATTTTTAAAAAAATAAAAAAATTGGAAAAATAAAAACAAAAAATAAGCGCATAATAATATTGAAAAATAGTACCATTAAACTATTTTTAAAATCTACAATTATTGATATGACTTTAAATTTAAACAACATAGAAGTAGGATTTTTCAAAATTTAAATTTAATGGAGAAAGGTGTTTATAAATGAAAAAAGTATTTTATTTTTTCGGAATTTTAACTTTATTATTTGCACTTATATCTGTACCAGTTATCAGTTCTGCAGTAACTTTAGACACTGTAAAAGCAGACACAAACAAAACAAAAATAGCTCCAGGAGAAGAAGTAAAACTAACAGTTAGCTTTGGAAAAGATTTAGGAGCATATACAATTAATGTAAGCTATAATAAAGATATTTTTGAATTTATCAGTGCAGTAGGTGGAAGTACCAATAATAATGATAATGAAGTAATAATTACTTATTATGATTCAACAGGAGGAAGCAATCCAAGAACCAATGAAGTAATTACTTTTAAAGCAAAAGAAAACTTGACAGGAAGCAACCCAACTGACTTTTCTATTACTTTATCAGGAATGTCAAATGCAGATGCTTCAGAAAGATATGATAACATTACTAATGCTATAAAGAAAGATATATTAGTAGAACCAAACTATACTCCATATACTTTAACATTGAGTTATTCAGGAGTTATCAAAAAAGATGAGAAAAAGGATATGAAACTAATTACAGAATCTGCAATGGGTAAAAACTATGACCATGTTAGATTAATAGCAGAATTAACTAAAAAACCATCAGATACAGCAACAGCAAAACTACTTGCAACACAAGAAGATAGCAATGAAATCGATTTACTTCAAACTGGTTGGGGAGCAGAAAATGGATATGCACTTGGTGGAAAAAATGTAAAACAAGAATTAGCATTAAGGGGAGAATTTAATACAGACGGAAAATATACTATTAACATTAAACTAGTAGATAGAGACGACTCAGATACAGTTATAGCACAGAAAAGTTTTGATATTAATGTTGGTGAAAAGCAAACACAACAAAATAATCAAAACACAAATGAAAAACTACCATCAAAATATCCTACAACAGGTACAACCCAATATGCATTAATAGCATTAATAGTAGCTACTCTAGTAACATTTTATTTTGTTATTGATAAAAAAAATAAAAAAACAAAATAGTAACACAAGTAATATACAAAAATAAAGTAACCTTACTCGGAATATAATAAGCTTATATGAAAAGTAAGGCTACAATACATAGAAATAATTTTACAAGGAGAAACGCATGAGAAAGGTACTAAAGCTAACATTAATACTATTTATAATAATCATTATTAGTTGGACAGCCTTTGAAATTTATAGAGAGAATAGTATCAAGCAAGGAACAAATGCATCGAACATACAAAAAATAGCATATAATGAAATTAAAAGTGAAGAAGCGGTACAACAAAAAAGAAATCTAAATTTAGTACCAGAAAAATATAAAGGATATAATGTAATAGCAAATTTAAAAATAAAAAAACTAAATATTGATACCTGTGTGCTAGAAAAATATAGCAAAAAAGCTATGGAAATTTGTGTTACAAAGTTTTATGGAGCAAATCCTAATGAAGTAGGAAACTTTTGCATAGTAGGTCACAACTATATTACAAAGAATATGTTTGGATACTTGTATAAACTAAAAATAGGTGACACATTTATATTAACAGATAATAACAATGGTGTTGTAAAATACAAAATATATGATATGTACAGAACAGAAGCTGATAAAACATATCGGATTATCTCAAAAAACAAATGGCAAGAGGGAAGTAACTTTAATTACATGTTGTAATTATTCTAATGATAGATTAATTATTAAGGCAAGAGAAGAAAAATAATGTAAGATTATTTGAATTAAAAGATTATAAACATAGAGAACATTTAACCATATAAGTGGTACAATGTTCTATATGTTGGCTTTAATATGTGAAGTTATTTTGACTTCATTGTTTTAATAGATTATTCTTCAAATTTAACAATAGCATGTAATTCATTTTCAGAACCTTTCATAACTACAAAATGTTTGCCATCCTCTTCAGAATAAAAACAATTTACAGTAGTTCCAAGTTTAGAACCATTTTTATACATGACTTCAATTTTATTAAAAGTTAAATTTTCATAAACTTCTTTGGGTAAAGTTTCAATAGCATAATCTATATAAAATAAATTATTCATGTGATTATTAACATCAATATCTCTTCTTTGAACAATAAATGTATAATCTGGATTATTACCAATATCAGGCTCTTTTAGTTTAGGAATATCAACTTCTCCAAAAACATTTTTATCATCCTCAAAATCATATGCTTCTATAATTTCAGGTGTAATTCTAGTTATCTTGCCAGTATCTATATTAACTAAAGTCCATTTAGAAGAAGCGATACAAATAAGGTTACCGTCCTCATCATACATATCAAAGTCACGATAAGTTACACATTTGCTAGAATTTCTACCCCAAGTACGAATAGTAACAGTAGAATTATAACTAACCCTTTTAAAAACATGAACTTTCCAATGTAATAAAATCCATGAAAGACGAGTTTTACTAATCTGATTAATGCCGTAACCTGCCATATCAGAATGTACACATGCAATATCTTCTAACAACCTAAAAATACCTTTATTAGTAATTAAGCTTGATGTACCAACATCTTTTACAGAAACTAAATACTTCTTTTCTAAAACTGCCACTTTAACGCCTCCAATTTTTTCCATTACTAAAATAGAATTATATATCAACTAAACAAAAAATGTCAATTAATTTACAACACTATTTATAAGTTATTTAAATTCAAACAAATATTGCATAATTCCCAAAATATTACAATTTATTTACAATTATATAACATTTATGTAACAATATTGAATTGAACTATAATTTACAATATAATCTCAAGTTTGACACTTTTAAAAGAGTAAAAAGTCCATAATGCAGTCATAGACTAAATTATGGGCTTTTATGATATTCTAAAAAAGTGCGTCCTTTTTTTCATTTTTTAGTTTTTTTAAAAATTTTTTTCATAACATTTTCTGGGACTATTTCAGTATCTGTTCTAAATTCAAACTGCTGATGTAGAGAATCTGTTAAATTAGTCCTTTTAAAAGTTGGAATATATCCACATCCTTCCTTTTTTAAAAAATTCATGTTTCTTAAGGTATTAATAATATCACTACTAGTATATTTTTCTTTCAATTTATGCTCTAAAATTCTGTATATTAAAAGTGATAAAAAACAAGTAGTAAAATGTGCTTTAATTCTGTCTTCTCTCTTTAAATATACTGGTCTTGCTTTAAAATCAGTTTTTAAAATTCTAAAGGACTCTTCAATTTCCCATCTTCTTTTATTAACTTTGATAATTTCACTAATATCATCTTCTAAAGTTGTACAAACAGCATAGAAACCATCAAACATTTCTTCATTATTAATAGCTTCTCGATTTAATGTTAAAACTCTTTTATCAGCAATTTCACCATCAGTAGTAACAAAAGAAGAAGTAACAAAACGGGAAGGATCATTTTGCCTGTTTTTAGATAGTGAAGAAGGATTATTAATTAAATTTTTAGCTCTTTCAATTTGATTATTTCTAACATTTTTTTGATAAGCAGCATACTTAGGAGAATATGAAACAATTAATCTTTGAGATAAATTATTTTCATTAATCCATCTTTCTTTGTAATATATTTCTTCATTTGTACTAGAATTATCTATATTATTTAAATTAATTTCTTTTTTAGAATTTAATTTATGCCATCCATCTTTAGATAAAGCCCAATCTCTTAAATGTCCTTTAATTTTCTTTAAAGATTGTGTTACAATAAATGAACGATCCTGTATATTGTTAAAAAGTCTGTTATCAATAGAGGCTAGACCAGCATCAGTACAAACAACAAATTTAGAAAGTTCGAAGTCCTTTATTATTTGTTTTTCTAAAGGCTTTAAAGTAATTTGTTCATTAGTATTACCACTATTAATTACAAAAGCGAGAGGAAAACCATCACCATCCATAAACAAACCCATTTGAACAATAGGAAGAGGACGATTTTCTTTACTTTTACCATATTGCTTTATGCCTTCAGCTTGTTCAATTTCAAAGAAGTAATTAGTACAATCATAATACAATATTTTAGTATTTCTGTTGACAACCTTCAAACTGTTTTTATATACCTGTGCTTCAATATTTTCAGTTTCATTAGCAATTATTTCTAAAGCTCTGTAAATATTTTGCAATTCAAAATTAGGCTGTTCAAGAAAAGTTTTAGCAGTTTCAAAAGCAGAAAGCTTTGAAGAAGGTTCAATTATTCTTGTATAAATTAAATTAGATAAAACAGAATTTAAATCATATTTAATTCTGTATTTATCAGATATTTCTTTACAAATTTTATTTAAGCCCAAGCTGTAGTAAATATCCTGTAAAAAAAGGTATCCGCCATTAAAAGAAGTTTGAGTATCTTTTTTTATTAACTCAGATTGTGAAAATTCAGCAATAACTTTTAAAGATTTTTCTTCGTAAGCTTTCTTTAGTTTAGCAACTTCTTTCTCAGCCCATTCACGAGCAGATATACCATTTGAAATTTTTAATATTTGCTGTTCATTGCCTAGTCGCTTATATATTTTTGTTGAACGTTTACCGTCTTTAGTTTTTGTATCAACTATTGCATAGTAATTAATTGCATTTTTTGATTTATTTATCTTTAGTCTCATATATATCAATCCTTTCAAGTTTTTAACATTATACCACATCACGAGAAGTCACGCAAGAGAAAAATGAAAAAATTGACAAAAAAATTAAGCATTTTTAATGCTTACATCAAATTTTATTTCATAAAAGTGTCAAACTTCCGGCCTCCAATTTTTTCCATTACTAAAATAGAATTATATATCAACTAAACAAAAAATGTCAATTAATTTACAACACTATTTATAAGTTATTTAAATTCAAACAAATATTGCATAATTCCCAAAATATTACAATTTATTTACAATTATATAACATTTATGTAACAATATTGAATTGAACTATAATTTACAATATAATAAAATAGATAAAATAAAAAACTCAAGAAAAATGCCATGTAAAGGAGAAATAAACATGGAAACTTTTGCAGAATATATCCTTTCTGAAAAAGACTGGATTAAAAAAATGGAAATTATGCACTATCTAAAGAAAAAAACAGGAATATTTTTTGATAATTCTGTTATATTTAAAACATTTCTTGCTAAGCTATTTTTAGATTATTCTAATTTAGAACTTGACCAAAACATAGTATTAACAGCTTGTTTACTATGCAATTGTAAGAAGGAAAATAATCCACAAGATTTGTCTAAAATTAAATCTTATGCAAAAGAAGGTGCAGAATACTTAAAACAATTAGGATTTTCAAATAATTTTTGTAGAATATGCGAAGGAGTTAATAGATATAGTAACTTATCACCAAGAGAAAAAGAAAGTGATGTTTTAGAATTAGTAGACCAATTTGGTGGTATGCTATTAGATAGACCAGAGAGAATAGCATTTAAAGTAGATGAAGCATTAGTACTTTTAGAATATAGAAATTTAAGAGATAAACATAATCGCTATTTGCCAAAATTTAAAGAGTTTGTTACAGAAATGGAGAGTGTTTTAGTATGAGTGAATATGAATTAAATGGAAATCAACACAGAATAAAAAAGGTGCTATAACTAACATTGCAAATGAATTTAATGGATTAGATGATAGCAACAATACAGTTGCTGCTACAAAATTAGCTGCTAGAGAATACCTAAATATCAACAGAGCAAAAGAAGAAAAAATTATCAATGAACAATCTGCTAATCATAAGAGTGACATAGAAATTCCTACCGGAACAGAAATAAGGCAAGAATTTGAAGCGGGAGAATATAGATAAAAATCAAATTGTTAATGGCAGTTGGAGGAAAAAATAATGCAAGAAATATTTGCAGATTTACATGTACATATAGGAAGAAGTGAAAAAGGAAAACCAATTAAAATAACAGCAGCAAAAAGTTTAAATTTTGCTAATATTGCAAAAGAATGTAGTGATAGAAAAGGAATTCAAATAGTAGGTATTATTGATTGTGCCTCACCATATGTTATTGATGATATAGAAGAATTTTTAAAAACAGGTGAAGCCTATGAAATTACTGACGGCGGAATAATATATAAAGACAAAGTTTGTATTATTTTAGGCAGTGAAATTGAAACTTCAGAGATAAACGAAAATGGAAAAACAGGAAGCGCCCATAATCTTTGCTATTTCCCAAGTTTAGCAGATATAAAAGCATTTTCAAAAGAAATGAGTAACTATATCAATAATATTACTTTAAGTTCTCAAAGGGCTTGTATTTCTGCATATCAATTAATAGATATTGTTGAAAAATATAATGGAATATTAATTCCAGCACATGCATTTACACCACATAAAAGCTTTTATGGAAATTGTACAAGCAGACTAGAAAGAATTTTTAAAGAAAAATTTAATAAAATTTTTGCTATAGAATTAGGGCTTAGTTCAGATACAGAACTTGCAGATTATATTTCTGAACTTGAAACAAAAACCTTTGTTACCAATTCAGATGCGCATTCATTGCCAAAAATTGCAAGAGAATATAATAAAGTTTTATTAGAGGATATTTCATTTAAAGAATTATTAAAAGCTTTAAAAAATGAAGAGGGCAGAAAAATATTAGCAAATTATGGAATGGATCCAAAGCTTGGCAAATATCATAGAACTTATTGTGAAACTTGTGATAGATCAATTGAAGGAAAACCACCAATTATAGAGTGCCCATATTGTCATGGCAATAATATCACCATGGGGGTACTTGATAGAATTATAACCATAGCAGATAAAAAAGAAAGTAAAAGCCCTGCTAACAGGCCACCATATATATATCAAGTGCCACTTACATTTGTACCAGGTATTGGTGGTAAAACAATAGATAAATTATTAGATACATTTAAAAATGAAATGAACATACTACATAAACTATCTAAAGATGATATCGAAGCTGTTGTAGGAGAAAAGGTAGCAAAAATCATTATAGCAGCCAGAGAGGGAAATGTAACTATTCAATCTGGTGGTGGTGGAGTCTATGGAAAAGTAGAAGTAAGTTAATAAAATAAGATTTATATATTGAAAGTAGAATAATGTTTGAATTGATAAACATTATTCTTTTTTTGTACACAAATATTGCATATATTTGTATCAAACTCTTGTATATATAAATCTAAACTGTTGTATATATCATTTTGGAGTGGAACGAGGTATAGGGAATGCCTGAAAGGCAAGGCACCCTGTAGCGGAGCGTCCGAAGTGAAACAGAAAAAGATATATACAAACAGTTTGGTATGAATAGTAGAAAAGTAGTTTAACAAAAACAATAATTAGGTTCTAAATCTTATTTTATGGAATAGACATTATGTATAAAGTTAACAATATGGGGGAATAAGATGAAGGTCACACACAAGAAAAACTCAAAATTAATAAGCATTGTACAAAAACATATTAATGATAACATTAAATCCTATTTAATAGTAGCATGTATTTTGCTTGTCGGAATAGTTTTAGGGGTAATACTAATCAATAATTTAAATGAGGAGCAATTAAAAGAAGTACATACATATATTAACAATTTTATTACATCATTAAAAAATGGAGCCAGTATAAATACAGGTAAACTGTTACAGAATTCTATAAAAAGTAATGTGGTATTAGCTATTATACTATGGTTTGCAGGTTCTACAGTTATTGGAATTCCAATAGTTTTAGGTATAATTGCATTTAGAGGATTTTGCATTGGATATACATGCTCAGCATTAATTGGAACTTTAGGAACATGGAAGGGGACCCTATTTTTCATAACATCTATGTTATTGCAAAATATTATTTTTATACCTTGTATATTAGCATTATCTGTAAGTGGAATAAAACTATATAAATCAATTATGAAAGATAAAAGAAAAGAAAATATTAAGGGTGAAATAATAAGACATACTCTATTTTCATTAATGATATTAGGAATTTTAATAGTTGCTTCTTTTATAGAAACATATTTATCATCTGGTTTATTTACAATGTGCGTACAATATTTATAATTTTTTTTATAAAATCTATTTACATTTTGAATTTAATTTGATATAACATATGTAGTTTATGTAAAGTAAAGTAATTACTTTACATATGATAACTTTAAATAAAGTAAAAATCATATTGAATAAAAGGATAGGGGAGCAAAAATGGAAAAACAAATTAAACTTTTTTTAGACTTTCTTCAAGGAGAAAAAAAATTATCAGATAATACTTTACAATCATACAGAAGAGACATTTTGCAATATAAAGAATATGTAGAAGCAAATAAAATAAATTATACAAAAGTAAATCAAGAAGACATTAAAACCTATCTAGAATACTTAAATAAAATTGGAAAAAAGCCATCTACAGTTTCTAGAAATTTAGCATCTATAAGATCATTTTACCAATTTTTAATTCGTATTAAAAAAGTTAAAAAAGACCCAACAGAAGATATTCAATCACCAAAAATAGAAAAAAGAGTTCCAAATGTTCTTACTACCCAAGAAGTAGAACTATTATTAGAACAGCCAAAAGATATTGACTTAAAAGGAACCAGAGATAAAGCAATGTTAGAATTTGCCTATGCTACTGGAATGAGAGTTACTGAAATAATCTCATTAGATATTGATGATATTAGCTTAGAAGAAGGATTTGCAGTATGTAAAAGTGGAGCAAAACAAAGAAACATTCCTTTAGGTTCTATGTCATTAAAAGCTTTAAAAGAATATATTGAAGAAGCAAGACCAATACTTATAAAAGATGAAAAAGAAAAAGCATTATTTGTCAATGTTAATGGAAAAAGATTAACAAGACAAGGATTCTGGAAAATCATTAAATACTATAAAGAACAAGCTCACATAACAAAAGATATTACACCACATGTATTAAGACATTCTTTTGCAACACACTTATTACAAAATGGTGCAGATTTAAAAGCAATTCAAACAATGCTTGGACACTCTGACATTTCATCAACACAAGTATACATGCAATTTCAAGACCCAGGATTAAAAGATATTTATAAAAAAGCACATCCTAGAGCTTAAGAAAAAACAAAAGAAAAGGAAATATTAAAAATGACAAAAGCTAAAACCGTTGGTGCTGTACACACACACACACACCAGACTGTCGTTCAAAAGGTTTTTGATAAGTGAATA
>CANQZV010000025.1 GCA_947628425.1 uncultured Clostridia bacterium | reverse complement strand
TAAGAGAACAAATATTTTTTTGTTGGGACATTTTCTCATTTCTTTACTTAAGACATTATCACATTTCTTTCATACTTAACAAATAAAGAAATAAATTACATGTTGAAAAATTAAAATAATTGATATATAATATAAATATTAAATTAATAAAGTAATATTATAAAGAGCATAAATTGCTCAAATGGAGGTTTTTTTATGGTAGAAGATAGCCAAATAGAAGCAACACAATCACCATTTGCAATGCGAAAGGGTGAAATTAAAGTATTTGATGGAAAAGATGGATATGTTACAATGAATCAAATTGTTAATAAAATTGACATAGGACATATCACAGATTTACATTTTGAAATTTTAAATATAGTAAACGAATTTGAATTTATAACATCTCGACAATTATGTCAGTTATTAGATTATAAAGGAATAGAATATAAATCTCAAGACAAGTTAAACAATAAATTAGACCAATTAGTTAGATCAAAAATTTTAACTAGATACTATTTTTCATCAGAAGAAGGAAAAGGTATTTATAAAATATATTGCTTAGAGAAAATGGGAAAATATTTGTTAAATTCCAGAGAACAAGATTGTAAGTGGCAACAAACAGATAATACAAAGCCAATTGCAATGATTAAAAAAAGATTAGCAGGAAACCAAGCAATTATTGCCTATATGAGAAAAGTAAAAGCTTTTACCTCATATGTGGCAAAACCATCATTAACTGCAAAAAGTTTAGGTAAAGTATTTAAAGCAGCAGGTGGTAGTGTTAAACTAACAAAAGCTAGCAAATCAATTGAATTTTTATTTGAAGTAATAAGAAGAGAAGATGAATGGCAAAAGAAATTATTAGATAAAATGAAAATGTACCAAGATTTTTATCAAAATTTTGTACCAGGAGATTCAGGATATGGAATGATGCCACAATTAATATTAATTTGTGAAGATGAAAAACATATGGCAGAATCTTTTAAAGAAATTGTTACAAACAAATTGGAAATTCCACAAATTAAGTTATACTTTACAACAGACCTAAGGCAGGTAGAAGAAAGCTTATCAAAAAGCTTAACAGAGTTTGTAATAGATGAAAAAACAAATAAATATAAAGCAGAAACAGTTAATTTAAAATTATTAGATTAAATAAATTATTAAAAAATGGTCGATGAGAATATTATTCTCATCGACCATTTTTCTTGTATTATATTATCTTATTATTTATTAGATTTTTTTTCTTCTTTTAATTTAGCTTTTTCTGCCTTTTTTTCTGCTTTCTTCTCAGCTTTTAATGCTTTTTTTGCTTGTTTATCTGATAATTTTTTTTGTATCTCTTCTTCAGATAATTCTTTTTTTGGAAGTACTCCTAATATAATTGAACCGTATCCAAAAATAAATAAAACAAATCCAATTATACTACCAACAGAAAATGGAATAAATGTTAATCCATATAACACTATTGAAACTAATGCTAATACAACATAATATAAAATTGTTTTTTCTATTTTTAATATAGGTTTTAATAAATTAGTAATACATATAGCCGCAACTGGAGTTGCAAAGAAACTTATTAATAATAACATGATAATTAATATAATAGCTAAAGTAGAACCTACTGAAGTCATTAATAAAAGTGTAGATGCAATAATTCCAAGCACAAAAGTTAATATTCCAACTAATAATGCCTTTAATACATTAATAGGTGATGTTATAGTTAGCTTTTTAACATATTCTGGTTTAAATTTAGCAAGTAAAGCATAAACAACAAGAGCAGTAACTACTATTGTTAAGAAAGTAACTATAATATTTGAAATTGGTTTATCTGAAGAAATAGGACTATTAGCAGTATATATAGTTTCTCCTTCAACTATTCCCTCAGCTAATTGTTTTTCTTCATTTGCTGTATATCTTAAGTTTCCGTAAATAATTGGAACTTCAGATTCAGAACCAAAATCAACGGAATTTGTTTTTAAATCAACATCTCTACCAATTGCTGCTTTTAAAACAGTAGAATTTGATACAGCTTTTACATCTCTAACTACATATGAATCATAAGTCATTTCTAAATTTTGTGTTGCAACATATAAGTCATTACAAGCACCATTATAATAAACATTATTTGCACAAGCATAAACACTATATCTTATATAACAATTATTAAAATTAATAGAATTACCAAATACAAAAAGGTTTCCATTAACTTGACCAGATATTGTTATATCATTACCAAAAATATAAACATTTCCATCTACAAGTTGGTTCATATCTATTTTAGAATCAAATAAATATAAATCACCTTTATAAACGTTTTCTTCAGTTTCCTCACCTGTGGCTTGTTCATTTGTTGCTGTTTGATTATCTGCATTAACTTCAGCTACTTGTTCATCTGTTGTTGCTTCATTTGTTTCATCTGCGAAACATAATGAAAAAGAAGAAATAACTGTTATGATAATTAATAAAATAGCAAATAATTTTAAATTTTTCTTTATCATTTTTATCCTCCTAAAAATAAATTATAAATACCATACAAAAGGTAATTACTAAAAATATTTTATATTTAATATTGTTTTTTGTCAATGCATAATAAAGAAAAAATCAAAAAAAAATAAACTCATAGCAGAACACTATGAGTTTAGGGGTTCTTACTTTATAAGCTAATTATTATTTGATATAAAATAAGAACAATCAGAAAAAGGTGTTAAAGTATTTGCATTTGCTATTGTTAAACAGCATTTGCCATCCTTTTGAAAAACACAATTAGAAGAACAATTTATGTTTGTCAAAAATCTCACCTCACAATTATTATTTGCCAATATAATAAAAATATACAAAATAAAAAATAATATTAAATCTTATTATTTATATTGTAAAATTCACAATACTCCTTAATAGGGCACTTATAACACTGTGGTTTGCGAGCAATACATATATTTCTTCCATGCCACACAAAAAGATGATTTACATCTTTAATGTCTTTTTTTAAAAAAATTTTTAATAAATCTTGTTCAATTTTAATAGGATTAGATTCTTTAGATAATCCTATTAAATTTGAAATTCTTTTTGCATGAGTATCTACGGCTATTCCTTCAGATATCCCAAAGGCTTCCAACATAACAACATTTGCAGTTTTTCTACCAATACCAGGTAAGGAAACTAATTCTTTAGCTGTTTTAGGTACAATTCCATTAAAATTATCAATTAATTTTTGCGCACAAGCTTTTATATTTTTTGCTTTATTCTTATAAAAACCACATGGATGAATTAATTTTTCTAATTCTTCTATTTCTATATTAGCAAAATCTTTAGGAGTTGAGTAATATGGAAATATGTAAGGAGTTGTTTTGTTAACTCTTTCATCTGTGCATTGAGCAGATAATATAGTGGCAACAACTAATTCAAAAGGAGTTGAAAAGTTTAAGCTACATGTTGCATCAGGGTAAAAATCTTTTAAAATTTCTATTATTTTTTTTGCACTATTTTTATTATACATTATTTAGTTCCTTTCATAATTTATGTTTTATTCTTCAATTATATTAGTTTTGCTAATTGTACATTTATATTTATTTTTATTTCAAGAACTTTTTACATAAAAAATTAATATAATAAAATAAAAGGAGGTAGTAATAAATGCTTAGGGCTTTAAAAAAAACCATAGCAGTTTGTATGTTTGGATTTGGAATAGGAATACTTTTTGTATTATTGCTTCCTATTAGTTGGTGGTTATTTATAATAGGTTTAACAATTGCTGCAGTAGGAATAATGTGGCTTTCATGTTAAAATAAAGGAGAGTGAGTTTATTTTGAAAATTGTTGTAAAAAAAGTTCCTAAATGTTTAAGAGGAATTGTAAAATTAATATTTGGTATAAAAGACTAATTTTACATATGATAACAAATAATATGAAAGACACATGGAGTTTACCACGTGTCTTTATGTATGGTTGTTAAATGTTATTTTTTAAAAATAAATTTATTTAATGATATTATGCTCTTTTTACTTTTCCAGAACGTAAACATTGAGCACATACTTTTATTTTTTTAGGTTGACCATCAACAATTGCTTTTACAGTTCTTAAATTTGGTTTCCATGTTCTAGTAGCTCTATTACTTACATGAGAACGAGCTATACTTAATTTATTTCCAAAGCTTAAAGATTTTTCACAAATTGCACATTTTGCCATTATTAGCACCTCCCAATAGTTAAATCTAAAATAAACTAAATAATATTTTAACATAATTGAAGTAAAAACGCAAGTAATTTTTTAAATAATTTCTAAAATTTCTTTTGCTCTTTTAATATCATCTTCATTTGCAGGTCTTATATTTTCTAACTCATAAGGTAATCCTAATTCTCTCCATTTATATTTTCCTAAATTGTGATAGGGAAGAAGTTCTACTTTTTCTACAGATTTTAGGGAAGAAATAAAAGATTTTAATTCTAATAAGTCTTCTTTGCTATCTGTAATAGTTGGAATAAGTACCTGTCTAATCCATATAGGAATATTATTATCACTCAAATATTTTGCAAATGATAATTCATTTTCATTACTAAAACCAACTAGATTTTTAGATTTTTCCGGATTAATATGTTTAATATCTAATAAAACTAAATTAGTTAAAGATAAAACTTCTTTTATAATAGGAGTTAATTCAAGCATACCAGAAGTGTCAATTGCTGTATGAATTTTTTTCTTTTTTAATTCTTTAAATAAAGAAAGTAAAAAATAAGGTTGAAGTAGAGGTTCCCCACCACTTACAGTTACACCACCATTTGGAGATATATAACTAGAATATCTTTCTATTTGAGAAATTAAATCATTTACATTTATATATGTTCCACTATTTATATCCCAAGTATCCCTATTATGGCAATATTTACATTGTAAATTACATCCCTGTAAAAAAATAACAAATCGAACTCCAGGTCCATCAACGGTACCAAAGGTTTCTATAGAATGAAGTTTTGCATAATATCTTTTATCTAAGTTCATATTATTACCTATGGCATGTTTAAAACTTATAAACATGCCATTTTTCCTTTAATTAATTGTTAAAAATATTAAATAGATTCTTGTATTGTTCTGTTAATTACGTCTAATTGTTGTTCGTGTGTTAATTTAGTAAAATTAACAGCATATCCTGAAACTCGTATAGTCAACTGAGGATATTTTTCAGGATGTTCCATAGCATCTATTAATAAATTTCTATCAAATACATTAACGTTTAAATGATGTGCATCTTTTGAAAAATAACCATCTAACATTGTTACTAAATTATCTACTCTGTTATCATTAGTTTTTCCTAATGCTTTTGGAGTAATTGCAAATGTATAAGATATACCATCTTCAGCATATTTGTATTGAAGTTTTGCAACAGAGTTAAGAGCTGCTAATGCACCATGTGTATCTCTACCATGTAACGGATTAGCACCAGGTCCAAATGGAGCACCTGATCTTCTACCATCGGGAGTATTACCTGTATTTTTACCATAAACAACATTAGAAGTAATAGTTAAAATAGACATAGTTGTTTTTGCATTTCTATATGTTTGATGTTTACGAAGTTTTTTAATAAAAATTCTTACTATATCAACTGCAATATTATCTACTCTGTCGTCATCGTTACCAAATTTAGGATAGTCACCTTCAATTTCATAGTCTACAGCTAATCCATTTTCATTTCTAATTACTTTTACTTTAGAATATTTAATAGCACTTAATGAATCTGCAACAACTGAAAGCCCAGCAATTCCGCAAGCCATTGTTCTTAAAATATTGGTGTCATGTAATGCCATTTCTAATCTTTCATAACAATATTTGTCATGCATATAGTGAATTGTATTTAAAGCTTTTATATAAATTTTTGTAACGTAATCCATCATGTTTTCAAATTTTTCCATTACTTCATCATAATCTAAGTACTCAGAGGTAATAGATTCAAATTTAGGTGCAACTTGTTTGCCTGTAATTTCATCTTTACCTCCATTGATTGAATATAATAAAGTTTTAGCTAAATTACATCTAGCACCAAAGAATTGCATTTGTTTTCCAATTTCCATAGCTGAAACACAACAAGCAATACCATAATCATCTCCCCAATATCTTCTCATTAAATCATCATTTTCGTATTGAATAGAAGATGTTTTTATAGAAAGGTCTGCAGTAAATTTTTTAAAGCCATCTGGTAATCTTGTAGACCAAAGTACTGTTAAATTTGGTTCTGGAGCAGGACCTAAAGTATTTAAAGTATGAAGAATTCTAAAAGAGTTTTTTGTAACTAAAGTTCTTCCATCAATTCCCATACCACCAATTGATTCTGTTACCCAAACGGGGTCACCACTAAATAATTCATCATATTCAGGAGTTCTCAAAAATCTAACTAATCTTAATTTCATAACAAAATGATCAATTAATTCTTGAGCTTGTTCTTCTGTAATAGTACCATTTTCTAAATCTCTTTGAATATAAATATCCAAAAAAGTAGAAGTTCTACCAAGACTCATTGCAGCTCCATTTTGTTCTTTAATAGCAGCCAAATAAGCAAAATACGTCCATTGTATTGCTTCTTTTGCATTTTTTGCTGGAACAGATATATCGAAACCATAAGCAAGAGCCATTTCTTTTAACTCATTTAATGCTTTTATTTGTTCAGATAACTCTTCACGCTGTCTTATTGTTGCTTCGTCAAAACAATCTGGATCTAAATAATTTAAGTTATCTTTTTTCTTTTCTATTAAGAAATCTACTCCATACAAAGCAACTCTTCTATAATCTCCAATAATTCTTCCACGACCATAACCATCTGGTAAACCTGTTAATAAATGTGAGCTTCTTGCAGCTCTCACATCTGCTGTATAAGCATCAAATACTCCATCATTATGAGTTTTTCTTATATTATGAAAAATTCTATCTACTTCAGGGTCAACTTCTCTACCATAAGCAGCACAAGATTTTTCTACTATTCTAATACCACCAAATGGCATAATAGCTCTCTTTAGAGGACTATCTGTTTGTAATCCAACAATTTCTTCTAAATCTTTTTGAATATATCCAGGTTTGTGAGAAGTTATAGTAGAAATTGTTTTTGTATCTATATCTAAAACTCCACCATTTTCTTTTTCTTTCTTATATAAATCTAAAACAGTATTCCATAATTTTGTAGTTTTAGGTGTTGCATTAGCTAAAAATGAAGAATCACCTAAATAAGGTGTATAATTTTTTTGAATAAATTGTCTAACATCAACATAATTCATCCATGTACCCTCAACAAAACCGTTCCATTGATCAAATTTCATTTTACAATTACCTCCTTTTTAATTTTAAAAAATTTCAAAATTATTATAATATATTATAACCAAATAAGTAAAGGAAAAATCACAAAAATATTTAAAAAGAATAAAATATTTTAGGTGAAGTATATGGAAACATTTATAACAATTGTAGTATGGACACTTGCTTTTTATGGAGTGTTCGAAATAATGAAAAATATTATTAATATTTTCACATGTACACAATTACATACAGACGGAATATATTTTATTATTGCTACTAAAAATCAAGAAAATCATATAGAAGGTTTTTTAAGAAATTTAATGTTTAAAATTATATATGGAAAAGAAGAAATTATAAAAAACATTATTATTGTAGATTTAAATTCAACAGATAAAACAAAAGAAATTGTGGAAAAACTTCAGCAAGAATATGAGCAAATACAAATACTAAGCATAAAAGAATGTAAAGAATTAATAGAAAACATAAAAGAAACATAATAATTAATAAAAATACTTGTCATTAATACTTAATTTGTATATAATTAAATAAAACTAGCAAAGGAAAAAAATAAAGTAATGGATATAGAAAAATTACTAAATAAACTAATTGAAGAAAAACAATACGACAAAAGATTAATTCCATTCATAAAAAAATTTTTCTTATATAATATGCAACAACAATTATGGAATGAAAAAACTGTTGAAGAAAAAATAAAATTATGCGCAAAAAGAATAAATGGAATAGAGTTCGTAGATTTAGGGGAAAGTTTTGCTTCATTTAATTCAGAAACAAATGAAATATTAATAAATGATAAAATAAAACAAAATTTATCTGCAAAAGATATTTTAGATTTAACATCTGAAATATTTATAGTTTTAGAAGAAGTTACAAAAAATATAAATGAAAATGAATTAATGTATATAGAAAGAAATAACAAAATGAGTCAATTAAAATATACAACAAATAAAAATGAGAAGAAAAATATAATAGAAATTCTTTCTAATACATTTAATTTAAGCAAAAAAGAAATATATTCAATAAAAGAAATACTATATAAAAAACTAGAAAATGTTAATGATGATAATAAAGCTATAAAAGATTTTTTAGATATTAGTATTAATACATGTTTACCTGAAATAGAAAAATTAATACCAAGTTTATTAGAGTCCAATAGTACAAATAACAAAAAAAATGGATATATTAGTTTATATGCTATTTCTTTATTAGCATTTAGTTATAGATTAGATAATACAAAAGAAAATAAACAATTAGTAAAAAAACAATATAATAATATTCAAAACATATTTAATGAACAAATAGAAGAATATGCTATTACAGCTGAACAGTTAAAAGAACACAAAATAAATAGTACATGGACTATAAATATAGAAAAATTACAAAACATAATTAATGAACAATTTAAAAAATTAGAACAAGAAGACATAAATATAGAAAATTCGGAAGAAGAACAAGAAGATTCACTTATAAATGGACTAGGAAAAGATTTCTTCTATGAGATTGCAAATTCAATAAAAAATAATGAAGAAGAATTAACAAACTCATATACTCAATCTCAAATTGCAAAAATAACTAAAAATTATGATGAAAAGTTTTCTTTAATTATAGATGAATATTTTAAAAGAAGTATTATATTGTATAATTGGACGAAAGACGAATTTAATAAAAAAGTAAATAATTATATCAAAGGTGTAAAAGAAATTAGTTTTGAAAAAGTATTAAGTGATTCTGGATCAAAAATTGCAGGTTGGAGTAGAGGAAGAATTGAAATAAGTAAAAACTTAAGTTTTATAAACAGTAAGCAGTTATTAAGTACCTTTATGCATGAACAAGAACATGCAACAGATGATACAAGCAGAAATCAAAACCAAAAATTAGAAAATGGTTTATATAACAGCTATAAATATATTAATGAATATGCAACAGAAATTGGTGCTATGCATTTATTAGGAGATAAAATATATGACGATTCATTATGTTTCACACATAGTATGGGTGGATATGAAGAATTTAAATATGCTGGTTCTATGATTTCTGCTGCATTAGGAATAAGTGAATTTGAATTTGCCAAATTAAGAGATAAAGGTGAAAATAAATTTAATAAAGTAATGGAAGAAAAGTTTGGTTATATAGATATAAAAAAAGAAATGTTAGAGTTTAATCAAGTTTTAGAGCAAATTGAAAAAGCACCTTTAATGTTTAATATGAAAGATTTATCTGAAGCCTATGCGAAAGTATATAATATGTCTACTAAAATTATATATGCTAGGCAAGAACATGAAAACAGAGAAAAAACAACTAAATCTGAAAAAGAAGTACTTAAAACAAACTATGAATATAGTAAAATTGCAAATAACATGCAATTAGCAATAAAAAAATTGCATTTAAAAAAGAAATATATAAAATCTATAGTAAAAGATAATACCATCATAAGAAATTATACAAAGATAAATTCTAAAGAAAAAGAAAAATATCTAAATTTAGTAGAGGAGTTATATCCAGAAAAGAATGTACATTTTAATAATGAAAAAATTTTACAACATATAAATAAAAAAATGAAACATCCAATTTTAGGTAAAATAATGTACTTATTAAAAAAAGATAAAATATTAACATTAACAGAAGGACAAAACATAATTGAAAATTATAATAACAGAAATATAAGTGAAACAGAAAAATTTGCTAACAAATATAGAATTGAAAGCACAAATTCAATAACAAATAATAAAGGTGTAATAGAAAATCAAGAAAAAGTAATTGTAGAAGATGAGCAGCTAGAACAATAATTATTTGAAATTTACGTAAAATTATGCTATAATATATATAATGTTGGCAAAAGCCAGAAGTAATCTATTAAACTATTAAAGTAAAAAACAAAAAGGAGGAGTAAAAATGGGTTACAAAAAAAGTAAAGAACAGGAGATGGTTCATTTCCTGTATGGGCATGAGATATATGCTCAGCGGTTAACAGAAAAAACAATAGGAAAAAATGGTGTATCGCCGGTAGCTATAATTGCATTAATTGTAATGTTTGCTACATACATTGCTATAATAGTAGGTACACTTATTTTATTTATAACAAAAGGTGAAAACATTTCTATTGTTATAACGGTAATTTCGATAGAGGTTATTTTAGGAATTTTTATTCCTGTTACTTATTTAAGTTTTATAGCTCAAATAATAACAAATAGCCGAAATCCGAAAGTTGCGAAAGAATGGTTAGAGCGGAAAATTCGGAAACTATGGTTTCTTAATCACAAAGTTGTAACCGTTAGAGACTGGAGAAGGATTAAAAAGAATTCCCAAAAAAAATATCAAGATTTCCGTGAAGGGCTCGGTAATAAAGATAGTATAGAAATTTGTAAATGGATTTGTATGTTATCTCGAGACAAAAAAATTACTGTTAAATGGTTATTATATATAGATAATAATTATCATTGGACAGGAATAGGTATTTTACAAAAGGGTAATTACATCTATGATCCCATTCGCAGAAAAACCTATAATGCAAATAGGTACTATTCATTTATGAATATGAAAAGAGTCCAGGAATGTGGTGCTTTTAGATATGGAACTTTTAATGGAATTAAAAATATGTCATTAGAAGAAAAAATCTTTAGAAAAAGGTGCCAAGTAATTCTGTAGCTGCTTATCCCCTAGAAGAATCTTCTGGGGGATTTCATTATATAATTAAGAGTTATTTAAAATTTGTAACTTATAGTAATTAACTGAAAATAAAGATAATAATAAATTATTTGTTATACAATCAAATATAAAAACAAAAAAGAAAGTTAAGATAAAAGATATATGTCTTTAAAAACTTGAAAAATTAATATTTTTATGTTAAAATATTAATCATTCTAATAGAATTAGAATATTTTTGTACGGTTCACCATTATATTTCATGAGGAGGAGTGCAAATGGTGAAACAAAAAAAATGTGGTAATTATCTTTATTACCACAGAACAATGGCTCGGTGGATAGGAGAAAATATAGAGATTATCTATGTAGTTCCTGTACTAATTCTAACATTACTTTCTATAAAGTATACTAAAATTGCTTTTTGGAGTTTACTTTGTTATATTTTTCTTGGTGCTATAGTTATAATTATATCAATTATAAAAGCTAAAAATGAAAAATGTATTAATTATTTAAAAGAACGGATAGAAAAAACTATCCAGAATTTATGGCTTTTAAATTTCAAAGTAATTAATGTAGAAGACTGGAAAAAAATAAAGTGTGACTCCATTAAAAATTATCTGTGGTTAACTTCATCTAGGTCCAAGAGTTCAAGTTTCTATTTAACACTTTACATTGTAGAAACACTTAAGAAAGAAGACTTAAAGATCTTGTGGATAAAAAGCTATGGATATTTTAATGCAGTTATTGAAAAAGACGGGTATATATATGACCCAGAATTAAAAAGAACTTATAAAAAGGAAAGGTATTTAGAAGAAAAAAAGATACAGAAACGACAATATATACCTATTGAATCTTCAGCTACAACAGAGGATGAAAAAATGGTAGCTTATGTGAATTTATACAAAAAATTTAATGAATCGTAAGTTAATAGCACTCCACCACTAGCCAAGAGAGTTAAGATGCCTAAATCTTAGCTCTCGTTTATATAAAAATTAAACTCCACAGAAAGGGTAAAACCAAAATGGATGTAAAAGAATTTAATTATTACCTACCAGAAAAATTAATTGCACAAGTTCCAATAAAAAAAAGAGATGAATCTAGATTAATGGTATTAAATAGAGAAGAACAAACTATTGAACACAAAATATTTAAAGATATTTTATACTACTTAAAACCGGGAGATTGTTTAGTTAGAAATAATACAAAAGTAATTCCAGCTAGAATTTATGGTAAAAAAGAAACAGGAGCAAATATTGAATTTTTACTTTTGAATAATATAGAAGGAGATATATGGGAGAGTATTGTAAGACCAGGTAACAAGCTTCACATTGGAACAAAAGTAATTTTTGGAGATGGAATTTTAACTGCACAAGTACTAGAGATAATGGAAGGTGGAACAAGAAAAGTTAAATTTACATACAATGGAATTTTTAATGAAATACTAGATAAAATAGGATTAATGCCACTTCCACCATATATACATGAAGAATTAAAAGAAAAAGATAGATACCAAACAGTATATGCAAAATATCAAGGTTCAGCAGCTGCACCTACTGCTGGTTTACATTTTACAGATGAATTACTAGAAAAAATAAAACAAAAAGGAATAGAAATTGCAAATGTTACTTTACATGTTGGAATAGGAACTTTTAGACCTGTAAAAGTAGATAAAATTGAAGAACATCATATGCATTCTGAACATTATTATATAAAAGCAGAAGATGTAAAAAAAATAAATAATGCAAAAAATAATGGAGGAAGAATAATTAGTGTTGGTACAACATCATGTAGAGTATTAGAAACTATTGCAGATGAAAATGGATTAGTAAAAGAAACAGAAGGAGATACAAGTATTTTTATTTATCCAGGTTACAAATTTAAGTGTATAGACGGATTAATAACAAATTTTCATTTACCAGAATCAACTTTATTAATGCTAGTGTCAGCATTAGCAGGAAAAGATTATATTATGAAAGCATATGAAGAAGCAATTAACAAAAAATATAGATTTTTTTCATTTGGAGATGCTATGCTAATTTTATAAAAAGGAATGTGAAAAACAATGAAACAACCAATTACATATGAATTATTACATATAGATAAAAATTCAGGAGCAAGAAGAGGAGTTATACATACACATCACGGAGATATTCAAACTCCAGTTTTTATGCCAGTTGGTACACAAGCAACTGTAAAAACAATGACTCCTGAAGAATTAAAAGAAATAGAAGCACAAATTATATTGTCAAATACATATCATTTATATTTAAGACCAGGAAATGAATTAATAAAAGAAGCAGGTGGGCTTCATGAATTTATGAAATGGGATAGACCTATTCTTACAGATAGTGGTGGTTTTCAAGTATTTAGCTTGGGTCCACTTAGAAAAATAACAGAAGAGGGAGTAGAATTTAAATCTTATTTAGATGGAAGCAAACACTTTTTATCTCCAGAAAAAGTTATGAAAATAGAAAATGATTTAGGTGCAGATATTATTATGGCATTTGATGAATGTTGTCCATATCCATCTACATATGAATATACAAAACAATCAATGGAAAGAACAACAAGATGGGCAAAAAGATGTAAAGATGCACATTCAAAAAAGGAAGAACAGGGTTTATTTGGAATTATACAAGGTGGATTCTATAAGGACTTAAGAACCCAATCTGTAAAAGATTTAATAAAATTAGATTTTCCAGGATATGCAATTGGAGGTATTAGTGTAGGAGAGCCAAAAGAAAAATTTTTAGACATTCTAAGATATACAGCGCCAATGTTACCAGAAAATAAACCGAGATATCTAATGGGAGTTGGAAGCCCAGACTATTTAATTGAAGCTGCTTTAGCTGGAATAGATATGTGCGATTGTGTTCTTCCAACAAGAGTCGCAAGAAATGGAACTGCAATGACATGGCAAGGAAAAAAAGTAATTAGAAATGCTACTTATGAAAGAGACTTTACATGTTTAGACGAGGAATGTGATTGTTATGCTTGTAAAAATTATACAAAAGCTTACATTCATCATCTAATAAAAAATAAAGAAATTCTTGGTGTAAGATTATTATCAATTCATAATTTAAGATTCTTGACTAAATTAATGGAAAGAGTTAGAATAGAAATAGAAAATGATAATTTATTAAAATTTAAAAAAGAATTTTTTAAAAAATATGGTTATGTGGAGGATATAAATGAATAATTGGGAAACAGAAGAAAAGAAAAGTAATAATACTATTATGAAAATATTAATTTCTATTATAATTTTAGTTATTATAATTATAGCTATTATTATTGCTTTGTTATATTATTTAAAACTATCTGAATACAATGTAATCATCGATGGAAAAAAAGTTTCAAATTCAGAAAATTTTATAGTAAATGATAATAATATTACTTATATAAATATAGAAGAATTAGCAGGTTTACTAGGATGTGAATATCATGCAGGAGAATATAAAGAATTTTCATCAGATACAGATAAATGTTATATACAATCAGAACAAGAAACATCATCTTTTTATTTAAATTCAAATAAAGTATATAAATTACCAATAGGTCAATTTACAGAAGATTACGATATTATTACAGTTGAAAATAACATAACTCAATTTAATAATAAATTTTACGCTCCAACAGATGCAGTAACTGCTGCATTCAATGTCCAAATTTTATCAGAAAAAAACACAATGAATATTAGCAGTTTAAATGTACTATTACCTGTTGTAGATAATATACTAAACAAAGACAAAGATAATCCAGAATATGATAGTTTATTAAATAGCGAATTTAATAATCAAAAAGCTATATTATATGATTATGCAATTGTGCGCAAAAACTCTTCAGGATTATACAGTGTACTTACTACAAGTGGTAAAGAAATTGTACCAGATAAATATAAAAGTATTCAATTTATAGAAAGTACAAAAGAATTTATTGTAACAAATAGTTTAGGAAAAATAGGAATTTTAGGAGAAGACGGACAAAATAAAATAGATCAATTATATGACTCTATTAAAGTAATTAATAACAATCCAAAACTATATTTGGTTGAAAATAACAAACAATATGGTGTAATTGATGAAAACGGAAAAACAATAGTATATCCAGAATATACATCTATTGGTATAGACGTAAATAAATATAAAGATATACAAAACCAATATATATTATTAAATAAAATTATTCCTGTTAATAAAAATAATAAATATGGATTATTTAACATACAAGGTGAAAATATTTTAGATGTAATATATGATGGTATAGGATGTGAATTAACATCATTAGAAATTAATGAAAAAACAAAAACCATTAACCCAATAGTTTTTATCAAAGAATGTAATGGAATTGTTATAAAGAGCGGAGATTTATATGGAATGGTTGATGTACAAGGAAAAGAAATGGTTCCAGCAAGAGTAAAAGCTATTTATTCAATTACTAATGGAGGAACAAATAATTATTATATGTTCTATAATAATGAAGAAATTAATGTAATTGATAGATTAATTAGAGCAGGAGTTATACAAAATACAAATGAAGAAACAAATGAAAATATAAATACACAAAATAATGTAACTAAAAACAGTACCAATAATAATATAGTTAACAATAATGCTAATACTGGCAATAATTTAATAGTTGGAATAGAACATTCTACTAATTAATTAAAGAAATATTCTGTTAAACAAAAAAACATTTGCAATTATACAAATAATGTGCTAAAATATCATAAGTTAAAAGAAATGCCTTAAGGAGGAATATAAAAATGCAAATTTTAAAATATATATTAATTATAATAGATGTTATTATAGCATTTACTTTAATATTTATTACATTAATGCAACATAAAGATGACCCAGGTTTATCTGGAACAATTACAGGAGCAGCAGCTGATAACTTTTTAGATAAAAATAAAGCAAGAACAAAAGAAGGAAGATTAAAAAAGTGGACAATTATACTAGGAATTACTTTTGTAATTATAACAATTTTACTAAATATGATATATCCGTTATAAAACAAGAAGAGGCTATTAAAAATAATAGTCTCTTTTATTTTTATAAGATAAAAATAATTATATTGTTTAAGATACCTTAAATTGTTTTGTAATAGGGTTAAGTAATTCAGATACATCAATATTTAAAACAACCGATAAAGCACAAATTTCATAATCTCTTACTGTTCTTTGATTATTTTCAATTCTGTATAAACATGTAACCGGAATATTAATACCTAAAAGTAATAGTTTATTAGAAAGTGTTTCAAAAGAAATACCTTTTTCAATTCTCTTTTTTCTAAGTATTGGTCCAATTACATTTAAATTGTTATTATATTTACTACAATTTTTCATATATATAGTTCCTTTCGCCTATTAGTATAACTAAAACAATTATATCTATAATAAAACAAAAAAATATTGACACCAGTGTAAAACAATGATATAAATATGAATAACGAATAGCAAATAGAGAATAATTAATAAGTAAAAATATATAACAAAGGAGGAAAGATTTAAATGAACCAAAAATTAAAAAATATGAAAGGAATAACGCTTATTGCATTAGTAATAACAATAATAATTTTATTAATACTTGCAGTAGTAAGTATTAATTTAGTAATGAATAGTGGAATAATAAAAAGAGCAGAAAACGCAGTAGATAAATATGCAAAGGCAGAAGATGAAGAAAAAAGTGCATTAGAAGCATTTTTAAATGGACAAACAGATGAAACATATGAAGAAGAAAAGAAGGTAAA
>CANQZV010000024.1 GCA_947628425.1 uncultured Clostridia bacterium | reverse complement strand
ATTCTCAGAATGGTGGAAATAAAGAATTATTACAATTAAATAATAATTATATTAGAGAAAATTTTACATTTACTTTACTAGAATGGTACACTATTGGTACGGATACAGAGTATATTATTTCAAGAGAAAGCTATTGGAAAAACGTTATGATGTCTAAGGGAAAATATGGCTATAATGGTAATTAATAAAAAGAAGGACTAAAAAATATATTATGAAAAGGGGAATTTTAAATGGAATTTTTTATACCATTATTAGTTTGGTTATTAGTTCTAGCTTTTTATGTATTTCGTTTTTTAGTAGGTTTTATTAAAAAAATATGGTTATTTATTAGAAATATTTATGAAACCTTAGTGGAAAATAAAAAGAAAGAAAATGAACTAAAGGATAAGTTAGCAATAAAAATATATGAAAGTGGAGTAGATTTATACAATGAAACCAATTTAGAAAATGTGAAAAAAATCAATATATTAAAAAAAATGTGTAATACCGAAGATATAAACAAATTAAGAGAATTACATACTAGAGCTGGGAAAATTTTAGAAAAAGCAGAATATGAATTATATATAAAATTAAAGCAAAAAGCATTATTAGATTATAAGCAAAAATACAATTATGATAAAATAAAAGCTAAGTTAGTAGATGATGACATTTCAGAAGTAAAAAAGTTATTGAAATATTCAAATGTTAAAGGTTCAATAGAAGAACCATCTAAAAATATGAGGGTATCATTTGATATTACCTATAAAGAACCACCTAAAATATTAGAAAAAAATGCACTCATAGATGGTAGTTTAAAAATTACAGTTAGTGATAAAGAAGGTAATATAATTGCAGATGGATATTGTGTAGGAGATAACTTTGAAGAATATAAGGAAATAATTTTTTCTAAATATAATGTAGGCTTGTTGGAAAAACAATATGAAGTAATTTGTATTACTAAAGATAAAAGTAAAGTCAAAGCTAATACGGAATATGTAACAAAAATTGAACCAGTTAAATTATGGCTTATAGAAGCAGATAATATTTCAGATAATATTCTTAAACATACTTTAAAAAATACCTCAAATAGTAGTATAACTTATAATCATAAATCCATAGAAAATATAGTAGATACAGATAAAAAAGTAGATAAATATGATGATATGGAAGATAATGAAAAATATTATTGTGAAAGATGTGATAAAAGAATTTCCAAAGAAGAATATGAGCAATATGGAGACTTATGTGAAGAATGTTTTGATGAAGTATATTATGATTTTGATGGAAATTTTAGAGAAGATTATTGGAAGTATTATTAATAATAAAAAATAGAAGGAAATAAGCATTATATTATCATAATGCTTATTTTAATTGAATATATAATTCAAAAAAACTTATTAAATAAAGCTATAATAACTAGCATATTAAATTTTGTATTTCTTTTTCTAGTAATTTTTTCTTACAAGATTTACAAATATATTTAAAATTAAATTCTTCTAAATTATTTCTTGTATTACAAAAAGAACAAGTATAATTTTTTTTCTTTAAAATAATTGAATTATGTTCTACACATATTTCCAAAGGATCCTTTTCTTTAATATTTAAATTTTTCCTAATTTCTATAGGAATAACTACTCTACCCAATTCATCTATATTTCTAATAATACCAATACTTTTCAAATTATTCACTCCTTTTTTATTAAATGTATAAAAATATTTATAAAAAAAACTATGTGGACATCTAGTAGATGTAAAGCAAAATACAATTTTATTATATCATATTAATATTAAAAGGAGAAATGAATATGGGAGCTAGAAGATTAAATAATAATCTTAATATTATTGCTAAAAACTTACGAAAATATAGGGAAGAAAGAGGACTTTCTCAACCAGATATTTGTAGAGAGTTAGCTTTATTAGGAATTACAATGTATATTAATGATATATATAAAATTGAACATAATAAGCGTACAGTAAAAGATTATGAATTATATGCATTTACTAAAATTTTAAAAGTTTCTTATGACCAAATATTTGATGGTGCAGAAGAAAAATTTAATTTTTAAATATTTTTTGTCTATTAGAATAATATTTATATATTAAAATTATTTTTTATTTATTTTAACATATAAATATTATAAAAAATGTCAAAAAATGTCGACAATAAAAGATTTTTATGTATTAAAAGTAAAAAATAGATAGAACTAAAAATAGTTCTATCTATTTTGCAATTTAATCTTTTAAGGACTCAATTAGTTTAAGAATATTTTCTTCACTATGTTGAGTACGCTTTTTCTCCAAATAATTAATTATTTCATAACAAAATAAATTAACTATAAAAGAGAAAAAAATCAAATGCACCATATTTACCTCCTTTTAATTGTTTGGAGGTATGAAACCTCCAAGAAAAACATGTTGGTTTCATACTATGTTTAATATATTATAACATAAATACAAAAAAATTTCAAAACTTATAGAAGTAATAATATATTCTCATATAATATTTATACAATAAAAATTGTAAATATAATGCGTGAAAATTATTTAGTAATAGGTTTTCCTATTACATTTTTAATATTTTGCTGTTCAGTTTTCAATGTATTATACAAATTTTTTGATATATTTGAATCTGCATTTTCATATTCAGAGATACTTTTATTAATATCTATTAGAGTATAACGAGTTCTTGGTTTTGAATTTTGACCATTATCATATAAATAAATTGGAGTATAATTAATACTATCTATAGACATTTTATTATCTACCGATTTTGTAAGTTGTATATCAAGTATAACTGAACTTTTAGTATTTGCATAAATTTGTCCAGACATAAAGTTTCCTAAAGAGTAAATAACAAATACATCTTTTTTACTTCCATCTTTAAGTGTAATAGTTCTTTTTTCCATTGGTTCTAAAACATGAGGATGGCTACCTAAAATAATATCTGTACCATTTTCAAATAAAAAATTTGCCAAGTCTTCTTGTGTAGAATTTTGTTTTAATTTATACTCTAATCCCCAATGCATACTAACGCATATTAAATCAACATTCTGAGCTTTGGCTAAAGTTAATTGTTCCTTTATAAAGTCTTTATCAATTAAATTTACAGAATATTTTTTATCAGATGGAATGGAAATTCCATTTGTACCGTAAGTGAAGGAAAGAAAAGCAATTTTTATGCCATTAACATCTTTAACTAAAATACTATTTTGCTCTTGCTTACTTCTAGAAGTTCCTGTATGGGAAATTTGAAAATTATCTAAAAAATTCAATGTACTTTCTAATCCAGAATAACCTTTATCCATACAGTGATTATTTGCTGTAGATAATACATCAATACCTAAATCTTTTAAATTTTTACCTAGAATTTCTGGAGTATTAAAAGTTGGATATCCAGAATAAGTTCTATTTTTACCTGAAAATGTAGTTTCTAAATTACCAATTGCAATATCTGCATTCTTTATATATGAGTCAATGTTTTTAAAAACATTAGAAAAATCATAATCTTTACTAGTTGAATTATAAGCATTTTTAAAATTTGTAGAATGGCACATAATATCACCAATTACAGACATATGTATAGTAGTGCTTGTTTTTTGTATACTTGTTTGAATTTCGGGTAATATTTCTTCTTTATTTTTAGAAAAAAAGGATGGAATTTTAAATAAAATGAATAATGCTAATAAAAAAATAATAATAAATCTAAAAAATTTTTTATAATCCACAATTTTAATTTTTGACATATAAAACCTCCATTAAAAAATTATATATAAATTTTAATATAAAATTGTTAAAATAAAATTATCATAAAATTAAAATAAATTCAATGTTAATGTATAAAAAATGTAAAAAAAGAAATATTAATAAAAAAAGTTTTAAATAAAGGGGTGATAAAATGAAAGTAATAGATAAAATAGCACTAATTCTTATTATCATTGGTGCAATTAACTGGGGACTAATAGGTATTTTTAAATTTAATTTAGTTGAAATGATATTTGGAGATATGACAGTTTTAGCAAGAATTATATATATTCTAGTTGGAGTATCTGGATTATGGGGAATAAAAATTGCTGTAGAAGATTAAAAATAATAACTTTTCAAAATATTGCGTAAAATTTCAGTTTTAAAATCAAATCACATAAACAAAATGGTATTTACACACTTTGAATGATTATAGGGCATAATATTTAAAAACAGTCTAAAATATTTTTATCTAATAGGATATTTCTTTTAAATTCCTATTAGATAAAAATATTATAATCAATATTATTTTTAAAATTTATTCATTATAGTCACAAATTTAATTACATATTTATAAATATTCAATTGCCAAATTTAATAAAATAATATATAATCTTACTTGTGATTTTATTTTAGGAGGAAAGGTATGTTATCAGCAAATAATGTAACAGTAAGATTTGGAAAAAGAGTTTTATTTGAAGATGTAAATATTCGTTTTAGTAAAGGAAATTGCTATGGAATAATAGGTGCAAATGGAGCAGGAAAATCTACATTTTTAAAAGTTCTTTCTGGAGAAATAGAGCCAAGTAAGGGAGAAGTAACAAAAGAAAAAAATGAAAGAATATCTGTATTAAAACAAGATCACTTTGCATTTGAGGATTATACTGTAATAGATACAGTTATTATGGGAAATACAGAATTATATAAAATAATGAAAGAAAAAGATGAAATTTATAGTAAACCAGATTTCTCTGAAGAAGATGGAATGAAAGCTGCAAAATTAGAAGAAAGATTTGCAGAATTGAATGGGTGGAATGCAGAGTCAGATGCTTCAATTCTTTTAAACAATTTAGGAATAGATGCACAAAATCATTATAAATTAATGAAAGAAATCGAAGCAAAAGAAAAAGTAAAAGTATTATTAGCTCAAGCACTATTCGGAAATCCAGATATATTATTATTAGATGAACCTACAAATGATTTAGATTTAAAAAGTATAAACTGGTTGCAAGAATTCCTAATTAATTTTGAAAATACAGTCGTTGTTGTATCACATGATAGATATTTTTTAAATAAAGTATGTACTCATATAGCAGATGTTGATTTTGGTAAAATTAAAGTTTATCCTGGAAATTATGACTTTTGGTATGAATCAAGCCAATTAGCATTAAAACAAGCTAAAGAAGCAAATAAGAAAAAAGAAGAAAAAATAAAAGAATTACAAGATTTTATTGCAAGATTTAGTGCTAATGCATCTAAATCTAAACAAGCAACCTCTAGAAAAAAATCATTAGAAAAGATAGAATTAGATGAAATAAAACCATCTAATAGAAAATATCCATATATAGATTTTAAGCCAGATAGAGACGTTGGAAATGATATTCTAATTGTAAAGAATATTTCAAAAACAATTGATGGTAAAAAAATATTAAATAATATTAGCTTTAATGTAAAGCCTAATGATAAAATAGCAGTATTGGCAGATAATGAAATTGCAAAAACTGTATTATTTCAAATACTAGCAGGAGAAATAAATCCAGATTCTGGAGAAATAAAATGGGGAACTACTATTAGTACAACCTATTTTCCAAAAGATAATAATTATTTATTTAAAGATGATATTACTTTAGTTGATTGGTTAAGAAAATATTCAAAAGACCCAGATGAAACTTATGTTAGAGGTTTTCTAGGAAGGATGTTATTTTCAGGAGAAGAAGCATTAAAAAAAGTTTCTGTTTTATCAGGTGGAGAAAAAGTAAGATGTGTATTATCTAAATTAATGTTATCAGGTGCTAACTTTATTATTATGGATGAACCTACAAATCATTTAGATATGGAAAGCATTACAGCATTAAATGAAGGAATGATGAAATTTAAAGGAAATATGATATTTACTTCACATGATCACCAATTAACTCAAACTGTGGCAAATAGAATTATAGATATAAAAGAAGATAAATTAGTAGATAGAGAAATAACATATAATGAATATTTAGAATTAGAATAAAAAAAATCCCTCAGTTATGAGGGATCTTTTTAAATTAATTAGTTTCAGTTTCTTTATTAATTAATCTAGTATAGAAACATGCTGTTGCAACTTGAATATATGGTAAAAGCCATATAAAACCAATTCCAAGAGTAAAGGTACTTAAAAATATCCAACCAATGAAAGATAATTGAAGTAAGAATAAATTAGATCTATTACCAGTCATTAGTGCTTCACTTTTAGCTACACATTCTTTTGCTGTTAAATCAGTATTGTCATATGCAATGTAATATGCAAGGGAATATAGTAATCCTCTTGATACAACATAAACAATACATGCTATATATAGAGAAACTCCTATAATTGTAAATACCCAACTTTTTACAGATGAAATAAGCAATACAGCAATTAAAACATAAGTAAAAATAATGCATATAATTGGTATTATCATTTTTATTAATATTTGTACAAATACTTCCCAAGATTTAGAAAATCTTGAAAATCCTTCAGATAAATAACCAAAAGCTTTTGTATCTTCATGTCTTTTTAATTTTAAAAAGCTAATTAATAAACCAAAAGACATTGGAACTGTAATAATAATTTGGACAGCGTATAATAAAGTATAAATTATATTATTATTTCTAAATAAGCCCATAATTACTCCAATTATAAAAATAACAATACTATATGCTATTGTAATACATGCTGCTTTTCCCCAATTACCCTGTAAAGATTCTCTTGCATCTTTTCTTATTTCTGATGGTATCATAAAACATTCTCCTTTCTTTAGTATATGTATATATAAATATTATAAATATTTATTCCTAATTTCTTCAACTTGATCATAATGATTATTTAATATATCTAAGAAAATATTTGAAATATTAGGATCAAATTGTGTCCCTTTATTTTTTTCTATTTCTTTAATAACAACATCAATAGGTAAAGAATCTCTATAGGTTCTTCTTGAAGTCATTGCATCAAAGCTATCAGCTACAGATGTAATTCTAGCTAAATAAGGAATATTTTCTCCTGATAATTTACTTGGATATCCTTTTCCATCATATCTCTCATGATGATGTTTTACTATAGGTATAATATTGCTAAATAGGGAAGCATTTGATAAAATATGTGCACCAATTGATGGATGATTTTTTATTTCAGAATATTCATCATCAGTAAGTCTATCGGTTTTTAGTAAAATGCTATCAGGTACGCCTATTTTTCCTATATCGTGAAATAATCCACCTATTTTTAAATTATGTAGGTCATCTTCAGATAAATTAATATATTTTCCTATTAATTCTGAATAAGCAGATACTCTATCTGAATGACCTCTAGTATAAGGGTCTTTAGCTTCAACTGTATAACGAAGAGTTTGAATACTTTCTAAATAAGCTTGTTCTAATTTTTCGTTAGTACTACGCAATTCTTCATTAATTTGTTTAATCATATTCATTTGTTCGATTGCTTTAATACCAGACTCAACGAGTAAAAGCAGTTGATCAAATTTATCACTTTTTTCACAATAACCTTGAATATCAAGTCTTTTTATAGTTTCCAAAGGTGGAGCTAAATTTTTATGTCCAGTTAATAATAGAATATATAATTCTTTATTAAATTTTCGTATTTCTTCTACTACTTTATCACCATGAATAGGTGTCATAATAAAGTCAAGTAACATAAGGTCAAAATGTTCATTTTTAACTTTTTCAATAGCTTCTAAAGGGTCTGTAACACCTGTAAACTGATAACCAGAACGTTTTAAGAAAATAGATAAAGAATCTAGTATTCCAGGCTCATCATCTACAACAATTATTTTATAGCCATTAGAATTCTGTTCAATTAAATTTTTCCTCATTAACATACCTCCTAAAAGTATACTTATTATATTAATAAAATAAAATAAAATCAATAAAAAAGATGAAAAATGTTGAAATTTTTAAAACATTTTATTAAAAATGTAAAAAATAATAGAGAAAATTCTCTATTATTCTTTTGGAATACTAATAATAAATTTTGTCCCTTTTCCTTCTTGAGATTCGAAACTAATATTTCCATTAAAGTGAGCTCTTATATTAGAATATGACATAAATAAGCCTAATCCAGTTCCATTTTTACCTTTGGTTGTAATCATCTCTTTAAATAATTTATCTTGTACAGATTTAGGAATTCCCATACCATAATCTTGTATAATAAATAATATATTATTATCTTTTTGAGTTACTATAAAATCTATATTCTTATTTTCTTGACCATTATACGCTTGTATAGCATTAGAAATCATATTATTAACAACTTGAACAAAGCTATTAATATTACCTTTTATAGATATAGAAGGTTCAACTAATATATTTGTATTTAAATTAATTAGAGCATTTTTTAACTCATGTTTCATTAATACATCAATATATTTTATAGCCTCATTAATTGTAAATGAATTACTAGTTTCATCGGAAAAATTAACAGCTTGTCCTTTAACTGCCGTAATAACATCAGACATATATTCTGTATATTCTCTAATTTTCTCAATCCATTCATTCATATCGTTTACAATTCCATGATGATCTTCATTTGTGACTTCTGGATCACCAATAGAAATATCATATTCATGAGTTAATTCACTTAAACCTTCAGTTGCTCCAGAAATAGACATAATAGGTGTTTTTAGATTGTGAGCAATACCACCAATCATTTGTCCTAATGATGCTAAACGTTCTTTTTCCATCAACATACTTTGATTATCTTCAATTGTTTTCATATCTATAACATGTTGAGTAACGTCTTTTAGCAATATTAAACTACCAAGAAAAGTGTTTTTTGAGAAAATTCCATTTACTTCAATGTTAAAATATTTATCAGTAATTCTAAAATCTCTTTTAAACAAGAAAGTATCAGTAGTAGTTTTACTTTTTTCTAAAATTTCAGTAATAGAATTAATATCTATATTTTTCAAATTAGAATTTTGTATAAAACTAATAAAATTCTTATTTCTAACTAAATCATCTGTTAAATTAAAAGTTTTTAAAAATGTATCATTAAAATCTGTTATAATATTATCTTCATTAATAACCATAAAGCTATCAGACATTCTATCAACAATTCTTTGCATAGCAATTGGTGTAACACTTAAAAATTTAAATTTAAATATAGCAAATGCAAAGAAAAATATCGCAACAGCAAAACTAATTGGCGTTATATATATTGACATAGGAATAATATCATATATTCCTAAAATATTTACTATTAAAGGAATAAGTGTTCCTAAACAAAATAAGTATGATTGTTTAGAAAAAAATCCTGAATTTTTAATTGAATATTTTATAAGGTTAAATAGACCTATTATTAATAATAAATATGAGTAAGGTGTATGTATATAATTAAAATAAGGACCATATACTGTATCAGAATAATTTATAGAATAATTTTCGTAAAACAAACTATGATATTTATTAGTCCATAATATAATTAAAGAAATCATAGGGACTATAAATAATAAATAATATTTTCTTTTCCATTTAATTTTTGTATTAGTAAATATAAAACCAGTAAAAAATATGGAAATAGGTAAAAAGCATGTTCCAATATACATAAAATATTCAAAATAAATTAATGGTATATTAAAAAACAAATTTAGCCAATACTGTAAAACTAAAAATAAGCAAATCCAAAAAAGAATAATTAAATTAATTATAAAAATCTTTTTTATTTGACTTTTTTGTACCTTTTTTGAAATATAAGCTAGGAATATAATAATTACGACTAATAGTACTTCTAAAATTCTAATATAAACTTCCATAATAACTCCTTTATTTTGTATTAATACTTAAATATCCTATATTTTCTAAATATTTAAAATAATTTCTAATATAATTAATATCTATATATGGCCAGTTAAATCCTAATTTTTCTAAGTATTTCTTAGAAAATTCACATTTTACTTTTACTTTAGACTCATAAACAAGATGTTTACTACTTTTATCAAAATCATTTATAATACCCTCAATATACATCTTCTTGTTTTCGTCCGCAAGCAAATTATTAATAATTTCTATAAATTCCTTTTCAGAAACAATATTAATATTAATATTTAAGCTTTTCATCATTTCAAATAATCTATCTAAATAAACTCTTTTTTCATTCATTAAATGAAATACAGTATAATTTTGGTTAAAATGTCTAGCAATTTCAATAATAGCATCTCCACAATAATCAATTGGTGTAAATTCTGCATATAACTTTAGCATATAATTAGGCACGTATCCTATTTGCAAGAAAGATTTAAATCGATTTACAAAGGCATTTTCAAAGTGATTTTGTTGAAATTTACCTTCTGAAAATCTACTTGTCAAATTTCCCATTCTTAATATTGAAGCCTTAAGACCTGAACTATAAATTGCTTCTAGCACAATATGTTCTGCTTCGAATTTACTCTTAGCATATAAACCTTCTACGTTTTGACCAATATAAAAATTATTTTCTGCATAATCTACATCAGTTTCAAAATCATTTTCAACATGTGCTCCATCCGCAAAATTATTTCCAGAAACACTTAAAGTAGAAATGTGTAAAAGTGTTAAATCATACTGTTTAGCAAACTCTACTATATTTTTAGTACCTATAATATTAGTACTTTCAAATTCTTGATACATTCCATAATGCTTAACTAATGCAGCAGAATGTATTACGGTTGAGATAGTTTTTCCGAGTTCTTTATAACTCTTATCAGATAATCCAAATCTATCAAGAGAAATATCACCTTCTACAACATGAATTCTTTTTCCTATAAATTGATCATATTTATCTTCAAAATAGAAATGTAAAACATTTAACAATCTCTCTTGAGCTGACATATTATTTTTATTTCTAATTAAACAATATATATTACCAGTTTCTTTTTTCATAAAACTATCTAATATATGAGCTCCTAAAAAACCTGTAAAACCTGTTAATAAAACATTAGAAATTGGAGTATTCATTATTTCAATAGGGTAATCAAGAGAATTTTTCTTTAGGATAGTATCATATTTTTTTAAATCTTCAAGAGAAGATTGATTATTTGATTTTTTTCCACTTTCTTTATTAATTAAGTTATTGGCTAGTTGTTTTATAGAAGAATATTTAAAAATATCACTATATGGTATATTAACTCCCTGACTTAAAGCTTCTACTTGTATTTTCATAGCAGTTAAAGAATCACCATGTAGGTCATCAAATAAATTGTCAGTTACACTAATTTCATCTAAATTTGTTACTTTTTTGTAAATCTTTAATAGATTTTCCTCAACTTCATTATTTGGCTTTCTTATTATTCTTGTTTTCTTAAGAACTCTAAAATCAGTAGGAAGCAATTTTTTATCAATTTTTCCATTAATATTCATTTTAAAGTTTTCCAATTGTAACATATAAGTAGGTATCATATAATTTGGTAAAGAATTTTTTAGAAATTCTTTTAGTCTTGTTAAATCAATAGTAGAATTTGCTACAAAATAAGAACAAATTACTTTTTCATTATTAATGTTATTTAATATGGTAATAGAATATTTTATATTTGGATATTCTAATATTTTTAAATCTATTTCATTTAGCTCAATTCTAAAGCCTCTAACTTTAACTTGATTATCTATTCTTCCTATAAATTCAATATTACCATCAGGTAACCATTTTACTAAATCTCCAGTTTTATAAATTATACCATCACCAAAAGGATTTGGTACAAATTTTTCATTTGTTAATGTTTCATTATTTAGATATCCTTTTGCAACTCCATCTCCACCAACCCATAATTCTCCTGGTACTCCAATAGGACACAAAGTTTCAGTATTAGAAACAACATAAGCAGTAGAATTAGAAATCGGTTTTCCGATAGGAATAGTATATTTATATTTTATTTTTTTAACATCATAACATGTTGAAAAAGTAGTATTTTCTGTCGGACCATAGCAATGTATGATATTTATTGATTTATTATATAAATTTAGCTTATTCATATGATTAACAGATACAGCTTCTCCACCTGTTAATACATTTGATATAGGATTAAATATTTCTATATCAGAGTCAACCAATTGGTTAAATAATTGTGTAGTAATGAATAAAGATGTAATTTGGTTATCCTTAATATATTTTTTTAGATAAGCCGCATCTAAAAGTAATTTTTTTTCAATAATATATAATTTAAAACCATTTAATAAAGCTCCCCATATTTCAAAAGTACATGCATCAAAAACAATAGAGCCTGTTTGTAAAATGTTTTCATTTTTAGAAAACGAAATAAATTTGTTATTTATTACAAGTCTTAGTATATTTTTATGTGTTACCATAACTCCTTTTGGATTACCAGTAGAACCAGATGTATACATTACATAAGCAAGATTTTCAGAAGAATATTTAATACCTAAATTTTCTTTTGAATATTGATTATATTGAATATTATCTAATTCTACATTTAAAACTTGAACTGTATCATTAGCTTTATTAATAAGATTTTGAGTGGTTAATAAAATACTAGATTTTGAATCTTTAATAATGTAATCTATTCTTTCATTTGGATAATTAATGTCAATAGGTAAGAAGGTAGCACCTACTTTTAAAACTCCTAATATAGAAACAATCATCTCTAAAGATTTATCTAATAAAATACAAATCATGTCTCCAATATTAGCATTATTAGCTAATAAAAAATGTGCTAATTGATTAGACTTTTCATTTAATTCTTTGTAAGTTAATTTTTGGTTTTCAAAAATAACAGCAATTTGATTAGGCGTTTTTTCTACTTGTTCTTCGAATAATTCAATAACTGTTTTATTTTTAGGATAAGCTACTTTTGTATCATTAAATTCATATAAAATTTGATGTTTCTCATCATTAGAAAGCATATCAATATCAGCTATCTTAACATTATTATTTTCTAAAACAATATTTAATATATTGATATAATGAGAAGCAAATTGTTTTATAAAATCTTCGTTGAACAATTTTGTACAGTATTCAAATCGTAAATCGTATTCATTATTAATTGGAATAATTTCCAATGTTAAATCAAATTTAGACACATTATTATCAGGAATAAAATATTTTACTGATGTATCTTTAAAACTAATTGCTGGATATCCATTGTTTTGGTAAACAAACATAATATCAAATAATGAATTTCTGCTAGTATCTCTTTTAATTTTTAAAGCTTTTACTAATTCGTCAAAAGGATAATTTTGATTTTTAAAACTATTTAAACAATTTCCTTTTATCAAATTACAAAATTCTACAAAAGATAATGAATGGTCTATTTTATTTCTTAAAGGTAATGTATTTACAAACATGCCTAACATATTAGAAAGTTCTGGTAAATCTCTACCAACAATTGGAGTTCCCACAACAATATCATCTTGTGAAGTATACTTTGAAAGTAAAATATAGTAAACAGAAAGTAATAACATATATGGTGTTATATTTAAATCTTTAGCTACTTCATTTATTTTTTCAAAAACTTTGTTAGATAGTTTTGCATGATAATTACAACCTTCAAAGCTTTGAGTAGAAGGTCTAGGATATGTTGTAGGCATATTTAATAAAGGTATTTCATCTTTAAATTCATTTAACCAATATTCTTTTGATTCTTTAAACTCTTTTGTTTTAAATTCTTGTCTTTCCCATAAAGTAAAATCTTTATAGTCTAAATTCTTTTCGAGTAAAGAATAGCCATTATATAAATCACAAAGTTCTTGTAATAAAATACTTAAAGAAGTACCATCACTAATAATGTGGTGCATATCTAATAAAAGAAGCATTCTATTATCTTTTAATTTAACAACTTTAGCTCTAAATAGTGGAGCTTTAGATAGATCAAAAGGTTTTACAAAATCGGCATAAATTTTATTTAAATCATCAGTAGTTGCATTATCTAGTTTTAAATTGAAATCTATATTATCATCAATTATTTGAGTAAGCTCATTTTCTCTTATTTCAAAATGCGTACGTAAAGATTCGTGTCTATTTATTAAAGTATTAAAAGATTCTTGTAATTTGTTAATATCTAATAAGTTATCTACAACAATTCCACCAGCAATATTATACAAAGTTGAATTATTATCTAAACTAGAAGAATAATATACTCTTTTTTGAGCAGAAGATAAAGGATAAAACTCTTTTTTCTTTGCTTTTTTAATTATATTTTGATCACTTTCTGAAAGAGTAGCAATGTAGTCTGATAGTTCTTTGATTGTTGTATGTTCTAATATATCTTTTACGGATAGAGAGATATTATATTTAGCAGAAATTCGAGATGATATATTAATAGCACTTAAAGAATCTCCACCAATCGAAAAGAAAGTATCTAATAAGTTGATATCATTATTATTTAATGCATTGGATAATAATTCTATAAGATATTTATCAATATCATTTCTTACTTCCATTTCTTCTCTAGTTGTATTTAATTCCATTGAAGATATTTTTTTTCTATCTAGTTTACCATTTAGAGTATATGGAAACTTATCTAGTTTTCGAAAAATACTTGGAATCATGTATAGTGGTAGTTCTTTTGATAAAAATATTCTTAAAGAGTTAATATCAACATTTTCTTTGCAAGAATAATATGCTACTAAATATTTATTATTAATATGAGTTACGACAGCTTTGGTTATTCCATTAAAGGAACTAATCTTATTTTCAATTTCTCCTAACTCAATTCTATATCCACGTAGTTTTACTTGGAAATCTGAACGACCTAAATGAAATAGTTCTCCAATATTATCATAGTAAACTAGGTCTTGTGTATTATATATAATACCATTTTCACTAAGTGCAGAATTAGTAAATACAGAATCAGTAAGTTCAGGGCGATTCAAATATCCCATTGAAACACCGTACCCTCCTATATAAAGATTTCCGGGAGTAAAAGGAGGTAAAAAATTTTTATTTTTGTCTAATACATAACATTGTGTATTGGCAATAGGAAAACCAATAGAAATAGAGTTTACAGAATCTATCTTTTTTATTGTAGACCATATTGTAGTCTCAGTTGGTCCATACATATTGTAAATGTTTGCGGAAGTAATAGATCTTAATTTTTTTATCAAATTAAGATTTAATGGTTCTCCCCCTATCATAATATCTTTTAAATTAGTGAAAAAAGTAATATGTTTTGTATCTAATAAAAAGTCATTGAATCTTGATGGAGTAGTTTGAATCATTTGTATGTTATGCAATGTACAAAGTCTATTAATTTCTTTTGCAGAGTATTGTTCTTTTTCATTTGCTACTACTAATTTTAGCCCATTTATAAGTGAACTAAAAAGTTCCAATCCAAATATATCAAAAGAAATAGTAGTAACAGATAGCATTGCCTTAGAAGAAGAAAAATCTATTTTTTCTTTGATTCCTATTAAAAAGTTATTCAAATTTTTGTGAGAAATCATAACTCCTTTAGGATTTCCTGTAGAACCAGAAGTATAAATTATATAAGCAAGAAAATTAGGAGAAATCTTTAAATTTAGATTAGTATTTAAATTATCATATATTATTGATTCGGAAAGAGATATATTTAATTTTGAATATTTATTATCAATTTCTTTAAAAGTAGAATTTGATAATAATATTAAGGAAACATTACTATCATTTAGCATGTATTCAATCCTTTTTTGAGGAAAAGAAGGATCTAAAGGAACATAAGTACATCCACATTTTAAAGTAGCTAAAATACCAATAATCATTTCTAGTGATCTATTAAGAAATATTCCAATGACGGAATTAAGTTTAATATTATTTTTAATTAAATACATTGCCAACTGATTTGCTTTTTCATTTAATTCTCGATAAGTTAATTGTTGGTCTTCGAATACAACTGCAATATTATCAGGTGTTTTTTCTACTTGTTCTTCAAATAAATCTACAATTGTTTTATCTTTTGGATAGTCTATTTTTGTATTGTTAAATTCATATAGAATTTTATGTTTTTCTTCTGGTGTTACAATTTCAATATCTTTTAATAAGATAGATTCATTTTCTAATACTTGATTAATTACATGCAAAATACGAGCATGAAAATCTTTTATATCTTGCTCATCATATCTATTTAATTTATAGTCGTAAGCTATTTGAATAGAATTGTTTTCATTCCATTCAAACATATGAATATCTAAATCATCAGTAATTGTTTTATTAAATGTCCAAGAAGTTTTATGTTCAAGTGCTTCCATATTTTCATTCATTTTTGTAATTTGGTAAGAGTAAAGTACATTATATAATTTTGGTAAATTAGAATCTTTTTTTCTTAAATCTTCTATAATGTATTGAAAAGAATACTTTTGGTGTCTTAATAAAGACATTGAATTAATTGCAATATCTTTTAAATTTTCTAAAAATGTTTTATCATTAATTAAATTAATTTTTAAAGGTAATGTGTTAATAAACATACCTGCAGTTTGCTTTTCTTTAAAAGAACTTCTATTTAAAATAGGAGTTCCTATTATAAATTCATCTAAGCCAGATACTCTTCCTAAATAAAGTGAAAAAATAGCCATAAAGAAATTATATAGGCTTACTTTATTTTTTTCACAATAAGTCTTTAAAGAATTTAATAAATTTTCATCTATATTTACCAATAAACGGTTAGCTTCTAAAGTGTCTTGATTTTTAGAAGAATCTTTAATAGATGGAATAGTGGCTACTTCTGGAATTGTAGTAAATACTTCCTCCCAATATTTTTTATCTTTTTCAAATTTTGTGCTATTTACATATTCCAATTCTGATTGAATATAAGTTTTGTAAGAAAAATTAGAATCTTTAGTATATTCTTCTTTATTTTTTAATTTTGAATAGATTAAGGCAACATCATTTGCAAAAAGACCATTTGTCCAAGAGTCTGAAATGATGTGATGAGAGCTAACTACAAAACCTCCATGTCCATCAGGATATCTAAATAATATAATCTCAAATAACAAAGAATTAAGCATAGTAAAAATTTTAGAAGCGATTTTATTTTCTAAAGCTGTTTGTTCTTCTTTATTTTTTATATTTACTATTTTGAAATCGATTTTTTCTATATTAGAAAAATATTGTTTAACTTCTCCATCGATAATATCTAATTTAATTTTAAAGCTATCATTATTTTTAATAAATATATTAAGAGCTGTTTTTAAAAGTTCAAAATCTAAAACTTCTGAGCTACAAAAAGTACCACAAACATTATTTACATTAGTATTTGGGTAATATTGCTCTGTTAACCAAATAGACCTTTGAGGAGCAGTTAAATTATAATATTTTCTTTTCATAATAAACCTCACTATAATATTATGTATAAATTATATTACTGCATTATAAATTATATAAATACAAACTTTTAAAATAAATGTTTTTAAATAATTTGTAATAAAAAAAATATAATTATGTAATATAAATGTAATATAACATAAAATATAACAATAAATTGTCGAAAAAAGTGATTTCTAAATAAAAATATATATTATGTTAAAAAATAAATGTATAAATGTACCAAACTAGATAAAAATTTATAATAAATAAAAAAATATATATTAATAATTGACAATAAAAAAAAAACGTGATATTATTATAAATGCATTAAAAATGGGTCAGTAGCTCAGTTGGATAGAGCACAGGCCTTCTAAGCCTGGGGTCGGGGGTTCGAATCCCTTCTGGCTCAC
>CANQZV010000023.1 GCA_947628425.1 uncultured Clostridia bacterium | reverse complement strand
TTATATAATATAACATTAATAAAATGTAAATCTTATATGGAGGAAATAATGTCTAGCATAAATAATTCCAACAAATTTCACGATAGAGAATTTAAAGAATTAGTAAACAAAATATATGAACAAGAATTTAATGAGGAAAATAAATTTACTAAAATTATTAATAATACAAAACTAGTTCCTAACTTTACATATAATAAAGATAATAATATATTACAAATATTATTTAAGGAAGAAGATGAGGTTAATTCTTCAAAAGATTTAAATGATTTTTATAATAATTTACAAAATAAAGAAAAAATTAAACAAAATAACGATATTATTTTTACAATTTATACTGATAAAGAAATATATTTAAATGTCTTAAAAAAATATGTTGATATTATACATTTTGTTAATAAAACGAACATTAATAAATATTATACTAAAAAATATTTTAAAGAAAAAATATTAGTAAGACTTACGGCATTAGAAGAGATAATAGATTATACAATAAGAAATGAATTAAGAATTGATTTTAATGGTAAGCAAACAAAAATATCTAATAATAATATTAGTTTAAATTATAGTATTGTTAATAAAAAAGAATTCTGTTCAATTGTTTTAGAACAAAATTTAAAAGATTTTAAAGCAATAATTTATTCTAAAAATTATGTTTATATAATTTTTAATAATACTATCTATAAATGTAATGAAAAATTTATAGAAATAGAATTAAAACTATTAGAAACATTTATAAAAAACAATATACAAGAAATACAATTTAAAAAGGAAGATTTAACTATATTCTTTTCTTTAATTATGCCAAAATTAAATGAAAAATTTAAAATTGAAGATATAGATTTATATGAGTATAAACCAGAAAAATTAAATATAAATTTATACATAGATATTAACGAAAAAAATTACATAGTGGTAAATGTAGAATTTTGTTATAATAATGTTAAATTTAATCCATTAATAGAAGAACCTACTAATATAAAAAGAAATGTTTTAAAAGAATCAATTTTTTTAAATAAATTAAGAAAAACTGGTTTCTTATATGATGCAAAAAATAAAAATTTTATACTAACAAATGATGATATTATATATCAATTTGTTACTAGAGAAATAGAAGAATATAGTAAAATTTCAACTATATATACAACAGATAATTTTAATTCAAAAAAAATAAGAACAAATAAAAAAATATCAATTGGTGTTAAAGTAGAAAATGGTTTATTAAATATTAATTTTAATGAATTAAACTTTAACAAAGAAGAGTTAAAAGAAATTTTACAAAAATATAAATTAAAAAAGAAATATCATAGATTAAAAGATGGTTCTTTTATAAATTTTGAAAATAATAATGAAATAGAGTTTATAAATAATCTATTTACAGGTATGAACATTACATATAAAGAAATTGATAGTTATATTAGAATACCAATTAATAGAGCAATTTATCTTGATAAATTATTACACTCTTACTCAAATGTTGAAGTTAATGCAAATAATGAATACAATGAATTAATTAATAAAATGAATCATATAGAAAATAATATGCTAGTACCAAAATCTTTAAACAATATATTAAGAGATTATCAAAAAGAAGGGTTTAATTGGCTTAATATTATAGATGAGTATCATTTTGGAGGAATATTAGCAGATGATATGGGATTAGGCAAAACAATACAAGTATTATCTATAATGTTAAACTACATAGAAAATACTTCATCGAAAAAAACTTCTATAGTAGTATGCCCAAGTTCTTTGGCTCTAAACTGGTATAACGAAGCAAAAAAATTTGCAAATAAACTTAAAGTATTAGTTGTAAATGGAGACATTTCAGAAAGAAGAGAAAAGTTAAAAAAAATTGAAAAATATGATTTAATAATTACATCTTATGATTTATTAAAAAGAGATATAGATTTATATAAAGAATTAAATTATAAATTTAGATATCTTATTGCAGATGAAGCACAATATATAAAAAATAGTAATACTAAAAATTCAAGAACAATTAAACTTATCGAAGCAGATACTAAATATGCATTAACAGGTACCCCAATAGAAAATTCATTAAATGAATTATGGTCTATTTTTGATTTAGTAATGCCAGGATATTTATTCAGTTATAAAAAATTTAAACAAAACTATGAGATTCCAATAATTAAAGAAGAAGACGGGTATGTTTTTAATAAGTTGAAAATGTTAATAGAACCATTTATATTAAGAAGAACTAAAAAAGATGTATTAAAAGAACTTCCAGATAAATCTACAAGTATTGTAAACAACCAAATGACACAAGAGCAAGAAAAAATTTATTTAAGCTATTTAGCAAAAGCAAGAAATGAACTAAATGAAGAAATAGAAGTAAATGGATTTGAACAAACGAGAATGAAAATTTTAGCTTTATTAACTAGATTAAGACAAATATGCTGTCATCCATCTTTATTTATAGAGAACTATAAGGGAGAAAGTGGAAAACTTAACCAATGTATAGAACTTTTAAAAGATGGAGTTAATAGCGGACATAAAATTCTACTATTTTCTGGATATACATCTATGTTTGAAATTATAGAAAAAGAACTAAAAAAGAATGATATTAACTATTATAAATTAACAGGAGAAACAAAAGTAAATGATAGATTAGATTTAATTAATAGTTTTAATTCTAATGAAAATATAAAAGTGTTTTTAATATCATTAAAAGCAGGAGGAACAGGAATTAATTTAACTTCTGCAGATATGGTTATACATTATGACCCATGGTGGAATTTATCTGTAGAAAATCAAGCAACAGATAGAACACATAGAATTGGTCAAACAAAAAAGGTACAAGTATATAAATTAATTACTAAAAATTCAATAGAGGAAAAAATATATGAACTACAAAATAAAAAAGAAGAGTTAATAGATAATATACTAAGTACAAATACAAAATTTATTAATAGTTTATCCAAAGAAGAAATTATGAGCTTGTTTGAATAGATAGTACAACTTTAAAAATATATTTGTACTCTAGGAGGAATGTTTATAGAATGAAAGACTATATTAATGTTATTGGCCGGTGGATTAGCAGGATGCGAAGCAGCTTATCAAATTGCAAAAAGAGGAATAAAAGTTAAACTATATGAGATGAAACCTAAAAAATTTTCGCCTGCACATCAAAATAAAAATTTAGCAGAGATTGTTTGTAGTAATTCTCTAAAATCAAATTTATTAACAAATGCATGTGGACTTTTAAAAGAAGAATTAAGAAAATTAGATTCATTACTTATTAAATGTGCAGATGAAACTAAAGTTGCAGCAGGACAAGCTTTAGCTGTAGATAGAGAAAAATTTTCTGAATTAGTAACAAAAAATATAATGAATAATCCAAATATACAAGTTATTAATAAAGAATTTACAAATATTTTATCAAATAATTATAATGATGTAATTACAATTATTTCAACAGGACCATTAACATCGGAAAAGTTATCAGAACAAATAGCTAAGCTAACAGGAGAAGATAAATTATATTTTTACGATGCAGCAGCACCAATTATAGAAAAAGATAGTATTAATATGAATATTGCTTTTTGGGGTGATAGATATTCTCAAGAGAAGAAAAAAGATGAAACTATAGAACAATGGAAAAATAGATTATTAAAAGAAGAAAAAAATTATATAAATCTTCCAATGAATAAACAAGAATATGAAATTTTTATATCAGAATTAATAAATGCAGATATAGTAGAACCTCACAAATTTGAAAAAAAAGAAATATTTGAAGGATGTATGCCAATTGAGGTAATGGCAAAAAGAGGAATAGATACCTTAAGGTTTGGTCCATTAAAGCCAGTTGGGTTTGACGATCCACGAATAGGTAAAAGACCATATGCAGTTGTTCAATTAAGGCAAGATAATAAAGAAGGTACTTTTTTTAATATGGTTGGTTTTCAGACCAATTTAAAATTTGGAGAGCAAAAAAGAATTTTTAGAATGATACCTGGACTAGAAAATGCAGAGTTTTTAAAATATGGAGTAATGCATAGAAATACATACATTAATTCTACTAAATTATTGGATCAAACATATAGATTAAAAATAAATAGAAATATTTTTTTTGCAGGTCAAATAACTGGGGTAGAAGGATATGTAGAATCTATTTCTTCTGGAATGGTAGCTGGAATTAATGCAGTAAATTTATTCAAAAAACAGTCACCTGTAATTTTTCCAAATACAACCATTATTGGTGCTCTAGCAAAATATATTTCAACACCAAATGAAAAGTTTCAACCAATGAATGCTAATTTTGGTATATTACCCGAATTAGATAAAAAAATAAAAGATAAAAAAGAAAGATATAAAAAATTAGCAGAAAGATCATTAATTAATTTTATAAATATATAAATATTATTACAAAATATTACAAATATGTTAAATTTTCATGCAATTTACATAAAATAGTTGAAAAAAATATAATTTAATGTTATAATAATATATAGTGTAATGTAAAAATATTTATTTTATATTTTGAAAGGGGTAAAAATATGAATGAATTATACGAAATAATTAAGGCTAAATATGATGAAATAGAAAATTTAAGAAAAGAATTAAATGATGTAGAAGAAAAAAGTGAGAATGCTAGAAAAGAATATGAAGCTTCAAAACTTGAACTTGATAAATTTTCAGATAAACAAAGTGGATTTTATAAAGATAGATTAGCAATAGTAGAAGAAAAAGATGCACAATTTAGAAAAATTGATGCAGAAAGAATGTTAAAAGATAGGGAATTTAGTTTAGCCTTTGAAGAAAAGAAAAATGAAATTTTATCTTTAATTCAAACAAAGAAAGAATATATAGATGAAAATAGAAATGTAGATATAGAAAAATTAAATTCTACAGATTTTACTGGATTAACTGAAGAAGAAATTAAAGAACAAAAAGCTAAACTAGAAGAAGAGATTATATTGAATAATACAACAAAAGAAGAATTTTTAAAATTGCCTGATACAGATAAAGCTAAAGTAAGAAAAGCAAAGGAAAATTATCTTAATAACAAAAATAAATTAAATGAATTAAATGAAGATGCTAAAAAATTAGAATTAAAGAGATTATATGATTTTTTAAATGGTAGAAAACCAATTGATAGGTTCTTAGAATTAGAAGAATTAGAAAATAAAATTAATGATAATTTTAATATAAAAAATATTTCCCAAATAGGCGAAATGGTAAATGATTTTAGTAATGAAAAACCAGAAGTAGAAGAGCCAGAAATTGAAGAACTAGAAATTGAAGAGCCAGAAATTGAGGAGCCAGAAGTAGAGGAACCAGACATTGAAGAACCAGAAGTAGAAGAACCAGAAGAAAACATGAGTGCTAAAGAAAAGCATGAAAAAATGCTTGAGTTAAGTGGTGTAAAATTTGGAGTAAACAAAGAAAAAGAAGGATGGACTAAACCAAGTATTAAAACTCAAGAACCAAAACAAAATAAAATTGATCCATTAGTAAAAGATTTAAATACAAATTCGACAGTTAAAAAATTAAATAAAGTTGAACTTAAACCAGAACAAAAATACAAACTTGATAGACTAAAACAAAATGAGAAAGAAGAAGAAATTCTAAAAGAAAAAACAAAACAATTAGGAATTGTTATAGAGTTTAATGCAAAAGAAAATAATTATACATATTCTTATGTAAAAGATGGAAAAGTTATTTCAGAAACGATAGATGGTGACGATAAAAAAGATATTTCATATATATATAATAACTTTAAAAATTGTGATTATTATAAAAAATATTATGATAAAACTATTGATGAATTTGTAGAAGATAATACCTCTAAGGAAATTATAGAAATATTATACAATTTGGAAAAAGAATTTGATATGCCATTAGTAGATGATTATTTACAGCAAATTGAAAAAGCTAATGATATATATGCAGGAGAATACAATATGGGGCTATCTGATGAAATAAAATTTATATTTAATATGAAAGGTGTTTATGCAAATAAAGATAATTCATTTTCAAAATGCAGAAAATTAATGTTAATGGCAAATTCTCATAAGGGTAAATTCGATTTTAATTTTAAAAACACAAAAGTAATTAAAGGATTTACAAGAATAACAGAATTTTTAGATAATCATACATCTATTATTAAGAGATATAAAAATATACAAGAAAAGGCATTATTAAAAGCTAATAATAGGGCTGAAATCGCAGAAAAATCTATAGTAGAAGAAGAGAAAGGTGAAACAGAAGAAAGTAAACAAGAAATGATGAATGATAAAAAATCTTTCTTAAGTAGAATAAAATATATAAAACAAAAAAGAAATGTAAAAAATAAACCACAAACAAGAGAAAATACTAAATTTAGACCTTTAAAGAAAATAAAAGATTATATAAAAGGAACAGAATTCGAAGAAAATACAACTGTAAAAGAAGAAAGCAACGACGAAAAAGTTCATTAATATTTTAAAATACCTATATTAGAAACAATATAGGTATTTTTTTTATGTACAAGCATATATATTCATAAATAGCAAAAGAAATATGCTAATTTACAAAAGGAGAGTGTTTTTATGTGGCATGAAATGAATGTATATGAAGTATTGAGACAAACAAAAACAAATGAAAAAGTAGGTCTTACATCTAAAGAAGCAGAAATTAGAAAACAAGAATATGGAGAAAATAAGTTAAAAGAAAAAAAGAAGGATAATTTCTTTATTAAATTAATAAAACAACTTAACGACTTTATGATTATAATACTAATTATAGCATCAATAATATCATTTATCTTAGAAAAAATAAATGGGACAAACGATTATATAGATTCTATTATAATTATAGCTATTGTTATTTTTAATGCTATATTGGGTCTTATGCAGGAAAGCAGAGCAGAAAAATCTATAGAAGCATTAAAAAACATGTCTTCACCAACTGCAAAAGTAAGAAGAGATGGACATATTAGAGAAATATTAAGTCAAGAAGTTGTGCCAGGAGATATTATTTTATTAGAAACTGGTAAGTTTGTGCCAGCTGATTGTAGACTAATTAGTTCTTATAATTTAAAAGTAGAAGAGGCAGCATTAACAGGGGAAAATATTCCAATAGAAAAAAATGCAAGTGCAATATTAAAAAAAGATATTCCTATAGGAGATATGGTTAATATGGCATTTGCAACAACAGTAATTATTGGAGGGCATGGAGAGGCAGTAGTAACAGAAACAGGTATGAATACCAAAGTAGGAAAAATTGCAAATATGATAATTAATAATGAATCTCCAGAAACTCCAATCCAAAAAAAATTAACAGAGGTTGGAAAAAAATTAGGAATTATATGTTTAGTTATTTGTTGTTTAATTTTTATAATAGGTATTTTTAAAGAAATACCTATACAAGAAATGTTTATGACATCTGTAGGTTTAGCAGTTGCTGCAATACCAGAAGGTCTTCCTGCAATAGTAACAATTGTACTTTCAATTGGTGTAACTAAAATGGCTAAAAAAAATGCAATTATTAGAAAACTACCAGCTGTAGAAACATTAGGAAGTAGCAGTATTATTTGCTCAGATAAAACGGGAACATTAACGCAAAATAAAATGACAGTAGTTAATTTATCTAATGTGAATGGAAAATTGCAAGATGAATATGAAGAGAAATTTCTAATACAATTAGGCGCAATGTGTACAGATTGTATTTTTAATAAAGAAGTTGTGGAAGGAGAGCCAACAGAAAAAGCAATTGTAGAAAAAGCTATAGAAATAGGAGAAGATAAACGAAATTTATATAAAAAATATGAAAGAGTAAATGATATACCATTTAGTTCAGAAAGAAAATTAATGACAACAATACATAAAACTGATAATGGTTATAGAATTATTACAAAAGGAGCTCCAGATATATTATTAAGTAAATGCAAAGAGTATTATTTTAATGGTACAAAATTAACTATAAATTCAAGTATAGAGAACAAAATAAAATACATAAATGAACAAATGGCAAACGATGCTTTAAGAGTATTGGCAGTAAGTTATAAAGATATAGACGAATTGCCCCAAAAAATAGATGAAAATATAGAAAATAATTTAGTATTTGTTGGATTAATAGGAATGATAGACAAACCAAGAGAAGGTGTAAAAGATGCTATTCGAGTTTGTAAAAATGCAGGAATAAAAACAGTTATGATAACAGGTGATCATATTATAACTGCAAAAGCAATTGCAAAAGATTTAGGAATTCTTGGAAAACATGATTTAGCCATTACAGGAAAAGAGTTAGATGAAATTACAGATAAAGAACTAGAAAAAAATATTATGAAATATAGTGTGTTTGCTAGAGTTTTGCCAGAACATAAAGTAAGAATAGTAAACGCATATCAAAATACAGGAAATGTTGTTGCAATGACAGGTGACGGAGTAAATGATGCTCCTGCTTTAAAAAATGCAGATATAGGTATTGCAATGGGAAAAAATGGTACAGATGTGGCTAAAAATGCATCAGATATGATTTTAACAGATGATAATTTTGTAACAATAGTAAGTGCAGTAAAAGAAGGAAGAAATATTTATTCAAATATTAAAAAGGCAATACATTTCTTAATATCTACTAATGTTGGAGAAATTGTAACAATATTTATTGGATTATTATTAGGATTAGATTCTCCACTATTAGCAATTCAATTATTATGGATTAATTTAGTAACAGACTCAATTCCAGCAATAGCATTAGGACTAGAAAAACCAGAACCAGACATTATGAATCAAAGACCAAAAAACTCTAAAAAAGGAATATTTTCAAATGGACTATGGGGAAGCATATTTATAGAAGGTATAATGATAGGTATTCTAACATTATTAGCATTTAGTATTGGTAATAACAAATATGGACTTAAAGTGGGAAGAACAATGGCTTTTGTTTGTTTGGGAATGTTAGAATTAGTACATAGTTTTAATATAAAAAGTGAAAAATCTATATTAAATAAAGATATATTTAAAAATAAATACTTAATAGGAGCCTTTTTACTAGGAACAGTTTTACAGTGCATTGTAATATTTATTCCAATACTTACGAACATATTTGAACTAGTACAATTAAATAATATTCAATGGTTATATTGCATATTAATATCTATATTGCCAATTATAATTATAGAATGTCAAAAGAAAGTCAATGAAATTAAATTTGGAAAAATTATTTATAAAAATTATGAAAACAGAGATAACTTCAGAAATATGTCTAAAAATTATTAGTGAATAAATTTAACACTAAATATATATATATATATATAACGTTTATATTATATATTACAACTGGGAAAAATTTTAAGCAAATACTATAAATATATAGCATTGAATAATTTTTTGTGATAAAATAATTCCAGGTGAAATATAAATGAGTTTAAGATTAATTTACGGCAAAAGCGGAACAGGTAAAACTAGTTTATGCTTTAAAGAAATTGGAAAGTTAAATAACAATAAAAATAAAATTTTTATTATTACACCAGAACAGTATTCTTTTACTGCTGAACAAAATTTAATTAAAGCAGTAAAAGCAAAAGCTGTTATTAATGCTGAAGTTCTAACTTTTGACCGTATGGCATATAGAGTAATGAATGAAATAGGAAATACACAAAAAACAAATCTATCTGAATCAGGTAGAGCAATGCTCTTATATAATATATTAGACGAAAATAGAAAAAAATTGAAATATTTAGGAAAAACAGAAAAAAATTTAGATGTTATTTTAAGACTTATAACAGAAATAAAAAAACATAATGTAAATTCTATAGATTTTGAAAATTTATATACAAAAGTAGAAAATAAAAGACTACAATACAAACTAGAAGATGTAAATTTACTACTTAATTGTTATAGAAATGAAATATCTAATAGATATATAGATGAAAACGATATACTAACCATTTTAGGTGAAAATATTGAAAAATCAAGTTTATTTAAAGACGCAATTATTTATATAGACGAATTTGCAGGTTTTACAAAACAAGAATTCATTATTATAGAAAAATTAATAAAAATTTGTAAAATAGTTAATATATCAATATGTACAGATAATTTACTTAGAAATACAAATCCAGATACAGATTTATTTTATTCTAATAAAGTAAGTATAAATAAAATAATTGATATAGCTAAAAAAAATAATATTGAAATTGAATCTCCAGTATTTTTAGAAAAAAAATATAGATTTAAAAGTAAGGAATTATATGAATTAGAAGAACAATTAACAAACAAAAAAAGGGACAGGTATAATGAAGAGTGTAGTGATATAAAATTATTCTTAGCAAATAATGCATATTTGGAAATAGAGTATGTTGCTAATAATATTATAGATTTAGTAAAAAACAAAAAATATAGGTACAAAGATATAGCTATTATTACGAAAGATATATCCAAATATTCTGGACTAATAAAAGCGATTTTTGAAAAATATAAAATTCCAGTTTTTATTGATGAGAAGCAAGATTTAAGTCAAAATCTATTGGTAAAATATATTACAGCTTTTTTAGATATTTTTGCAAAAAATTGGTCTACAAAAGCAATGTTTAATTATATTAAAACAGGTTTTTTAGAATTAGATAATGAAGATATTTTTATCTTAGAAAATTATTGTAAAAGTTTAGGAATAAAAGGTTTAAAAAAATATTCAGAAGAATGGAAAATACAAATAAATGAAAACTATGATTTAAATAAATTAAATGAACTTAGAAAAAAAATTGTTATGCCATTATTAAATTTTAGAGATAATTTAAATAATAGTAAAACAGTAAGTGATATTACAAGAAATTTATACGAATTTTTAATAAATAATAATATAGACCAAGAAATTAATAAAAAAGTTGTAAATTTACAAAAAAATGGAAAGATAGATTTAGCAAATATTTATAGTACAAGTTGGAACATTTTAATTGAATTATTAGACGAAATAATACTCGTTTTAGGAGACAAGAAAATTTCTTTTGAGAAATATGCCGAATTGTTAAAAATAGGGTTAAGTAATAGTTCTTTAGGTAAAATACCTGCAACTTTAGATGAAGTTACTGTAGGTGATGTAGATAGGTCAAGAAGTTCAAAAAAGAAAATAGTTTTTATAATAGGTTTAAACGATGGTGTTTTTCCAAGTAATAATAAAAACGAGGGATTTATAGATGATGAAGAAAGAAATTATTTAAAACAATATGGTATAGAATTAGCTAAAACCCTAACAGAACAAATATATGATGAAAATTTTAATATTTATAAGGCATTTACAACAGCAGAAGATAAGTTATATTTATCATACTCGGCATCAGACTCAGATGGAAAAGGTTTAAGAAAATCTATTTTAATTAATAAAATAAAAAAGATATTTAGTAAATTAAAAGAAGAAAGTAATCTTACAAACGATACAACCAATAAAATTACAACTAAGAACACAACTTTTGATAATTTGTTAATTAATTTAAGAAAATTTTTAAATGGAGAAACAATAGATAATATCTGGTTTGAAATATATTACTTATATAGTAAAGACGAATTATATAAAGAACCATTAAATAACGCTATTAAAGGATTTTACTATTCAAACCTTCCAGAAAAAATAGATAAAGAAAATTTAGAAAAGTTATATGGAAATGTTTTAAAAACTAGTGTATCAAAAATGGAAACATATAAAAGATGTGCTTTTTCATATTATATAAAATATGGATTAAAATTATTAGACAAAACGGAATTTAAAGTAGAAAGTTTAGATACTGGTACTTTTATGCACGAAGTTATAGACGATTTCTTTAACTATATTACTGAAAATAATTTAAATATAAGGGAAATGGAAAATGAAGTAATAGAAAATATTATAGAAGAAATAATGAATTCAAAATTAGCACTTAATGAAAACTACATATTTAATAGTACTGCAAAATATATGGTTTTAACAAAAAGATTAAGAAAAGTAATAAAAAAATCATTGCAATATATAATAGATACTATTAGACAAAGTAATTTTAATGTATTTGGAAATGAAATAGAATTTGGAGAAGGAAAAACATATTCTCCAATACAAATTCAACTAGAAAATAATCAAAAAGTAGAAATTATAGGAAAAATAGACAGAGTAGATATTGCAGAAAATGAAGATGGAAAATACATTAGAATAATTGATTATAAATCTTCTATAAAGAATATAGACTTAAATGAAGTAATGGCAGGAATACAAATACAGTTACTTACCTACTTAGATGCAATTACAAAAGAAGAAAATGCAAGTCCAGCAGGATTATTATATTTTAATCTAATTGACCCAGTTATTAAAGCAAGAAATAGAAATATTACGGATGAAGAAATAGAAAATGAAATTAGAAATAATTTTAGAATGAATGGACTAATTTTAGGTGATGTAAAGGTAGTTCAAATGATGGATAAAAATATTACATCAGGAAAGTCTAATATTGTTCCTGTTTATATAGATAAAAACGGGCAAATAAGTAAAATAAAATCTAATACAATAGATCTATTAGAATTCAAAGTATTACAAAAACAAGTAAATAATTTACTAAGGCAAATATCAAAAGAAATATTATCTGGACAAATTAATCCAAACCCTGTGTATATTTCAAAAAAGAGAACTACACCATGTTTATATTGCAATTATAAATCAATATGTGGATTTAATCCAGAAATAAAAGGAAATAATTATAGATACATTCCAAATTTAAGTAAAAATGAAATACTTAATGAAAATATAGAAAAATAGTATGAGGAGATAATTATGAAAGATTTAACAAACGAAAGTATTGTTCATGTAAAAAATAATGGTATAGAATATATACAATTTAGAAGATTACTAGAATATAAAAATATTTTAAAACATTGCTTTACCCTAAAACCTTTAGATTTTGCAAGCTTTGACAGTTACAAAGAAAAAAAGAATAAAGTAGAAGATTCTTATAAAAAAATATGTAAAGAATTTAGAATAGAATATTCGAATATATGTAGACCAAATCAAACTCATACTAATATTGTTAAAAGTATAGAAGACGGAGATGAAGGAATTTATAATGAGAAGTTTGATAATGTTGATGGATTAGTAACAAACAAAAAAAATAAAGCTTTAATATTCTGTTTTGCAGATTGTACACCTTTACTTTTTTTTGATCCAGTAAAAAAAGTAATTAGTAATGTTCATTCAGGTTGGAGAGGAACACTACAAACAATTGGCATAAATGCAGTTGAAGCAATGGTTCAAAATTATTATTCTAATCCAAAAGATATTATATGCTGTATAGGACCAACAATAAGAAAGTGCCATTTTGAAGTTGAAGATGATGTAAAAGACTTATTTTATAATAAATTTAAAAAAGAATTAGATATAAATAATTATATAATAAAATCGGATTCATCAAATAATAATAAATACTTTATAGATACAGTAGAAATTAATAAGCAAATATTATTAAAATTAGGATTAAAAGAAGAAAATATTATAGATAGTAAAATATGTAGTGTATGTAATGAAGATAAAATTCATTCATATAGAGCACATGGAGAAAATTCAGGCAGAAATATAACACTAATGGAACTATACTAATTTTTTAGAAAAGAGGAAAATAATATGTTACCAAATTCAATTAAACCGGGAGACACAATAGGTGTAATTGCTCCTTCAAATATTGCATTAGAAAAAGACAAATATTATATAGAAGAATCAGTAAAATTATTTAAAAAATTAGGATATAAAATAAAATTTGGAAAATATGTGTACACAAATTCACTCGAATATGGAGAATCAGCAAGAAAAAAAGCTGAAGATATAAATTCTATGTTTGAAGATACACAAATTAAAGCAATTATTTGTGTAAAAGGAGGACAAGATAGTAATTCTACTTTTGACTATATAAACTATGAATTAATTAAGAAAAATCCAAAAATAATATGTGGTTTTAGTGATATTACATCTATTATAAATATTATATATGCAAAAACCGGATTAATTACATTTCATGGACCTACATTTAAATCTTTAAGTTCTTGGCAAACAGAATATAGTTTTCGAGAATTAATAAAAAGATTTCAAGACAAAAGTTTAGAACTTGGAACAAATGAAGACGAACATATTACAATACAGCCAGGAGAAGCAGAAGGTATTTTAGTGGGTGGCAATTTAAGTTTAACAACAAGATTAGTTTCTGGAAAATATTCTTTAGATTTTAAAGATAAAATTTTATTTATAGAAGAACTAGGGTATGAATCAGATCCAAACCTAGTTAATCATTATTTATATCATATGAAACAAAATTATGTATTTGATAAAATAAAAGGAATATGGGTAGGTAATTATGAACATGAATCAGGTATTACTTTAGAAAAAATTTTATTAGATGTTTTAAATAATGAATATAAATTTCCAATTATAAAAACAAATAATTTTGGACATTGTGAAAGAAAAACTGTTATTCCAATTGGTATAAAAGCTAAAATAAATACAAAAGAAAACAAAAAAATAACATTATTAGAAAATTGTGTGATATAATTATTAATAATATTAATTTATAAGTTATGGAGTAAAAAATGTACAATTATTGGGAAGAATTAGAAAATAATATTATTGGCTGCAAAAAATGTAAATTATGTATGAACAGAAATAATATTGTTTTTGGAGAAGGAAATAAACAAGCAAAAATAATGTTAATAGGTGAAGGCCCCGGAGCAGATGAAGATATGCAAGGAATTCCATTTGTAGGAAAAGCAGGACAATTGATGAATAAAGCATTTGAAGGTATAGGAATAAAAAGAGAAGAACTGTACATAACGAATATAGTAAAATGTAGACCTCCTCAAAACAGAACACCTGTTAAAGATGAGTCAGAAGCCTGTATGGATTATTTAAGAAACCAAGTTATGCTTGTAAAACCTAAAATAATAGTATTATTAGGAAATACAGCATTAAAAAATATATTAGGTGAAGAATATAGTATAACAAAAATTAGAGGGAACTGGATAGAAAGAAAGCAAATATGGTATATGCCAACATTTCATCCAGCAGCACTCTTAAGAGATAATAGTAAAAAAATAGATTTTTGGAGAGATTTAAAAAAAGTTCTAGAAAAAATAAAGGAGATAGAAAATAATGAGTAATCCATATTATAAAGACATAGAGTACAAAGAAAAAAGCAGAAAAGTAGCATATTGTGGAAAAAGAATAAAAGTTGAAGAAATAGAATACCTAAATGGAGATCAAATAATTTATCGAGAACACGTAAAAGCTGGTCCTGCTAGCGTTATTATTCCAATAACTAAAGACAATAAAATAATTATGATACAAGAGCCAAGAACACCAATAGGAAAAGTTATTCTTGCATTACCAGCTGGAATGATAGAAGAAGGCGAATTATCAAGAGAAGCAGCAATAAGAGAGTTAGAAGAAGAAACAGGATATCTAGCAAAACATATACAATTTTTAAGAGAATATTATCCATGTGTAGGTTATTCTGATGAAAAAATATCAATTTATCTTGCTACAGATTTAGAAAAAACTCAACAGCATTTAGATGAAACAGAAAATATTAATGTAATAGAATTACCATTAGAAGAAGTAGTAGAAATGTTAGATAAAAATGAATTATTTACAGCAAGTACAATTATAGGTTTATTACATTATTTAAGATATGTAAAAGGTAATAACTAAATTTGTACATTAGGAAGGATGAAATTAAGTATGGAGAATTATTTAGAGCAAATAAAAGAAAAAGCCTCATATTGTTTACATTGCAAAACAAAACCATGTAAATCAGGATGTCCATTACAAAATAATATACCAGACTTTATAGAAAAGGTAAAAGAAGAAAATTATGCTGAAGCTCAAAAAATACTATCTGAAACAACAATTTTTGAACCAATCTGTGGAAGAATATGTCCTCACGGTTCACAATGTGAAGGAAGTTGTGTGCGAGGAATAAAAGGAGAAAGCGTACAAATTGGAGAATTAGAAACGTTTGTAGGAGATTATATTTTAAAGAATAGTATAGAAAAAAAAGATAGTGTACATACAGACAAAAAAATTGCAATTATAGGATCTGGACCATCTGGAATTGCTTGTGCATATTATTTATCTACAATGGGAATAAAGGTAGATATTTATGAAAAACATTCCGAGTTAGGTGGAATATTAAGATATGGAATACCTAATTTCAGATTACCACGAAAAATATTAAATGAATGGTTAGAGAAATGTATTCTTAATAATAATATTACAGCAATAACTAATACAGAATTAGGAAAAGATATTAATATTGAAGATTTAAAAGAAAAATATGATGCTATTGTTTTGGCTTTTGGAGCAAACATTTCAAATAAAATGAATATTCCGGGTGAAGAATTAGACATTGTAATAGGTGGAAATGAGTTATTAGAATACAAAGAAATACCAGAATTAAAAGATAAAAGAGTTGCAATTATTGGTGGCGGAAATGTTGCAATGGACTCAGCTAGAGAATTGAAAAAAGCAGGAGCAAAAGATGTAACAATTATCTATAGGCGATCAGAAAAAGAAATGCCAGCAGAAAAAAAAGAAATTAAAGCAGCAAAAGAAGAAAATATTAATTTTTTATTTCAAACAAATGTATTAAAAGTAATTAAAAATAATACTACAAAAATTGAATGTATAAAAACAGAATTAATTCAAAAACCAGGAGAAACAAGAAAAAGTCCAGTTAATATAGAAGGAAGTAATTATTTAATAGATATAGACTATATAGTAATGGCAGTAGGATCACACCCTAATGAAAAAGTTGTAAATAAACTTAATTTAGAAACTACAAAATGGGGCTATATAAAAGTAAATGAACATTATCAAACATCAAACAAAGAAGTTTATGCAATAGGAGATTTAATAGGAACAAAACAAACTGTTGCATGGGCAGCAAGAAGTGGATTTGAATGTGCAAAAAAGATTCTAGAAAAAATATAAATGGAAATCGGTGGAAATCGGGACAGTTCTCTTTTCCATTTTTTGAAAACAAGTTAATATTCTGCAAGAAATTTAGCTGAAAGGCTAGATTTCTTAGTATAATAAAAAATTGATGAAAACATTAAAAAAAGTAATATTAAGTTACAAAAGTATCTTGACAAATAGAAATATTATTTATAAAATAAATACATTAAATAAATGTATTTTTATTTACATTGTGAATAATGAATAGTTCAATTGTAGTGGTTGGCGCTTTTGCCAAACTTTCTACATAAGAGGAATACTAAAAATAAAAAACAAAAGAAGGAGAAAAATATGAAGCTTATAACTGTTGGTGCTGTAGAGAGAGAGAGAGAGAGAGAGAGAGAGGCTATTTTAATAATATAAAAACAGAACAAATGGTATCATTTGTTTTTATAAACATGTATATTGATGACGGGTAATTTTTATTCACCTGTCATTTTTGAGTGTTTAAACAATGTACATTATACAGACTATTTTTGAGTACTTTTTTTCAAAAATAGCCCCTCCAAGCTAACGGGTATTCCCCCGCCTCAAAGGGCTGTCGGGCCATATTTTTTCAAAAAAGTCTCAAAACAGTCTGATACATAGAAATTTAAAAGTTAAAGTAAATAAATATCACATCATTAAATTTTTTATAAAATTAATCAATGTACATTATACAGACTATTTTTGAGAACTTTTTTTCAAAAATAACCCCTCCAAGCTGATGGGTATTCCCCGCCTCAAAAGGCTGTTTGGTTGTATTTTCAAAAAGGTTTCAAAACAGTCTGATATATAAAAATAAAAAAATGTAAATAATAAAAATTAAAGGAGGTAAACAAATGAACAAAAAATTAAAAAATATGAAAGGAATAA
>CANQZV010000022.1 GCA_947628425.1 uncultured Clostridia bacterium | reverse complement strand
CATTTTGGTCCTTCAATACTAATAGCGCCAAAAATCTCCAGATTTTCTTCTATTGCTTTATCTATTAATCTCGGCATGTAACCTTTTTTGGTTAATTTCATTAACTTCACCTCTTTTTTAGGATAACATATTTTTATATTTTTTTCAATATATTTTGTGCATTTTTTGTCTATTTTATTGTGCATTTTTTTAATAATATGTTGTGCATTTTTTGACTATATGTACATTTCATTACGAATTTTTTCCGTTTACGGAATTTTTTCGTAATTATTTTTAATGTTTGCCGTTCCACTTATCAGAGATTCGTACGCTTCGCTAGAATCTCTTGTTCCACGGCATAAGTTATCTGTAAAGCTCGTTCCTCGCTAACAGCTAACTTAAGAGTATCAATATTTTTTCTAAAGTATACAACTTCGCTACGCTCAGTTGCATAAGACATTTCTAACTCACTTCGTTCGAATAACTGTCTTAACAACAACACTCATGAGTATATTGTCCACCATTTTCTCTTACTCCTGGTAAATATGATTTAATATATCCTGGTTCTAATTCACTTTTTTCAAAAGGTGGTTCTAATAGTTTTATAATTCCTGTTTTTTCGTCTATTAAGTGTTTTTCTAAATTATCCAATGCAATATATTTTTTATCATTGTCTCCTACTCCTGAAATAATAGACCAACTTTGTGCTATACTATCTATTTTACATTCATTGTTAACTATGCTACCTAAAACTTTTCCATCATCTGTAAAAGCTCTTTTATACCATTTTCCATCCCATCCATTAAAATTTAATGATTTTTTTAATTTTAATAAAATTTGATTATATTTATTAATTAAGTCTATATCATTTTTTTGTTCTACTATTTTTATAAATCTATTTAGAATATCATATAAGAAAAATCCTAACCATACACTTTCTCCTTTTCCTTTGTTTCCTACTGTATTTAATCCATCATTCCAATCTCCACTTCCTATTAAAGGTAAACCATTTTCTCCAAAATTTAAACTAATATTAATTGCTCTAATGCAATGTGAATATAAACTTTCTTTACTTTCCGTTTTTTCATGTATATCGTATATTTCATCTTCTTTTTCTTTTAACGTTTCTCCTTTTAAATAAGGTATTTTTTCTTCTAATATATCTTCGTCTTTCGTAAAGTTAATATAATCTAAAGTTACATATACTAGCCATAGTCTATCATCAGAAAATCTAGTTCTTATACCTCTTTTATTTTCTTCGTGCCACCAATGTTCTACATCTCCTTCTATAAATTGATGAGCTGCGTGTTTTAAGATTTGTTTTTTTACCATATCTGTATTTATATATTCCAATCCTATACAATCTTGAAGTTGGTCTCTAAATCCAAATGCACCACCTGATTGGTTAAATCCGCTTCTACCTAACAGTCTTGATGCAATTGTTTGGTACATCGCCCAACCATTCAACATAATATTTAAAGATTCCTCTGGAGTTTTTACTCTAATTTTTTCTAATAGCTCTAACCAATATTTTTTTGTATTCGATAGCTCTTGTTTGCATTTATTAACATTTCTATATTCAGTATTAATATTTTCTTGTGTTGTTCCTATTACAAATACTATTTCTTTTTCTTCATATTCTGCTAATTCTAAATCTATTTCTATTGCAATACATGAAGAATTTCCTAGAGAATTTTCATTATTTAATCTATCTTTACTCTCTAATTTAATACTATTATTATTTCCGGTATATGATTGTATTTTCTCACTACAATATACATATATCATTTCATTAATATCTTGCTTGTATAAATTTTTAGCTATTACATAATTCTCCTTTTCATTATACTCTAAATAAATATAGCCATTTGTTTTTATTTCATCTTCTCCTAAAACATCATCTATTTTATATATTAGATTTATTTTTTTATTTTCACTATTATTATTCTTTATTTTGAGAATGTTTATTTTTACATTATCTTTTATTGGAATGAAAACATCTAGTTCTTGTTTAATACTTTTCGTTTTTTGTTCGTAATGTGCATACCCAAAGCCGTAAGTTGCAAGTAAATTATCTTGCCCTATTCTCCAATATTTATTTTCTGAATAATTTCTAATATAAATAGCTTCTGATGGCGTATCAAAAACTGTATCGTTTGACCATCTTGTTAATTTATTTAATCTACTATTTTTATTCCACGTATAACCACCTAAATTTTGCGTTACAATTGTACTCATACTACCATTAGTTAAAATGTTTGACCATACAGATGGAATTTGATTACTTACTTCTATAACATAATTTTTTCCATCATTGCTAAAACCACCATATGAATTTTTATATTTCAAATCCATATTTTCAATATTATATTTTTCAAACTCTGTTTCCATAGTTAATATGTTTTTACTTTTTGTTTCTTTGTTTTTTAATAAATAATCTTCTTCCATTTCATTAATTATATTTTTTAAGTCTCCTAGATTACAATCTAAAATAATATTGGCTTTTAATATAAATATGGCAATATCATCTACTTCTTTTTTATCAATTATAAATATCTTATTGTTTAATAAATAATTCAATCCTAAACTAACTATTTCTTTTTCTATTTCATTTTTAACATATTTTTCATATACATTTGTCTCTTCATCTAATATAACTAAATCTACTAATATATTTTTAGTAATATAATATTCGTAAGCTTTTAATATTTGTTTTATCACATAAATATCATTTTCTTCCTTTACTTTTACTAAAATAATTGGCAAATCTCCTGAAATTCCGTATTTCCATAAATCCTGTTGAGAGTATAATGTTTTAGATAATTTATTTAAATACTCTTTTCTAATAGGATTTGGCATAATAATATATGAAAGCATTTTTTGGTATAAAACAATATCTTCTCCTCTTATTCTTAAATATCTTCCTTCTTCTTCTGTTCTTATTTTTGAAATTTCAAATGCTTTTTTTACATTTTCAAAGTTTTTATATTTATTTAATTTATTAATTGCTAATAATTTATCTTCATTAACGCTAATAACAAGATTCATTTCCACTGTTTCTTTAGGAGCTAATATAATTGTCCTTTTTAGTGCAACAATTGGATCTATTACAAGACCTATCTCATTACTAAATTTATCTGAATTTTTAATTTTAATTGGTATGTTACTATTTAATCTTCCATATAATTTTTCTTTATCTATTTCATATTCGAAATTTCCAATATTATTTTTTTGTGCATAAAATCCAACTGCCATATTTATTTCGTTTTGATTTCCTCTTTTATTTCTTTTTATAATTAATGCATCTTCAATTTTTTCGTATGTTAAAAATAGATTATTAAAAGCTTTATGAGAAATGTCTTGGTTTTGTGTTGATAATATTGGTTCTATAATACTTGATATTTCAATAATTTCTTGTTCGTTTCCAGTATTTTTTAATTTAATATTTCTTATTTCTACGCTTTCATTAGGAGCTACAATATTTTTAATAATAGTTTCTATATTTTCTTCTTTTCTTATAATTTTGTTCATATCTGGTGTAAATTCTATTTTATAGTTGTATGAATTATATTCTTCTTTCAATATATAACTACTCCATATTTTTTTACTATTTACATTTTTAAAGAAAATTTCTATTCCCTGGTTAGAATTATCTGTTTCTTTAAATCTATTTATTAATATATTTTTATATTTACTATAACCTGTACCATCTTGATTAAAACATACCATATAGTTATCGCTTGATATTACATTTAAATTATTAATTCTATTATCTATATTATTAATTGTTCTTATAATATAATTATCATAACCATTATATCTTATCTTTTCTACTACTTCTTTTTTCTCTTTTGTAATTATTACATTATCTGGCATTTTTTCTTGTAATAATGTATCTACGGCTTCTATTTCAGCATTTTTGTGAAATCTTTTTTGTAATATATTATTATTTAATAAATTATTTATTGATAGTAAGATAAGTGCTTGATGATGTGCCATATACGTTTTTACAATTTCAAATTTTTTATTTTTTGCTATTCTTTCTGGAGTAAAATCAATTGATTCGTAAAATCCATATTTGTTATACATTCCATATTTTTCTAACCTTTTTATATTTGTTATTACTTCTTGAGGGTAATCTGTGATTGCCATTATACTACCATAGCTAGATACCACCGCTTCATCTGCAAGTCCTCTTTTTAGTCCTAACCATGGTATTCCAAATGCTTTATATTGATAATTGGAATTTAAATCTTTTAAATTAAACGCTGCTTCAGAAATTCCCCATGGTATTCCTAATTTATTACAATATTTTTTTTGGGACATAATCAAAAATTTACATGATTCATCTAGTAAACTTCCCTCATATTTTTTTATATTAATATTTGGCATTAAATATTCAAATGCAGTCCCTGACCAAGAAATTAGTCCTTTTTTTCTATCTACTAAAGTTAATGTTCTACTTAAATTATTCCAAAGATCTGTTGGAACATCTTTTTTTGCAATTGCAATTAAACTAGCTTGTCTTGCTTCTGATGCTAATAAATCATAATATGATGGTGTTAATCTATTTTCATCTATGCTAAACCCAATAGATAAAAGTCCTATTTCTTTATCATAAAGTTTTTCAAAATCTGTATTTTTGATTAAGCTATCTATATATATTATATTACTTTTTATGCTATCTTCTAATTCTTTATTTTCTATATTTTCTTGACTTTCCAAAAAAGCCTTTAAAATATACATATAACCAACAAAATTTCCACTATCTACAGTGGAGATATATTCTGGTTTTAATGGACATAATTTTTTTATTTGATACCAATTATACAAATGTCCATTCCACTTTGGTAGTTTTTTTATTGATAATATTATTTTATTTAATAAATCTAAACATTTTTCTATATCTATTAGTTTAAGATCATAAGCACTTATAACACATATACAAGCTAGTCCAATATTTGTGGATGATGTTCTATTTACAATTTTATTTGGTCTCGATTCTTGGTAATTATCTGGTGGTAAATAATTGTTTTCTTCTGTTAAATAATCTTCAAAGAAACTCCATGTTTTTTTTGCAATATCTTTTAAATATTTAATATCTTCTTTTTTCACTTCCTCTTTTTTGCTTTTATACATAATTTGTTTACTAATATAATAGCAAGCAAATGGTGCAACAATCCATAAGCAAGCAATAGCTAAAATAAAAATATTTTTTAATTTAATAAAAGATATTAGAAATAAAAATCCCAAAAGTAAATTTATCCACATTTTTTTGGTATACTGTATAACATTATTACTTGAATCTCTTTCTGCATCATCTGCTGTAGTCCACTCCAATAAATTTTTTTTTGTTTTATATACTCTATATAAAGTTTTTATAATTGATTTTAAATAACAATATGCTTTTTCTGGAAGATTCATAAAGTTAATTATTGATTTTAAAAAAGATCTTTTAATTACTCCATAGTTATTAGCAAAACTTTCTTGTTTTGTTACTCCCTCTTCCTTATATACAATATAATCTATTGCTTCTATAATAAAATCAATAAAAATACTAATAAATACAACTGTTAAAAAAATATTCATATTTATATTATTTATTAATTTAATTAAAACATAAAAAATTAAACATAATAGTTGTGCTTCTTCTAATAAACTTCTTCTTAAATTATCTATTATTTTAAATTTATCTAGTTCTCCTAATGGATTTTCTATTGTATACTCTTTTTTTCCTTTTATATTTTTACTAAGCCATTTTATAATTTGCCAATCCCCTCGTATCCATCTACATTGTCTTGTCATATAACTATTATAATTACTTGGATAAGAGTCAAATAAAAGAATATCTGTTGCTAAACCACATTTTAGATATAGACCTTCTAATAAATCATGGCTTAATACTGTATTGTCTGGTATAGTGTCTTTTAAAACATTATTAAAAACTTCTAAATCGTAAATTCCTTTTCCTGTAAATATTCCTTCATTAAAATTATCTTGATATATATCTGAAATTGCATTACTATAAAAGTCAATTCCGCCTTTTCCAGCAAATATATTTGTAAATATGCTCTTATTACTAGCTTCTATATTAATACCTATTCTAGGTTGAATAATTCCATAACCATCTACTACAATATTTTTTGTTTTATCAATAACTGGTTTATTAAGAATATGAGCCATTGCCCCAATTAATTTTTTTGCTGAATCTAAAATTAAACTTGTATCAGAATCCAATGTAATAATATATTTTATTTTGGGAATTTTTTTATTTAACATAGAATTGTATAAAAAATTATTATTACTATTTTCTAATAAAAAATTATTAAGTTGTGTTAATATTCCTCTTTTTCTTTCCCAACCTAAATAGGCATTTTCTTTTGCATTCCATGTTCTTTTTCTATATATAAAATTAAATTTAGAAAAAGTATTATCAGGATATTTATTATTTAATTTATCTATTATAATTTTTCCTTCATTTATTATTTCTTTATCATATTCTTCTTCTTCTTTTGATGATAAAGTACAATCCCCTAATAAGGTAAAATATAAGTTTTTAGACTTATTTGCTAAATAAAAAACTTCTAATCGATGAAACATTTCATCTACTCTATTTTTTGAATCTAATATTGTTGGAATTACAACCATTGTTGTATATTCTTTAGGAATATCATCTTGGAAATGTAATTTAGGTATTAATTTTGGTTTTACTATTTTTCCTAAAATATAATGTTGTATTTTTATAACAATTTCACTTATTGGAATATATAATAAAAATAATGTTATTAACGAATAAGCTAAATTACTTATTTTTAACATAAAAAAAGATATTAGAAAATCAAATATACTTGTAAAAAGTATAATATTTGCTATATAAATATTTTTTTTATTAATTATTTTTTTAGGTTTCATTCCTAATTCTTTTTCAATATCTTCTTTTCCTTTAGATATTAAATAATAACCTATATGAGATTTCTTAATGTTTTTATCTTCATAATTTTTTTTAGCTAATTCTAATATTTTAGTTGTAATATAAATTTCTGATATCTTAGATTTTTTAGATAATTCTTTAATTACATTTCTATAATAGTCTTTTGTTTTATGATCCATATTTTCATATACACCAGCAGGGTCTTGCTTTAATATATTTTCTACACCGTTAATTTCTTCAAAAATATCTGTAAAATTTATTCTTTGTATATTTTTTATACTTTTAATACAATTTCCAATGTATACTTTTTTTAACGCAATATCAAAATGCTCTTTTTTAATTATTTCGGAAATGTTAGTTCCTGTTTTTGCAACTTGTTCTTCTAATATTTGTAAATATGGTAAACCTTTTTTTCCATATAGCCTTAATCTATAAGATAAATATTCAATAAAGGTTTCTTTAGATGTAAATTTATTTAATTTTATATCTTTTTTAAAAGTAATATGATTTTCTTCTACGTTTTCTACTAATCTTTCTATTATACTTTCTACTTTATATTTTTCAATTTGAGAACAGTAAATTTTTTCACAAATATTTCTAATTTTCTCTATAATTGCTATATTGAAAAACAAACTAATACTCCATATTTCCTCCATATTTAAAGTTTTTTTATTTTGATAAGCTTGCAATAATTTTTTTAGATTTTTCGTTTCTATTTGTCCTTCTGTATATGCAACAATTTCTGAAGCTAAAACATATATTCTAGCAAATCCTTTATAAACACCATTTGATAAACCAACAAAATTTTTATATTTTTTTAAAGTTAATTCTTTCTTTATTGTTTTATATGCCTCTTCAATAATATAATAATTATCAACTAACCATTCTCCAGCTGGATGAATATTTATTTTATGTTTTAGATTTATATTTAAAGTATCGTAGGTTTTTGTTATATAATTAAAATTTTCATCTAACCTATTAATAGGGTAAGTATTTTTGTCTGAATTTTTTTGTAAGTTATGCTCAGAAGCTATTTTTTCTAAATAAACTTCTAATTGTCTTTCATCCAGTAATGTACCTTTTATATTCAAAATTTTTTGTTTTTTCAAAATTTTTTCACATCCTAAAAGTTTTTGGTTTATTTTTTCCGAAATTTCCTTTTTTATACAAAGAGGCTTTCCTAGAATAAAAATTTTAAAATAAAAAAATCACTTTTAATAAAAATATAATTTTTACTTATATAGTAAGATTTTTTAATTATTCTACTTTGAATATTATTTTTTTATATTTTTTAGGATATCATCTTTTATTTATCACTTTATTTATGAAACTAATTATTTAATATATTTTAATTATTAAGTAACATTTATTTACTTTCTTAATAATATAATTATATCAAGATATTTCATTTGGAGGTTTTTTATGAATAATAATATAAATATGAATATGTTATTAAATATGTTGTCTAAAATGGATAAAAAAGATTTGGAAAAAGGAATTGAGCAAGCCAACCAAATTTTGAATTCTAAAAATAAAGATGAAATTATTAATAAGTTAAAAAATAATAATCAATAAGCTATAATTTTAAAAAATTGAAAGGAGTAGAATTAATATGAATAATGAAGATATGTCTGAAATTATACAAAAGTTAAGCAATATACTTCAACAAAATAATAATGATGATAATATTCAAAATGATAATGAAAAAGATATATCTTCAAATTCTAATAATATAAATGAAGACACAATAAAAAATATACTTAATAATTTAAATACTTCATCATCTAACAATTCTACAAATACAGAGAATAACTTTAATATTGATATTAACACAATATTAAAATTAAAATCTATAATGGACAATGTAAATTCAAATAAAAATGACCCTCGTACTAATCTTTTACTTTCTTTAAAACCCTATCTTAATAATGGCAGAAAACAAAAATTAGATCAATATATGCAATTCTTAAATATTAGTAAAATACTAGAAGCATTTAATTCTAACGGTGGTGTTAATGGACTATGATGTTTAATTATTCAAATTTTAACCACCCTATTTATAATAATAATAATAATAATTTTAATGGAAATAACTATCAAAATAGTTCATTGAATAATAATTTTGGATACAAACAAAATATGAAAAATGAAAGTTTTTCTGAAAAAACTTATCCCATAAAAAGAAATTTAACAAATAATTATTCTTATAACAATAATTCAAAACAACAAAATGAACATGAAAAATATGATAATAATAAACAAAAATTAAATTCAGACCATATTAATTTACTTGGTATTGATTTATATTTTGATGATGTTTTATTAATATTATTAATTTACTTTTTATATACAGAAGGAATAAAAGATATCTATCTTTTTATTACACTAACTTTGCTTTTACTAACATAACAAAATGGATAAATAAAGCATCTATCCATTTTTTGATTTTAAATTATTTTATTCTAATACAATAACATCATTTTCTACTGATGCATATGTTTTCCTAGTTGTTTCTATTATATTTCCTTCTTCATCTTTTTCTTCTATTTCCTTAATAATATTTGCTATTCTTATTTGCTTGCATTCTATTGATGCCGCTGCTATCATTGCTTTTTTATTACCTTTAGCTCCTGCGTGTGCTAATCCTCTTAATATTCCAAGTACAACAACATTATCTCCTGCAATTATTTCTGCTCCTCCATTAACATCTCCTAGGATAACAATACTTCCTTCATATTCTATTCTTTGTCCTGAACGAACTGAACCTTTATAGAACTTTGTGTCAGAAGACTCTATTTCTTGATTAAATGATCTTTTTATTCCATGTAAACCTAATGTCTTTGGACTATCAAAGTCTACTTTAACATCTATTTTTGAATTAATTAAATTCTTTATTTCTTTCATTTCTGAATTTTTAAGTATTTTTCCTGTTACAAAAATAGGATTATTTGCTTCTTTATATATTTTCTTTAAATCTGTTATTTTTTTCTTTAAGCTGTCTAGAATTTCCTCCTGTGTTGCTTCTTCATTTAATTTGATTATAATATTATCTGTTTCTCCACTTATTTTTATACAACTTCTCATTTTAAATTCCTTTCTTACTTTTTTATTATCTTTGTGTTTCTGTATAAGCACTTGCACTTGTATTTTCCTTTACATTATCAGCTTTAATATCTATATTATAATAAACATCTAATATTTTTCTAGCAGTTTTTGCTGCATATGAATCAGTTGCACCATCTTCTAATATAACAGCAACTGCAATTTCTGGGTTTTTATATGGTGTAAAACCTACAAACCATCCATTTGTTACTTCTCCGGCTTGTGCAGAACCGGTTTTTCCTGCTACAGACTTTTTAAAATCACTAAATGCTGAATATGCTGTTCCTCCTGGAGAAGTTACAAGTCTCATTCCAGCTTTTACAACTGATAGTGTTTCTTTATTTACTTTTAAATTGCTATCTTGTTTTGCTTCTCCTAATAGGTTAGATATATATTGCCTAATTTCAGTTTTAGGAATTTCGTTTCCATCTGTGTCTTTTATACTTTTTATTACTGTTGCATTAATATAATTTCCTCCGTTTGCAATAATGCTAATATATCTTGCCATTTGTAATGGCGAAAAACTATTATATGTTTGCCCTATAGCTGCTGATAATGTATCAGATAAATACCACGATTTTCCTTTTGATTCCGCTACACTTTTACTTGCTACAATTCCTGATGTTTCGTTTGGAAGTTCTACTCCTGTTTTTTGATTTAATCCAAAAAATTTAGCATATTTTTCTATAGTGTCAATTCCTAATCTTCTACCCATTTCATAGAAAAAGTAATTACATGATTTTTGTAATGCCTGCTTTATATTTAAATTTCCATGTCCTCTGTGATATTGTGTATAATACCAACAAACTGGGTAGTGTGGATATGGATATACTCCCCTATCATTTACATATTGAGATTGTGTTATTACTTTTGATTCTAAAGCTGCAGTTGCTGTTACCATTTTAAAAGTTGAACCAGGTGCATATGACCCTTGTACAGATCTATCATATAATGCTTTACTATCATCTATTTTTTTCCATTCACTTTGACTAATTCCTCCTACAAAAACTTCTGGTTTGTAAGTTGGGTAACTAACCATTGCTAAAATTTCTCCAGATTTTACATTCATAACAACAGCAGAACCAAATGTAGATTTTTTCTTTAGCTTCTTTAGAGATTTAATAGCATCTTTTATTATATCTTCTGTTTTTCCTTGTAACTGTGAATCTATTGTTAAAGTTACATTATTACCAGAAACTGCTTCCTCTTGAACATATTCATCTTCTATTGTTCCATCAACAGACATATCTATCTGTTTAATACCGTTTTTTCCTCTTAGATATTTTTCGAGAGTTGCTTCTACTCCTGCTCTACCTATATAATCATTTGCCTCATAGCCTTCTTGCAGCTTTTCTTCAAGTTCTTTAGTCCCGCTAATTTTACCAATATAACCTATAATATTTGCAGCCAAACTTCCACTTGTGTATGTTCTTACAGGTTGAGTAATAACATTTATTCCTGGGAAATCGGCATTTTGTTCATTAAATTGTATTGCACTTGTTTTACTAATATTTTCAGCTATTTTTATAGACCTTGTAGAACTATATCCTTTTGTTGTTATTTCATATCTAATAGCAATAATTTTCAAAACTTCTTTCATATCTGTATTGTTTATGGAATATTTATCTCTAAATCTATAAACACAATCTTTTGCGGATGCTTTATCAGAGATATTATATTGTCTTTTCCATTCTAATATTTTTTCTTCTGAGGATATTGTAAATTTGTAATCACTAGTAATAGGAAAATTATTAATATAAGCATCTCCATTTTTTTCTAATAAATTAACTATTTTTAGTATAGTATTATTTAGCGTTTCATCATCTATTTTAGTTTTATATAACTCTATACTATATCCTGTTTGAGTTGTTGCTAATATTTTTCCATTTCTATCTGATATTGATCCTCTAGCAGCCTCAATAACACTTTCCCTAGTGAGTCTTGCATTTGAAGTCTCTCTATATTCAGAACCTTTTATAATTTGCAAGAAAAATAATTGACCTAACAAAATAATACCTATAATATACACTAATACAATTATTATATTATATCTTAATTTAAAATTTGCTTTTATTTTATTATCCTTCAAATTTTTTTCCCTTCTTTAAAAATATCTTGTTAAAATTTTGTTTTCTTTAAATGTTTTTTCTAATTTATAACCTAATTTTATTATAATTGGATATAAAATAATTGTTATCATAATGTTAAAAAAGTTCTCTATTACTAATATTTTTAAAAACATTGATAATTCTATGTTAGCATTATTTACTATATAATTAAATAAATAACTACCCACTTCATATAAACAAGTTGATATAATTATCATAATAATCATTGTAAATCTACTATCTTTAGAAAAATTTTTATCTAAATATCCGCCTAAAAAGCCAATAATTCCTAACATTATTCCAGATATTCCTATGCTTTTTCCTATAAAAAAATCTAAACTTATTCCTAATATAATTCCTAAAGTTATACCTCTACTCTCTCCAGAAAATAAACCTATTATAAAAATAAAAATTATAAATAAGTTTGGTTTTACTCCTGCAAGATTAAACCAAGAAAATAAATTAGATTGTAATAAATATATTATTAAAAAAATTATGATAAGAATAAACGTTATAAATCCCTTTTTCATTTTATCTCTTTTCTTCTATTTTAATTTTTAATTACTAATACTGTTTCTAAGTTTTCAAAGTCAACAGCAGTTTCTACTATAAAATATCTATCTGTTATATTTTTTGTATCTACAATTTCTTTAATAGTTCCTATATAAATTCCTTTTGGATAAATACCTCCCATACCAGAACTATATATTTTTTCTCCTTGTATTAATGTTGTTGTTGTAGATACATATGTAGCTTTTAGTTTTCTGTTTTCTATCATTCCTCTACAAATAACATGATCCCCAGAGTTTTCTATAGTAGCACTTACTACATTTGATGAATCAATAATTGTTTGAATTTTTGCAGTATTATCTGTAACAGATATAACATGTCCTACTAATCCTTCTGCTGCTATTACAATCATATTTTTTTCTATACCATTTTTGCTTCCAACATTAATTACAAAAATTTTAGAATAATTGCTAGTGTCTTTGTTTATAATATACGCTGGTATTGTTGTATATTGTTTATATTGTTCAGATAAATTTAAATATTCTTTTAACGTTTTATTTTCAGATTCTATCATTTCTAGTTGTCTTAGTTGTTCTTCTAATTCACTATTTCTTTGCTTTAATTCATTATTTTCTTGCTTTAAATTATCTAAATTTGCAAAGTACTCATTGTTTCCTTGAAATTTGTTTTTTATATATGTTAGTCCGCTTTGTATAGGCATTACTATTTTACTAAATGCATTTTCTATATATGATATTTTTTCTATTTGTAAATTTGAGAGAAAAACTAATAAAACTAAAATGATTATTGTAATAATAACACCAATTGCATCATTTCTTTTTCTATTCAATATATAATTCCTCCTATTATCTTCTTCTAGAATTTGCTAAAATAGTTTTTAATTTTTCTAAATCATTTAATGTTTTTCCTGTACCTTTAACAACGCAATTTAAAGGATTTTCTGCAATTATTACTGGAATTTCCGTTTTTTGTGATATTAGTTTATCTATATTTCTAATTAGAGCACCTCCACCTGCTAAAACAATACCTTTTTCTACTATATCTGATGCAAGTTCTGGTGGTGTTTTTTCAAGAGTATTTTTTACAACTTCAACAATATCCTTAATTGGTTCTTCCATGGCTTTTTGAATTTGCTCTGAATCAACTACTATATTTCTTGGCAATCCTGTATTTAAATCTCTACCTCTTATTTCCATACTTTCTTTTGTCATTAGTGGCATTGCACAACCTATTTTTATTTTTATTTCTTCCGCTGTTGTTAACCCTATTGCTAAATTTAATTCCTTTTTAATGTAGTTTACAATAGCTTCGTCAATTTCATCTCCAGCAATTCTTATTGAATTACTAACTACAATTCCTCCTAATGATATAACCGCTACTTCAGTGGTACCTCCGCCTATATCTACAATAATATTTCCGTTAGGTTCAGATATTTCCATATCTGCTCCAATTGCTGCTGCAATAGGTTCTTCAATTAGATAAACTTCTTTCGCTCCTGCATGCATTATTGCCTCTTCAACAGCTCTTTCTTCTACTTCTGTTATTCCAGATGGAACCCCTACTACACTTCTTAATCTTGAGATATTATATTTTCTACAAACTTTGTGAATAATATTTTTTAATAATAATCTTGTCGCAGTAAAATCTGCTATTACACCATCTTTCATTGGTCTTACAGCCCTTATTTTTTCTGGAGTTCTTCCTAACATTTCTTTTGCTTCTGTTCCTGTTGCGACAATTTGTCCTGTTATTTTATCTATTGCAACAACAGATGGCTCATTTAGTATAATTCCTTTTCCTTTTAAAGTTACAAGTATATTTGCTGTTCCTAAATCTATTCCTATATCTCTAAATGATAAATTAAAAAAATTGAATTTCATAATTTTTGTTCCTTTCTGTATAACACACTTTCATATTTATTATTCCCAATAATAATATGATCTAAAAGTTCTATTCCCATCAGACTTGCAGATTCATATATTCTATCTGTAATTGCATAATCCGATTTACTAGGTTTAGTATCTCCACTTGGGTGATTATGTACTAAAATAATCTTTGGTGCTTGAATTTTTATTGCTTCATATAATATGTCTTTTGGTTCTATATAAGCAAAATTTGTTCCTCCATAAGATATTTCTTTTATTTTTATAATAATATTTTTTGAGTTTAATAGAACTAATTTTGCTCTTTCTCTTTTTTCATTTTTTAATTCATCCATTAGTAATTTTGCAATATCTTCTGTACTTTTAATTTTTATAATATTAGAATTTGTAGGTTTATTAATTCTTTTTGCAAGTTCTATTGTAGCAATTAATTGAATTGATTTTACTCTTCCTATTCCTTTTATCTTCATAAGTTCAGATATTGATGTGTCTTGTAAAAATGTTAAATCATCTTTTATATTTGTTTCATTTATTTTTAAAATTCTTTGTGCCAATTGAACTGCTGTTTCTTCTTTAGTACCTGTTTTTATAATAATTGCTAATAATTCGGCATTTGTTAACTTTTCTGCTCCATATAATTCTAATTTTTCATATGGTCTTTCAATTATTGGCAAATCTTTTAATTTAATTGACATATAAGCTCCTTTTCTGAAGCTCCCTCATTATAATTATACTTTTCTATATATAAATATAGCTAATGCCATACCAATAATACTAGCTATATTAATTTTAAATACTATACCAAAAGTAACTTTTATAATACTTAAATCTAATTCTAATGGTGCTGTTAACCCAAAAGATTCGCCATAACCTAACCACCATAAAAAGTCTACTTTTGATGCAAGTTCTCCTAGTAACCCCCCAATTACTAATCCAGATAATATAAATAAAATTAATATCCATATATTTTTATCTCTTGTTGCCATTTTTATTCCTCCTATTTTTCTTACGGAAATATATATTTTTATTACTATATATGTTTGTATTATATACGCAAAATGTATTTTTTTCAAGTTGTTTTAATAAATTAATTCACTTTTTATATATTAACATCATATATTAATATAAATTACCAAATATTGCCCCTTTATTTTGTTTTCTAAAGATAGTATAATTATATTAGGTATATTATTAACAAGCTATAATTTAGAAAGAAGTGAGTATATGCAAATAAAAAAAATAGATACAAATAAATTGAAGGTTATTCTAAATGCAAATGACCTAAAAGAAAACAATATAGATTTAAATACTTTTATGGCAAATTCATTAGAAACACAAGAACTCTTTTTAGATATTTTAGATTTAGCAGAAGAAGAATTTAATTTTTATGTTGGTAATAGTAAACTTATTATAGAATCAATTAGTTTAGCAAATAATATTTTTATTTTTACAATTACTAAATTAAATGATTATAAAAATAACAATTCTCAAAATTATATATATTGCTTTGATAGTTTTGAAAATATTGCTAATATATTTTCCTTTATAGATAAAAAGGATTTTTCAAATATATATACATACAATAATATGTTTTATTTTATTGTTAATAAAAATAATAAATTGAATATAATTTTAAATGAATTTTCTATTTCTAAAATTAAATCTACTTATTTAGAAAATATTTTAATAGAACACGGAAAAAATAAATAAGGTATTAATACCTTATTTATTTTTTTTATTATTTATAAATATAATTATGTTCTAATTTCTTTTAAATATTATATTTTTTGTATCTTGAATATCTAAATTAGTAATACCTTGTGTTGTGATGTCTTCTGTTGGTAATTCAAGTTCAATCTTTCCTGAAAACGCTACTTCTGATTCTAAATTAATTATTAAATCAAAAGATATTTTTAGTTTTATATCTTCATTATTAGCATTTACTTTATTTAATAATGTTCCATCATGTTTTATTTCTTCATCGTTTGAAACGTATTTTTTTCCTGTTTTATTTAATATTCTAAATATTATTGTTCCACCCTGATTAGATATTTTAAAGTTATTTATATCAGATTTCATATCTCCTTCATATTTAATTTGATTAGTGATTTTATTTTCCTCTGTATATTTAAATGTTTTGTTTTCATTGTTTGGCACATAAATTTCTATATTTCCTATTTTAGGGGGGTTATCAATATTTATATTTTTAATTTCTATACTTTTAATTGCTTGTGTTTCTTTATAATTTTTATTCTTTTTTATAGTTAAGTAAACATCATTTGTTTGATAAATTTCAAAATTCCAATTGTTTTCTTCTTTTACTTCTTCTTCATAACCCTCTGCTGTACTAACAACTAAAATTTCAGATAAATTAAAAGGCATATTTTGCTCACCTTCAACATGATATCTTAATATCATTAAACCTATTACAGCTATAATTAATATAACAATAAAAAAATATACACTTTTTTTTAATATCTTTTTTATTTTTAAATTATCTTCCATTCTTATCTCCCGCTTTTTATTTCTCTAATTTTTTTAAAAAAGCTTTTTACAATTGTTTGGCATTCATTTTCTAGTGTTCCAAATTCACATTCTACAATAGTATCAAATTCATAATCATTAAGTAAATTTAATTTAGAACCACATGCTCCTGTTTTTAAATCTTTTGAACCTACATATACTTTTTTTATTCTAGAATTAATTATTGCTCCTGCACACATAGGACATGGTTCTAATGTAACATACATTTCACAATTATTAAGTCTCCAATTATTTAATTTTTTACTTGCTTTTTCTATTGCTATTATTTCTGCATGTTTTGTTGCATCTTGCTTAAATTCTTTTAAGTTATGAGCTCTTGCTATTATTTTGTTTTCTTTAACAATAACAGCACCTACTGGTATTTCAAGTTTATTATATGCTTTTTTTGCTTCATTTAGAGCTGCTTTCATAAATTTTTCTTTATTATTTATTACCATAATATTTTTCCTTAAATATTTTTCAATTTATATTTTATAACATTTTCTTGTTTTTGTAAATGAACTTTTAAATTTAAATTGTCAAAAACATTCTTAAAAGTATTGACTTCGTTAAATAAGATATAATATATGAAACTCGACATCCTTATATGTAATACGGGAGTAACTTTATATATTTTTGCAATAATTTGTTCTGTTCGCTTGTTTTTTATTTAAAAATATTATATATTGGAAAACATAGGAAATGATGAAAAGCAGATGTGGTTTTGCCACCAATTTTTACGAATCTTCGTAGGAGAGGTGGTGATGTTTATGGTTAAAGTAATACTATTTTTTATAATAGCATTTATGATATCTTTAACATTAAACGTTGCCTTGGCTACAGTTCTGTATAAGAACTGGGTTGATAAGCAACTACATAA
>CANQZV010000021.1 GCA_947628425.1 uncultured Clostridia bacterium | reverse complement strand
AATGATGGAAGAGAAAGTAATTATAATAAATATAAAGAAAGTAAAGAAACAAGATATGGAGATGCAATTTTAGAAACATCATCAAGTGATTTAGGTATAAATAGCTGGAACCAGGGCTGCTCCTTCTTTCCGTGCACCGACGGTCCGTTTTTCGTGCGTAGTAGCCATTTCTATAATGGTTCTGGTGCGGGAGTGTTCTATTACTGCTACTCTGATGGCGGTTCATACAGCGACTATTCGTTCCGTACGGTTTTGGTTTTGTAGAACTTTAAATGTGGCTTTGCACTTAGTTTTCCTTTTATCGGTGGAAATTGGGATGGTTTTCTTTTCCAATTTTTGAAAAACAAGTTAATATTATGCAAGAAATCTAGCCGAGAGGCTAGATTTCTTGGTATAAGGAAAAAGAGAAACAAAGAAATTATATTGACAAACATATTTGAAATATATATAGAAAAGTAATCTTTTCACATTATATAAAAGTATTTTGTGCAAAGATACACATAGATTTTTCATAACCGAAAATCTCGCGTAGCGAACAAATTAAAGGAACTTTCAAATTAATTAAACTTGATAGATATTTTAATTTATATTATAGAAATTATTTATCTATCTGATAAATTTCCGATTTATACAACTTTTTCGATACTCTTAAATTTGAAAAAATAAATCAGTCTAGGTCAAATTTGCTTAGACTGATTTCCTTAGATTATATAAAACAATATTTTTTAAGCTACTTTTATTCCAGTATTTTTTACTTCTACTACAAAAGGGGTTTCATCATTTTCATAATCTGAAACAGTAATAATATGTGGCTCTATTCTATAATCTATTCCCTTTCTTAATATCATTAATTTTACTTCTTCATCAAATGTATCTGTTTTTATATCATCTGTAATTACTGCTATATCAATATCACTATCTTTATGTTCTGTTCCTTTTGCATAAGATCCAAATAATATTATTGCTACTACATTGTAATTTGCTTTTACCACAGCAATATATTTGTCTACTATTTCAGCTATTTCTTTATTTATTAAGTTTTTTCTTTTAACATCTTTTCCAACCATAATTTTACCTCCTTAATCTTAATCATTTGTTCTTCTGTATATTCGTCAGTACATTTATTATAAAATGCTTTTTTGTAATCATCATATCTGGTACTTAAATTAAATGTTGTTATTTCATTTAAAATTGCTTCTTGCTCTTCTTTTAATTCTAAATTTATTTTTTCTGCTAAATATAATAAATCATGTGTTTTTGGTGCATGTGGTGTTTCTTTATTATTCTTTGCATATAATGCTTTTAATAGTTTTTCAATTACCATTTGTCCAAAGAACAAGCAATAATTATTTTTCTTATTATTAAATAATACATTCATTACATTATAATCTTCATTAGCACTTTCAATCCAATAATTCATTAAATTTATATTATTCATAAACTTCCTCACTTTCAATTATTATATTTTTATTATATCACTAAAATCAACTCTTTACCACACTTTATTAAATTTTTTATATATTTATTTATTTTCGTGGAAAATAGGGACGGTTCTCTTTTCCATTTTTCGAAAAACAAGCTAATATTTTGCAAGAAATCTAGCCGAAAGGCTAGATTTTTGTATAATAAGAAATTTATCATACACAATATATTGACTTTATTTTTATTATAGTATATAATGAACATATGAACATATATTCACATATAATAAAAAGGAGTGTACCATGGAGTGTAATTTTGAAAATACAATTATAAATGAAGAAGTTGTTAGTAAAGTAAAAAAAATAATGCCAGAGGATGAACTTATATACGATCTAGCAGAATTTTTTAAAGTTTTTGCAGATTCAACTAGAATGAAAATAATATATGCATTAATGGAAAAGGAATTATGTGTATGCGATATAGCTGCAATAGTTGGTACAACACAATCTGCAATATCTCATCAATTAAGATTACTTAAACAATCTAAGTTAGTAAAATATAAAAAAGATGGAAAGGTAGTATATTATAGCTTAGATGATGAGCATATTTCTGAAATTGTAAAGAAAGGTCGTGAACATATTGAAGAACTATAGATTTATTTTGCAAAATTTAGATTGTGCTAGTTGTGCAAAAAAAATAGAAGATAAAATTTCCACATTCAATGAGTATAAAAATGTTCTAGTTAATTTTTCAACATCTACTTTATCTTTTGAAACAGATAAACAAAAAAATTTAGAAGAAGATATTCTAAAAATTATAAAATCTGTAGAACCAGATGTTAATATTATTTCTAAAAATAAAAAACAAATAGAAGAGGTTCAGAGAAATAATAACGATATTTTTAGATTAATAATTGGATTATTAATCTACTTTATACCTATATTACTAAAATTGAATCAAACTATATGTTTAGTATTTGCGTTAATTTCAATAATTATTCTTTTATTTAAAACCTTTATAAAAGCATGTAAACAATTAAAAAATAAAATACTAGATGAAAATAGTTTGATTGTTATTTCTGTAATTGGTGCATACCTAATTGGAGAAACAATGGAAGGAATAATGGTTATTACCTTATATGAAATTGGAAAAATACTAGAAGCAAATGCAGTTAGTAAAACACGAAATTCTATATCTAATTTAATGGATATGAGAATGGAATATGCAAACATAAAAAAAGGAGAAATAATAGAAAAAGTATCGACAGAAGATGTTGAAATTGGAGATATATTAGTAATTAAGTCAGGAGAAAAAATACCATTAGATGGGCAAGTAATAAGTGGAACAGCACAAATTGATAATTCTGCATTAACTGGAGAGAGCAGACTAATAGATGTTAAAGTTGGAGATAAAGTTTTATCAGGTGGAACAAATAGTAATGGATTAATAGAAATTAAAGTAGAAACAAATTATGAAAATAGTACTGTTTATCAAATACTAAATTTAGTAGAAAATGCAACAGATAAAAAGACTAAAACGGAAACAGTTGTAAACAAATTTGCAAAAGTATATACACCAATAGTGTTTATTTTAGCACTTTTAGTTGCAATATTTATGCCAATATTATTTAAAAATATTACATATTTGCAAAGCATATATAGAGCATTAACTTTTTTAGTAATTTCTTGTCCTTGTTCTATTGCAATATCTGTACCACTTAGTTATTTTAGCGGTATTGGAAAATCATCAAAATGTGGAATTTTAATAAAAGGTAGTGAGTATCTAGATGGTTTAAAAGATATTGGAAAAATAATTTTTGACAAAACAGGTACAATTACAACAGGTAAATTTATAGTAAGTAAAATAGAGTTATTTAATAAAGAGTATACTGAAAATGATTTATTAGAATATTTTGCAATAGGTGAAAGTTTTTCTAATCATCCAATTGCTAAAGCTATATTAAATAATGTAAATAAAAAAATAGATTTAAGTAATGTAGAAGAATTTAAAGAAATTCCAGGTAAAGGGATTGAATATAAAATAAATAATAAAAAAATTAAAATAGGGAATAGAAATTTCATAGAAAATATAAATATAAATGAAAAAAATATAGGAACTTACCTATATTTAAGTATAGATGAAACAACGGTAGGGGCTATTATTCTTTGTGATGAAGTAAAACAAGATGCAAAGCAAACAATTAGTATATTAAATAAATTTGGAATAATTACAAAAATGTTCACAGGGGATAATAAAGAAATTGCTTTGCAAGTTGGAAAACAAGTAGGTATATCAAGTATAGAATACGAAATGTTACCACAAGATAAATATGCAAAACTAGAAAAAGAATTGCAAACACAAACAAATAAGAAAATTGTATTTGTTGGAGATGGAATTAATGATAGTCCTGTCTTAGCAAGAGCAGATATAGGAATTTCTATGGGAGGAATAGGCTCTAGTTCGGCAGTAGAAGCATCAGATGTTGTAATTATGACAGATGAACTTAGCAAAATAATTGAAGCAATAAAAATATCTAAAAAAACAAGTAGTATTATTAAAGAAAATTTAACATTTGCAATTGGAGTAAAAATATTTGTATTATTATTAAGTATTTTTGGAATAGGAACAATGTGGCAAGCAGTTTTTGCAGATGTTGGGACTACTTTAATAACAATTTTAAATACAATTAGAATATTAAAATAAAGAAAAATATTTGACATATCTAATCTTATTTGATATATTTATATTGTAAAATTAACTTATAAATTTTAGGAGGTATAAAATGGAACTAAAAGGATCAAAAACAGAAAAAAATTTAATGGAAGCGTTTGCAGGAGAGTCTCAAGCAAGAAATAAATATACTTATTTTGCAAGTAAAGCAAAAAAAGAAGGATATGAGCAAATTGCTGCTATATTTTTAGAAACAGCGGATAATGAAAAAGAACATGCAAAATTGTGGTATAAATTATTAAATGGTGGTGAAGTTCCAACAACAGTAGATAATTTAAAAGCAGCAGCTGAAGGAGAAAACTTTGAATGGACAGATATGTATGAAAAAATGGCTAAAGAGGCAAGAGAAGAAGGGTTTGAAAAAATTGCTTATTTATTTGAAGCAGTAGGAAAAATCGAAAAAGAACATGAAGAAAGATATAAAAAATTATTAGAAAATGTTGAAGATGGATTAGTATTTTCAAAAGATGGGGATAGAATTTGGAAATGTAGAAATTGTGGACACATTGTAATAGGAAAATCTGCTCCAGAAGTATGTCCTGTATGTGCTCATCCAAAAGCATATTTTGAAATTAAAGCAGAAAATTATTAAAATTTATATTTAAAAATTTATGAAAAATAGCAAATAAATTTAATTTAACTATTAACAAAAAGTTAAATACTTTATTTGCTATTTTTTTATTTTTCTGATAAAATAGAAAAGAAAGGGAGTATAAATAAAAAAGAAGGGGAAATAATGGAAGATAAAGAAGTAGAATATAAATTGCAAAATTTGTGTTTATATTTTTTCATATGTTCATTTATTGGTTTTATATTAGAGGTTATATATGCATTTATAATAGAACGGTACTTTTGTTAAGAGAGGTTTTTTATATGGACCAATTTGTCCAATATATGGATTTGGAGCAATTATTTTAATTTTAATGAATTATGCTATATCAAAAAAATCAAACTCAATTATTATAAAATTTATATCAATGACAATTATTTTTACCATTTTTGAATATATTGTTTCATTAGTATTTGAACTTATTTTTGGTTTAAGATGGTGGGATTATACAAATGAATTTTTAAATCTCAATGGAAGAATATGTTTAGCTTTTTCTATTGTTTGGGGAATAGGAGCTATAATGTTTGTTAAATTTATTTATCCACCATTACAAAATATAATTAATAAATTAAGAAAAAAAATACCTAAGCATTTTATTAATGTTGTATTAGTTATATTTTTAATAATTACACTAGTAGATTTTATTTTTTCAATAGTAAAATATATTTCATAGCTTTGCATGCAGAAAATAATAAATATTATCTTGACAATACAACAAAAAGTTGATAATATATTTATATAAACAATATTGAGACAAAGTAAAATATAGGTTATTCAAAGAGAGTAATAGCAATTTTGCTGAGAGCTATTATGGAAAAACATATTTGAAAAACTAGCTCAATAAGTTTCTAGGGAAAAACTAGACGTTAATTACGTTATAATTATAATTAAGTTAAAATTAGGATGGAAACGTGTAATAAGGCACTCCTATAAATATTTTATATTTATAGAAGTGCTTTTTTATTTACAATAGGAGGTTTAATATGATTAGAATTACATTAAAAGATGGAAGTGTAAAAGAAATTGAAAAGGCTATGTCAATTTTAGATATTGCAAATGATATTAGTGAAGGATTAGCAAGAGTAGCAACAGCTGCTGAAGTAGATGGAGAAATAAAAGATTTAAGATATATTATAGATAAAGATTGTTCTTTAAATATTCTAACTTTTGAAAGTTCATTAGAAGGAAAAAAAGCATACTGGCATACAACATCTCATATTATGGCACAAGCAGTTAAAAGATTATTTCCAAATGTTAAATTAGCAATTGGACCAGCAATTAATGAAGGTTTTTATTATGATTTTGACGTAGACAAACCTTTTACAGATGAAGATAAAGAAAAAATAGAAACAGAAATGAAAAAAATTATAAAAGAAGATTTAGAAATAAAAAGGTTTGAATTGCCAAGAAAAGAAGCAATAAAATTAATGGAAGAAAAAAAAGAAAATTATAAAGTAGAATTAATTAATGATTTACCAGAAGATTCTATTATATCTTTTTATGAACAAGGTGATTTTATAGATTTATGTGCAGGACCACACTTATTAAGTACAGGAAAAGTAAAATCTGTTAAAATTCTTTCATCATCAGGAGCATATTGGAGAGGAAATGAAAAAAATAAGATGCTTCAAAGAATTTATGCTATATCTTTTCCAAAGGCATCATTACTTGAGGAACATTTAGCAAAATTAGAAGATGCAAAAAATAGAGATCATAGAAAAATAGGTAAAGATTTACGATTATTTATGACTCACCCATTAGTTGGTGCAGGACTTCCATTATATCTACCAAATGGTGCAACAATTAGAAGAATTTTAGAAAGATATATTCAAGATAAAGAAATTGCACTTGGATATAGTCATGTATATACACCAAGTTTAGCAACAACAAATTTATATAAAATTAGTGGACATTGGGATCATTATAAAGATGATATGTTTCCAATAATGCAAATGGATAATGAAGAATTAGTATTAAGACCAATGAATTGCCCACATCATATGTTAGTATATAAAAGTCAATTACATTCATATAAAGATTTGCCAATTAAAATTGGAGAACTTGCACATGATTTTAGATATGAAAATTCAGGAGCAGTATGTGGTTTGGAAAGAGTTAGACAAATGTGTCAAAATGATGCACATTTATTTGTAAGACCAGACCAAATAAAAGAAGAAGTTGGAAATGTTTTAAAACTAATATTTGAAGTTTGGAAAAATGACTTTGGATTTGATAAATTTGAATTCAGACTTTCTTTAAGAGACAAAAATAATAAAGAAAAATATATAGATAATGATGAAATGTGGGAAACAGCAGAAGCTGGACTAAGAGAAATTTTAAAAGAACTAAAAATAGACTTTTACGAAGCAGAGGGAGAAGCAGCTTTTTACGGACCTAAAATAGATATACAAATAAAAACAGCTTTAGGACATGATGTAACTATTCCAACATGTCAATTAGATTTTGCATTACCAGAAAGATTTGATTTAACTTATGTTGGAAAAGATGGTAAAGAACATAGACCAGTAGTAATTCATAGAGCAATTCTTGGTTCATCAGATAGATTTATATCATTCTTATTAGAAGAAACAAAAGGAAATCTTCCAACATGGCTTTCACCAGTACAGGTAAAAATATTACCAATTGCTGATAGCTGTATAGAATATGCAAATATTGTTAAGGAGGAACTACAAAAAGAAATGATAAGAGTAGAAATAGATGAAAGGCAAGAAAAAATAGGTTATAAAATAAGAGAAGCCCAACTTCAAAAAATACCATATATGTTAATTATAGGAGAAAAAGAAATGCAAGATAAAACAGTAGGAGTTCGTTCAAGAAAAGATGGTGATATTGGTGCACAAAAGCTAGAAGATTTTATTTTGAAAATAAAAAAAGAAATAGAAAATTATGATAAATAATAAACAAAGGGCGTTTAAACGCCCTTTGTAATTTTATAAATTTAATTTATTTTAAGTTTATTTGGTTGGCAAGTTCATTAAAATCGTCATAACCTAAAAATCGGTTTAAATTTTTAGAAGATATACCTGTTTGAATAGATAAATCATTTAATGATGTTATATTGCTTATATTGTTTTCTTCCACAAAATTTTTAAATTTAGACATTTCAAATTTATCTTTTGTTAAACAGTTATAACATACATTATCGTTTGATGTAAAAAAACAACCACAACGTTCACATTTTTTAAATTCCATTAAATTACCCTCCATTTAAAGAAAAATCTAAATTATTTGACATTATTCTATCATAAGTTATAAAAAAAATAAAGAAAAAAGTATAAATTTATATAAGTTTTCTTGTATAACAAAATGTATTTATGTTATACTAGAAACAAAATAATTAGGAGGAAAAATAATGCCTAAAAATACAAATGAGAAAAATATTATTACAGAAAATTTAAAATATATAGGATTAAATCTAGAAGATATACCAGAATTTTTACTAGATTATAAAAATGTAGACTTTAAACCTGTAAAAGCAGATAATAATAATGAATTTAAAGTTTATAAATATATACCTATTAAAGATATTCAAATATTAATTACTCCAACAAATAGATTGAATACAGCATTTGAAAAATATTCAAAAGCTGAACCAATTAACCAATATTTAGATAGAAAAAATGAAGATAATATTATTAAATATGCTACTTTATTAAAAATGTTTGAAAAAGTTAATATAAAAGAAATTGATAAAATAGAAAAAGAGCAAAAACAATTTAGAAAAAAAATACCTTTCAAAGTTAAATATGATGATAACTACTTATGGGAAATTTATTATTCAGAATATACTGGTAAATATTTTATGATGGTTACAATTGAAGATAAAGATTATAGTTGTTTCTTTTATTTATTAAAAAAACAATTAGAATTGTATTCAAAAAATAAAGATGAATTAATATTTGTTCCTATTAATTATATAGACTACACAGCTAAATATTTAAAAAAATCTGAAATATCAGATATAGAAAAATATATATGGTTATTTACAAAACAATGGCCTCAAATATATGAAGTTTTTAACAAAGATAATAATATAACAATACATATTGTAGGAAAAACAGGAGTATATGATCAAATTCAAACTATTTATAAAAACGAATTAACAACCAAAGAGGATGCAAGTAAATTTTATCAATTACTAAAAGCTTTATTTATTTTACAAACTGAATTACCAAATCATTATCACTTTGATACTCAAATTGGTGAAAATGGCGAATTAATATTTGAATATAATTCAAAAGTGATTAATTTCGAACATTTATCTAAATTTATAAAAGAAGAGTATAAAAAGTATGCATCAGAATTAGAAGAAATATTTACAAAAAAAGAAAAAGAGGAGATTAATTTAGAAAAATTAAAATTAGAAGAGCAAGAAAAAAATTTAGAATATCTATTTAAAGAAAAACAATTAGCTACTTATTTAGAATGTAGAGGAACTATTTTTGGAAGGTTAAAATATTTCTTTAAAGCAAAAAATGGAAAATTTGTAAGAAGTAAAGTAAAAGATAATATAAAAAAAGAAACTAAAAAAAGTAATCAAATAGAAAAAAGTATAAGTAATAGTATAGTTGAAGAAAAAGAATATTATACTATTGAAGACTTAATTAAAATCTGTATTGAAATAGATAGAATAGAAGCAAAAATAAAAAACATTGAATTAGATACAAAGGCTTTAATAGATAAAATTAAAAGTATTAGTAATAAAATAAAAAATGCAAATTTATATCTTCAAAAAATAGAAGAACATAAAAAAAGTATTTTTGAATTTTGGAAATTTGCTAATAAAGATGAGGCAATTGGATTAAATGCAGGAGAAGAAATAGAAGAGAAAAAGGTGCAAAAACAACTAAAAAGAACTTTTAACTATACTGAAGACTTTGAAGATATAGGAATAGAGGTAGATAAAATACAAAGAGATACTTTAACACAAAAACAATGTGATGCAATTTTTTTAGCAACTACAAATGTATTAGAGGATATTAATAATATTAATGAAAATAAAAGTTTAACAGATAATATATTACAAAAAATAAAAGAAGAAGCAAAACAAAAATTAATACTATTTAATTCAGAGGAATATGATATTTTTGGAAATGTAAAAGAAGATAAAACAAAAATAAGTATGCTTGCAAATAAAAAACATAGAGAAGTAGAAAAAAATAAAATAAAATTATTAGATATAACAAAAGACCTAACACTTCAAGACTATGAAGAAAATATAAAACAAATAAACAAGCAACTACAAGATGCAATAAAAAAATTAACAGCAATTACAGACATTGATATATACTCTACAGGAATAGAAAAATTAAATACAAATCACATAGGAGTTTTTCATATTAATCCTATAAATGCTATTGAAGAAGCAAAAGAAGATGAAAAAATTAACCTATACAAAATTAGCATAAAAGAAGGAATGAATTTAGCATATTGTAGCAATATAATATACTACGACAATAATAATAATACATTGCCAGTTGGTATGAATATAAATGACAAAGTAATATTTGATATGAGTAAATACAATTTAAATATAAAAAAACAGAAAGTGTTTAGAATTAATCAAGACATAGATGAAATAAATACAAAATCAAAAATAGTATGTGTTTATGAATATGTTGTAGGAGTCGCACAATAAGGCGACTCCTAGTAATTTTAAATTTATAAAAATTGTTTTAGGTCATCTATATTTTTTTCTTGTAATCTTACAAAATCTGATAGTAAATTTTGTATTTCAGAATTTGTAAAGTTTGTTTCATGTAGCAATTTTGTTCCTTTAATAATTCCCATATCATTTCCTTGAATTAATAATTCTGAAAGCTGTGAATTACTTTTATCATTCATTGTGTTCATTTGAATACCAGTCCATCCCATCATTTTTTGCATCATTGGAACATCTTCAATTGTTTCATTGTTTTGAACAAGTAATTCTTGTGTTCTATCAAAAATGTTTTGATATTCATTGTGTTGTGTATTTAAAAGTTTTTGAAAATTTTCATCTTGTACTTTTTTACCTACCATATTAATAGAATCCATTCCCATTTTAGCATCTTTATTAATTTCTTTTAAAATTTCTATTTCTTTCATAAAAACCTCCATTTAAAAAATTTAAAGTTATTATTTGTATTTTTTAGTAATTTATACATAAATTACTAGATTAAAATAATTGCAGAATTAATTAAAAATATTGACTTTTATAAAAAAAGGGTGTACAATATTAGCAGTCGAGCAATTAGAGTGCTAATTTTTAAATTGCATTTTATATATCATAAATAAAAAAGGAGGGTATTTATATGAATATTCAAAAATTTACACAAAAATCGTTAGAAGCAATTCAAAATGCACAAGAAATAACAATAGAAAATCAGAATTCACAAGTAGAACAAGAACATTTATTATTAGCTTTAATTGAACAAGAAAACAGCTTAATAAAAGAGTTATTGAATAAAATGAAGGTAAACCAAGAATTTGAAACTTTAGTTAAAAACTGTGTTAATAAAAAGCCAAAAATATTAGTAGCAAATAATCAAAGAAACTCCATTTATATTTCGCAAGATTTAGAGCAAACTTTAAATGACTCAGAAAAAATTGCAATGAAAATGAAAGATGAATATGTATCCGTAGAACACATAATGTTAGCATTTATTAATAAGCCTAATAAAGAATTGGAAAGTTTATTTAAAACTTTTAATATAACAAAAGACAGATTCTTAAAAGTATTATTAGAGGTAAGGGGGAATACAAGAGTGACAACTGATAATCCAGAGGAAACATATGATGCCTTAAAGAAATATGGTTCAGATTTGGTAGAACTTGCAAGAAATCAAAAATTAGATCCAGTAATAGGAAGAGATGACGAAATTAGAAATGTTATTAGAATTTTATCAAGAAAAACAAAAAATAATCCAGTATTAATTGGTGAACCAGGCGTTGGAAAAACAGCTATAGCAGAAGGGTTGGCTTTAAGAATTGTTAGGGGTGATGTCCCAGAGGGCTTAAAAGACTGTATTATTTTTTCATTAGATATGGGAGCTTTGGTTGCAGGTGCAAAATATAGAGGAGAGTTTGAAGAAAGATTAAAAGCTGTATTACAGGAAATTAAAAAAAGTGAAGGTAAAATAATCTTATTTATTGATGAACTTCATACAATAGTAGGTGCTGGTAAAACAGATGGAGCAATGGATGCAGGAAATTTATTAAAGCCTATGTTAGCAAGAGGTGAGCTTCATTGTATTGGTGCTACAACGCTTAATGAATATAAACAATATATAGAAAAAGATCCAGCATTGGAAAGAAGATTTCAACCAGTTATGGTAGATGAGCCAACAGTAGAAGATACAATATCAATTTTAAGAGGATTAAAAGAAAGATATGAAGTATTTCATGGTGTAAAAATAGCAGATAGCGCAATAATTGCTGCTGCAACTTTATCACACAGATATATTTCAGATAGATTTTTGCCAGATAAGGCTATAGACCTAATAGATGAAGCATGTGCATTAATAAAAACTGAAATGGAATCTATGCCAACAGAATTAGACGAAATATCTCGTAAAATTATGCAACATGAAATTGAAGAAACAGCCTTAAAAAAGGAAAAAGATGAATTTACAAAAAAGCGTTTAGAAGATATTCAAAAAGAAAAAGCAGAACTAAAAGAAAAATTTAATCAAATGAAAGCAAAATGGGAAAATGAAAAAGAAGCAATTTCAAAAGTTCAAAAATTAAGAGAGCAAATTGAAACGATAAATAGTCAAATAGAACTAGCTCAAAGAAATTATGAATTAAATAAAGCAGCAGAACTAAAATATGGTAAGTTACCAGAATTGCAAGAAGAATTAAAAAGAGAAGAAGAAATTGTAGAAAAACAAGATAATTCAAATTCATTATTACGAAATAAAATAACAGAAGAAGAAATTGCAAAAATTATATCTAGGTGGACAGGAATTCCTGTTACTAAATTAATAGAAAGTGAAAGGAACAAAATATTAAATCTGGATAAAGTTCTGCATAAAAGGGTAATAGGGCAAAATGAAGCTGTGGAAAAGGTAACTGAAGCAATTATTCGTTCACGAGCTGGAATACAGGATTTAAAAAAACCTATAGGTTCTTTCCTATTTCTAGGACCAACTGGTGTAGGTAAAACAGAGCTTGCAAAAGCACTAGCAGAAAGCTTATTTGATGATGAACACAACATAGTTAGAATAGATATGTCAGAATATATGGAAAAATATTCAGTTTCAAGATTAATAGGTGCACCTCCAGGATATGTTGGATATGAAGAAGGAGGACAATTAACAGAAGCTGTAAGAAGAAAACCATATAGTGTTATTTTATTTGATGAAATTGAAAAAGCACATCCAGATGTATTTAATATTTTACTACAAGTTTTAGATGATGGAAGAATTACAGATTCACAAGGTAGAACAGTAGATTTTAAAAATACAATTATTATATTAACTTCAAATTTAGGTTCAGACTATATATTAGAAGGAATTGAATCAAATGGTGAAATAAGCAGCGAAGCTAGAGAAAAAGTAGAAGTTTTACTAAAACAAACATTTAGACCAGAATTTTTAAATAGGCTAGATGAAATTGTATTTTATAAGCCATTACAAAAAAATGAAATAGAGAAAATATTAGATTTATTAATTGTAGATTTGGAAAAAAGGTTAGAAAGTAAACATTTAAAATTAAAATTAACAGAAAAAGCAAAAGAGTATCTAATTGAAAATGGCTATGATGGAATATATGGTGCAAGACCATTAAAAAGATTTGTACAAAAGAAACTAGAAACATTAATAGCAAGAAAAATATTATCTCAAGAAATATCACCAAATGCAGAAATAATAGTAGATTATAACAATAAAGAATTGCAAATTTCAGATTAAAAAATAGAAGTCACAAGCTATTATTTTAAAAAATGTTATGTATTTATTTATATTTAAATTAATTTAGTTATTGTAAAATCTTCGGTTAAATACTATTCGACCGAAGATTCTACTTTTTTAAAAGTAAAATCTTTCACTGAACTGTTAAATAATGTCGAAAGTTGTCTTACGATTTTTGTTGATATTTAATAAAAAACATATTAAAATAATAATTATTATTTTCAAAGAAATTTAATTCTTAAAAATTTCCAAAAAAAATGTAAATTAAATAATTAAAAAGAAAATCATTTTAATAGAAAAGGTGGTAAAAAATGTTATCCAAAATATATAGTATGGCATTACAGGGGTTAGACGGATATTTGGTAGAAGTACAAGTAGATGTATCTAATCGGAATGCCATGTTGGGAAATGGTTGGTCTTCCCGATATAAGTGTAAAAGAGGCAAAAGAAAGAGTAAAAACAGCTATTAAAAATAGTGGTTATGAATTGCTAAGTAAAAAAATTGTAATTAATTTAGCACCTGCAGATACAAAAAAAGAAGGTTCTATTTTCGATTTACCGATTGCAATTGGAATATTAGCAGATTTAGGTGAAATAAAAAATAATAAATTAAATGAAATAGCTTTTATTGGAGAGCTTTCTTTAGATGGAAAGATTAATAGAGTAAATGGAATATTGCCAATGTGCATTGAAGCAGAAAAATTAGGAATAAAAACATTAATTGTTCCAGAAGAAAATGCGAAAGAGGCAGCAATTGTAAAAGAAATGGAAGTATTAGGTGTAAATAATTTAAAGCAAGTTGTAGGCTATTTAAATAAAGATATTAACTTAAATAAAACACAGGTAGATTTAGAAAAAATATTTAGTTTACAAAATAAATATATATTAGATTTTTCGGAGGTAAAAGGGCAAGAAAATATAAAAAGAGCCTTAGAAGTGGCTGCTGCAGGACGGACATAATTGTTTACTAATTGGTAGTCCTGGATCACGGAAAAACAATGATGGCTAGAAGAATTCCATCAATATTACCAGATTTGAATTTTGAAGAAGCTTTAGAGATAACTAAAATACATAGTATTGCAGGAGAATTACCAAAAAATACTCCTTTAATTACGACAAGACCGTTTAGAGCACCACATCATACAGTATCTGGTACATCTTTGGTAGGTGGAGGAAGAATACCAAAACCAGGAGAAATCAGTTTGGCACATTATGGTGTTCTATTTTTAGATGAATTACCTGAGTTTAATAAGAATACATTGGAAGTTATGAGAGGACCTTTAGAAGATGGAATTATAACAATAAGTAGAGTAAATGCAACATTAACTTATCCGTGTAACTTTATGTTTGTAGCATCCATGAATCCATGCCCATGTGGTTTTTATGGCTCAAAAGATAAAGAATGTACATGTAATCCTCAAATGATATCTAAGTATATGGGAAAAATTAGTCGGACCATTATTAGACAGAATAGATATACAAATAGAAGTAACTCCAGTAAAATATCAAAAATTAGATAGTACAGAGAATATAGAAAGTTCAAAACAAATAAAAGATAGAGTAAATAGAGCTAGAAAAATACAAATACAAAGATATAAACAAGATAAAATATTTTCAAATTCACAACTAACACCAAAATTGATAGAAAAATATTGTAAATTAAATGATGAAAGTAAAAAAATATTACAAAAAGCTTTTGAAAAATTAGGCTTAAGTGCAAGAGCTTATGGGAGAATTTTAAAAGTAGCTAGAACAATTGCAGATTTGGAAGATGAAGAAAATATTGGACAAAAGCACATTGCAGAGGCAATTCAATATAGAAGTTTAGACAAAAAATATTGGAAAAATTAATAATAGGAGAAAGTAATGAAAGAAATTAAAATTATAAAAAAAGAAGATTCAAATTATCCTGAAAAACTATTAAAAATTGATAATAGCCCAAAGCAATTATATGTATTAGGAAATGAGACTTTACTAAACAAACAATCAATTGCAATTATTGGTTCAAGAGAATGTACACCATATGGATATGAAAATGCTAAGTATTTTGCTAAAGAGCTAGCAAAAGAGAATATATGTATTGTAAGTGGAATGGCTGTAGGAATTGATAGTGCGGCACATATTGGTGCATATAACGAAATAGGGAAAACAATTGCTGTACTTGGTGGTGGATTTTATAATATTTTTCCGAAAGAAAATGAAGATTTATTCTATAATATATTAGAAAAAGATGGATGCATTGTTTCAGAATATGAACCTAGTATAATTGCAAATAGTAAATTTTTTCCCGAAAGAAATAGAATTGTAAGTGGGTTATCAGATGGTGTCTTAGTAGTTGAAGCAAGACATAGAAGTGGTACAAGTATTACAGCAAATTTTGCAAAAAAACAAGGAAAAAAATTATATTGTATACCAAATAAATTAGGAGAAACAACTGGGGTTGGAACAGGAAGATTAATTCAAGAAGGTGCTAAATTAGTACTTTGTCCTCAAGATATACTAGTAGAGTATGGCTTTGATAATCAAAATGAAATAATATTAGAAAAGAGTGTAGAAGTAGATGAGCAATACAAAACAGTATATAATGTACTAAGTAAAATGCCAATAAATATAAATGAAATAGTTAAAAAAAGCAAACGAAACATAATAGAAGTAAATACTGTTTTAACAATGCTAGAATTAGAAGGATTAGTAAAACAAGTTGGAGTTGGAGAATTTGTTAAAGCATAATTTTTACAATAAAGGGAGTATTAAATAAAATGTATGAACGACACGAAATTGGAAAAATTGGAGAAAATATTGCAGTAACGTATTTGTTACAAAATGGATATATAATTTTAGAGAGAAATTTTGAATGTAAACAGGGAGAAATTGATATTATAGCGAAACATAAGAACGAAATTATTTTTATTGAAGTAAAAACAAGATCAAGTGCATTATATGGACTACCAAAAGAATCGGTAAATAACATTAAGAAAAAACATATTTATAAATCCGCAGAATATTATGTTTATAAAAATAATTTAGAAAATGAACCAATTAGAATTGATGTTATTGAAATATATAAAAAACATGGAAAATTTAAATTACTTCATATACAAAATGCAATTACAGATAAACCGCAAAAATAGTATTTACATTTTAAAAAATTTATTATAAAATGTTAAAAATCAAAATTAGGAGAAAAAAATGAATTATTTAATTAAGGACACTACTAAAGAAGAAAGAAAAAAAATTGCAAAAAAAGCTTTAGCAATTTCAATAGGAAGCAATGCAATGCCATCAAATGAAACAATTCAACTTGTAAAAGAATATGTGGATGGTAAAATAGAATTAGAAGAAGTCCAAAAAAAAGTGATAGAAAGGCATAAAAAAATATGAAAGATCCATATATATTAGATAATGGCACTTTAATAAATTTATTAGGTATTATAAATTATGATGAGTTAAATCAAGCTGAAAGAGATATTTCATATGTTAAATTATTAGACGTAGAAAAGGTTTTTACCAAAAAATTCGATATTAATTTATTAAGGCAGATTCATGGATATATATTTGAAGACATATTTGAGTGGGCTGGTAAATTCAGAACAGTAAATATATATAAAGAAGAAGTAGTTATACCAGGACTAAGTTTAAATTATACATATCCTGAAAATATAGAAAAAGAATTAAATAGAAATTTAGAAGACTTAAATTCTTGTAGCTGGGAAAATAAAAATATAAATGAAATAACAACGCAGTTTACTAAGCATTTAACAAAAATATGGAAAGTTCATCCATTTAGAGATGGTAATACTAGAACAACTTTAACTTTTGCAAATATTTTTGCAAAACAACACGGATTTGAAATGGATATGTCTACTATATTAGATAATTTAGGAAGAGTAGTAGATCCAAATACAGGTAAAGTACTTAGATATAGTATAAGAGATAAATTTGTATTAGCAGCATTAGATGAAAAAGATTATCCTGAACCACAACATTTAGAAAAAATTATTAAATTAGCTATTAGTAACGGAATAAATAAAAAAATAAATTCACTTAACGAAATAATGGAAAAATAATAGGTGATTAGATGATAAAACGAGAAGAAATATTTGAATTTATAAAAGAAAAATATAATGTAAATCCAGAATATTTATGGAAAACTTCACCAGATTCTGCAGTGTTTAGACATAAAAATAATAAAAAATGGTTTGCATTAATTATGAATGTTAATAATGAAGAGTATCTTAATTTAAAAGCAGAGCCGGATTATTCAGATTTATTAAGAAACTCTAATAATTATATAATTCCAGCGTATCATATGAACAAAGAACATTGGAATACTATTATTATAAGTAAAGATATAGATAAAACATTAACCTATGAATTAATAGATCAAAGCTATGAACTAACAAAAAGTAAAAACAAAAAGAAACAGTATTAACTAAGCTCATAACCCGAAGGTCGTAAGTTCGAGTCTTACCCCCGCAACCACAAATTTTATTAGAGTCGCAAGAGATTGTGG
>CANQZV010000020.1 GCA_947628425.1 uncultured Clostridia bacterium | reverse complement strand
ATGGTGACCCGTACGGGAATCGAACCCATGTCTCCGCCGTGAAAGGGCGGTGTATTAACCGCTTTACCAACGGGCCGAGTAAAGAATACTAAATTTTATTTAGTATTCTTTTGGTGAGCCATCGCAGACTCGAACTGCGGACAACTTGATTAAAAGTCAAGTGCTCTACCACCTGAGCTAATGGCCCATGTCACCATTATAATAATATAAGCAGTCGCAAAATAGACTGCTTATATATATTACTACATTTTTTTCTGTATGTCAATATATTTTGCATAATTTTATCTAAATTTATTTTAAGCATTGATTTTTTTTAATAATTCTTCTACATCTATTCCATGTACTATGCATGCTTCTTCTAATGTTTCTGCTTGTGATGCTGGACAACCTAAACAATGCATTCCTGCTTCTAATAGAATATCTGCTTTTTCAGGATATTTTTCTAATAGTTCTCCTAATTTTGTTGTTTTTTCTATTTTCATTATTTGTAACCTCCAATTATATTTTTAATTATTTTATCATATTTTTTAAAAAAAGTATAGACATCTTTATTTTTTTATTGTATTATATCTAAAATAGAAAGGTGGTGATAATTATTGAAATACGTGTAAACTTATTTTTTATTTTTCTTAGTATTAATTGTTCTATTTGTTTTTATTCAATTTATTCATTAATTAATAATTATTTATTCCATAATATCCAGGGTTCAAAATTAAATATTAAAAAAAATTCATTATAGTTAAAGGAGTTTTATGAACATGTTTAAAAGTACATTTAAACGAAGGTTTATTTTTATTACTATTTTTATCCTTATATCTTTTTTCATAAATATATTTTTATTTTATCCTATTTTTTTATCAAATGATATTATAATATCTTTTTCTATTCATCCGTTTAATATTTGTGAAAAATATCCTAATGGATGGGCTTTCATAAAAAAATTATATATTATATCTTTTATTTTATCTAATATTATAATTGCAAATATTTTTTATTCATTTTTTTTAAAAAAATATTGTATTTCTACAAATAAAAATATTTCTACAAATAATATAGATGATGATAATTTGAACTTAAAAATAGGTCTTGATTCAAATGATTTACCTGTTTATTTGCCTATAAAAGGATTATTTCAAAACATTTTAGTTACTGGAACAATTGGCTCTGGAAAAACAAGTTCTGCTATGTATCCATTTACTGAACAATTAATTGAATATAAATTTAATAATAAAAATGATAAAATTGGAATGCTTATTTTAGATGTAAAAGGTAATTATCATAAACAAGTTTATCAATATTGTAAAAAATATAATAGATTAAATGATTTAATTGTAATAGAATTAAATGGTAAATTTAAATATAATCCTTTAGATAAACCTAATTTAAAACCTTCTATATTAGCTAACAGATTAAAAACAATTTTAACATTATTTTCTCAAAATAATGGAGAATCATTTTGGCTTGATAAAGTTGAACAAATTTTAACAGAATGCATAAAACTTTGCAGATTATATAACAATAATTATGTAACATTTTTAGAAATACATAAATTAATAAATGTTCCTAATTATTTTTATGAAAAATTATCTATTTTAAGAGAAAATTTTATTTCTGGGAAATTATCTAAAGATGATTGTTATAATTTACTTTCTTCTATAGACTTTTTTGAAAAAGAATTTAATAAATTAGATAGTAGAACATTATCTATTTTAAAATCAGAAATAACAAGAATTACAGGTACTTTTATTTCGGATATTGATATATTAAATACTTTTTCACCAGAAAAGGAAAAAATTAATTTTTCTGGCTTTAAAGAAGTATTGCAAAAAGGAAAAATAGTTGTTTTAAATATGAATATTTCTGAATATAGGAATTTATCAAAAATAATTGCTGCATATCTAAAGCTAGATTTTCAAACAGAAATAATGATGAATTTAGCAAATAACAAGACAAATAGAACACTTGCATTTATTAGTGATGAATATCATGAATATGTAACTTCTACAGATGCAGATTTTTTTGCACAAAGTAGAGAAGCTAAATGTATTAATATCGTTGCTACTCAGAGTTACACTTCATTACTTAATACTTTAAATAATAAACATACTGTAAATGCAATTACACAAAATTTAGTAAATAAAATTTGGTATAGAACCGATGATATTTTTACAATTGAAGATGCTCAAAAGCAAATTGGAAAAGAAGAAAAAATTAAATATTCAAAAAGTATTTCTGAAAATTCAAAACAAACAACATTTAATGTTATTACAAAAAAATTTAATTCTTTAGATTCTAATTTATCTGAAAGTATTAATAGTTATTCTCAATTTGATTTTATTTACGATACAAAAACATTTACCCAATCATTAGAATGTTTTAATTCTATAACATTTTTATCTACAGGAATTAAAATAATTCCTCCTCAAAAATTAAAAATGATACCTTATTTTAAAATTTAAATTCTTATAAAGGAGTCTTACTATGAGCAAAAAAAAATTCTTATTTTTATTTTTTATAATTTTTTTTATTATTTTTTATTTTAACTTATCTACCATATCATTTGGAGCATATCCCGCATTAATTTCTACTATTATGAATGCATTTGATAAGATAAAAACATGGTTAATTAAACTTGCTACACCTGCGGCAGCTGTTGCCGTAAGTACTGGTTTATTTATGAGAAAATTCAGTTTTGGTGATGAAGAGAAAATTCGTACAGGAAAAAATTTAGTAAAAGGTTCTCTATTTTCTTATGCTTTTATATTGTTACTAGATTTAATCTTAACAACTATTGAAGGACTATTAGGGTAATAAAGAGGTGATTTTAATTGAATTCTGATAATATTACTTCTACTATTATTTCTACTATTAATGCAATCTTTTCTAAGCTTTTTTCATCTATTGATAATAATGTATATGAAATATTAGATGATTTTGTCTTTATTAATTCTGATATATTAAATGATTCATATTTTTCTAAGATTTTTGGTATTTCTTCTAAAAATGGAATATTATTAATTGCTAATGCTTTAGTATTTGGTTTTTTAATATATTACTCTTTTCGTTTAATTTTTTCTTATGTTGGTGTTACAGAATCAGAAAGACCTAGTAAATTTATTTTTAGATTAATTATCTTTAGTATCTGTATGAATTTTTCTTTATTTATATGTGATGAAATTATTTATATTAATTCATTATTTTCAAATACAATTAGACAAATAGGTGAAAATATTTATCAAACACCAATATCCTTTTCAACCTTAATTACAAAGTTAAATTCTGTTATTTCTGTAAATAGTGATACTTTAGATATATTTTCTTTGGATGGTGTTATAAAAACTATGATCTCATTTGGTATATTAAATTTAGTTATTACATATGCAATAAGATATATTTTAATAAAAGTTTTTGTATTATTATCACCGTTTGCTTTCATTTGTTTATCTAATAATTCATCACACATTATTTTTAAATCGTGGTTTAAATCTTTTATATCATTACTTCTAATTCAAAATTTTATATCTATTGTTTTACTTCTAGTGTTTTCATTAGATTTAAGTCCATCCAATCTATTCTCTAAATTTATTTTAACAGCTGCTATTTTTATTTTAATAAAATCAAATACTTATGTTAAAGAAATGATTGGTGGAATAGGTACAGAATTTTCTATGGGAGTTAATAATATAAAATCTTTATTAAATAAATAACATTTATTGTTAGATAGGAGTTAATATGAAATTTATATTTCCACAAAATTATAATTTTAAAAATAAATTTTTAGGAATAATTGATTATTCTACTTTAATTATTAATATAATTTTTTATCTATTTATTTTTAGTATATGTAATTTAATTTTTTCAAATATTAATATAAAAATATTTATTTTTATATCTACATGTTTTCCTATATTTATTCTTAGTATTACGGGGCTTAACAATGAAAATATTTTTTTAGTTTTACTTTACATTGTAAAATTTTTTAAAAATAAATGTGTTTATTTATATAAAAAATATTAATTTTTAATTATTGTATTTACTACAAAATAATGATATAATTTTACATATTATGATATTGGAGGTTTCTTATGAAATTAGAGCAAAATAATGCAGAATTTATTTTTAACCAAACTCCTTTACCAGATGTTTTTTTTACAGAATATATGTCTGAAGCACCTGGAGATTATATAAAAGTATATTTATATTTATTATTTTTGTCAAAATATAATAAAGAAATAAAAATAAATGATTTATCAAAAAAAATATCTTTGCCTTTAAAAATAATTCAAGATGCTATTTCGTATTGGGAAAACATTAATGTAATTACAAAAAAGGGTTCAGACTATATTGTTAATAATTTGCAGGAATTAGAGCTTCATAAATTATATGCTCCTAATATTTCTTTATCTAAAGATAAAATTGAAAATTCACAAATAAAACAATCAAGAGCTAAAATAATTGAAGCAATTAATACCATGTTCTTTCAGGGAATCATGTCTACTTCTTGGTATAATGATATAGATTTATGGTTCACAAAATATCAATTTAATGAAGATGTAATGCTTGCTTTATTTAGATATTGTTTTGACAAATCTGCTTTACATAAAAATTATGTTAAAGCTGTGGCAGAAGCCTGGTATACTAATAATATTAGAACTTTTGATCAATTAGAAGATTATTTTGAAAAACAAGAAAAAATAAATACAATTAAAAAAAGTATTTCTAAGAAATTAGGGTTATCTAGGCAATTAACACAATATGAAGAAGCTTATATAGAAAAATGGATTTCAGATTATCATTATAATATGGATATAATTGATATTGCTCTTAAGAAAACAACATCAAAAACAAATCCTAATTTTGACTATATAGATAAAATACTTTCCGATTGGAAAGACAAAAATCTTTCTACTTCAGATGATATAAAAAAATATTTATTAGAATTTAAAAATAAAACAAAAAAAGTTCAAGAATTGCAGAAAAAAACAAATTATAATAATTATGATCAAAGAAATATTACCAATTTTGATAATTTATATGCTAATAAATAAATGGAGTGATTAATTTGAATAATCAAGATTTAAAAAATTTATTAAAAATATATGAACAAAAAAGAAACAATGCAGAAATGGAATGTGAAAATAAAATAAATAACTTTTATAATAATAATCCTAATCTTTCTGCTATTGTAGAACAAATAAATCTTACATCTATAACAATTTCAAAGGAAATTTTACAAAATCATAATAATACTGTTATAGAATTAAATAAAAAATTAGATATATTAAAAGAAAAAAAGAAAAAAATTTTGGAAAAAATGAATATAGATGATTCATTTTTTTCACCTAATTATGAATGTAAATTATGTAATGATACAGGTTATTTAATTAACAATAATAACATTATGTGTACTTGTTTGAAGCAAAAATTAATGGACTTACTTTATAATAAATCAAACATTTACAATTTAGAAAAAGAAAACTTCTCTAATTTTAATGATTCTTTATATTCTGATAAAATAGACGAAAAAAAATATAACTCTATTATTTCACCTAGAGAAAATATCAATAATATAAAAAAAATCGCCAATAATTTTATTGAAAATTTTGATAATCCAGATGAAAAAAATTTGTTGTTTACAGGTAATACTGGTCTAGGTAAAACTTTTTTATCTAATTGTATTGCGAACCAAATAATAAAAAATGGAAAAACAGCTTTATATCAAACAGCTCCTATTATGTTAGATTCTATTATTGATTATAGATTTGGAAAAACAGATAATTTTGTATATGAAAATATTTTGTCAGTAGATTTATTAATAATTGATGATTTAGGAACAGAAAGCATAAATAATTTAAAATTTACAGAATTATTTAATATAATAAATACGAGGTTATTAAATCAGAATAATAAAATTACAAAAACAATTATTTCTACAAATTTGTCTTTAAATAATTTATTTAATACTTATGATGAGAGAATTTTCTCTAGATTAGCTGGTTACTATAATATATGTAGATTTTATGGTGATGATATTAGAATAAAATCTACATATTAGAAAAAATAAATTGTGGTTAAATAACCACAATTTATTTTTATTCTTCTTCTTTTTCTATTGTTTCTATGCTAACAACTTTACAATCATTATTTGTTCTCATTAAGGTTACTCCCTGAGTAGCTCTTCCTAAAACACTAATATCCTCTACTCTTAATCTTATAATTGTTCCTGTGTTTGTTACAAGCATAACATCTTGATTATCAGAAGCAATTCTAATTCCTATTAGTTTTCCAGTTTTTGGCGTGATTTTATAAGTAATAACTCCTCTTCCTCCTCTTGATTGAACTCTGTATTCATCAAGTTCTGTTCTCTTTCCAAACCCATTTTCTGTAATAGCTAATAAAGTTGCTTTACTTCCTGCAATAATAGGTTCCATTCCAATTACTATATCATTATCATCTAACTTAATTCCAATTACACCTTGTCCTGTTCTTCCAATAGGTCTAACATCTTTTTCTTCAAACGTAATACAAATTCCATTTTCTGTTACTAATACTACATTATCTTGACCATCTGTCATTCTTACATCTATTAGTTCATCTTTATCTTTTAATGTTATAGCCTGTAAACCTGTTTTTCTAACAGAAGAATATTCTCCTAATGATGTTTTCTTTATCATACCATTTTTAGTTGCCATTAATAAATATTTTCCTTCTGCAAAATTTGAAATTGGTATTACTGCAGATATCTTTTCACCTCTGTCTAAACTTAATAGGTTCACAATTGCTGTTCCTCTTGCTGTTCTTCCTGCTTCTGGTATTTCATAACCTCTTAATCTATATACTTTTCCTTGGTTAGTAAAGAATAATAATGTATCATGTGTAGATGCTGTAAAAATTTGTTTTACAAAATCCTCTTCTCTTGTTGAAATTCCTGTAATACCTTTTCCTCCTCTATTTTGGCTTCTGTAAGTATCAATTGGCATTCTTTTAACATATCCAAAGTGAGTTAAAGCAATAACAGTTTGTTCTTCTTTAATAAAGTCTTCTATTTCAAACTCTCCTTCAGCAGCTACTATTTTTGTTTTTCTACTATCACCAAATTTTTCTTTTACTTCTATTAATTCTTTTTTTATTATATCGAATACTAATGTTTCACTTCCTAAAACATCTTTTAAATAAGCAATTAATTTCATTATTTCTTCGTATTCATTTTCTATTTTTTCTCTTTGTAATCCAGATAATGTTTTCAATCTCATATCAAGTATAGATTGTGCTTGAATATCTGTTAGTCCAAATCTTTTCATTAATCTCTCTTTTGCATCATCATAAGAGTTTCTAATAATCTGAATAATCTCATCAATATTATCCAGAGCAATTTTTAATCCCTCTAATATATGTGCTCTTGCTTCTGCTTTATCTAATTCAAATTTTGTTCTTCTTAAAACAACTTCTTTTCTGTGATCTATGTAACAATCCATACATTGTCTAAGAGTTAGTATTTTTGGTTCTCCATTTACTAAAGCAAGCATAATAATTCCAAATGTATCTTGCATTTGAGTATGTTTATATAATAAATTCAAAACTACTTGTGCATTTGCATCTCTCTTTAATTCAATAACAACTCTTACTTTTTCTTTTCTATCAGATTCATCTCTAACATCTGAAATTCCATCTATTTTTTTATCTTTAACCAATTCTGAAATATTTTGTATTAATTTTGCTTTATTTACTTGGTATGGTAATGATGAAACTATAATTCTTTGTCTATTTCCGCTCATTTCTTCTATTTCAGTTTCTGCTCTTAAAATAATTTTCCCTTTTCCAGTTTTATAAGCTTCCTTTATTCCTTCTTTTCCTAAAATTAAAGCTCCTGTTGGAAAATCAGGACCTTTCACTATTTGCATAAGATCCTCATCTGTAACATCATCTTCATCTATAATTTTAATTAGACCATCAACAATTTCTGTTAAATTATGTGGTGGTATATTTGTAGCCATACCTACTGCAATTCCTGATGATCCATTAATTAATAAAGCTGGAATTTGTGCCGGTAATACAACCGGTTCTTGTAATCTATCATCATAGTTTGGCATAAAATTAACAGTATTTTTTTCAATATCTGCTAACATATAATTTGATATTTTTGCCATTCTTGCTTCAGTATACCTCATTGCTGCAGCTCCATCTCCATCAATAGAGCCAAAATTGCCATGTCCATCAATTAACATATATCTCATTGAAAAATCTTGTGCTAACCTTACCATAGCATCATAAACGGCAGCATCACCATGTGGATGATATCTTCCTAAAACAGATCCAACCGTATTAGCACATTTTCTATATGGCTTGTCTGATGTAATTCCATCCTCATGCATTGCATATAAAATTCTTCTATGAACAGGTTTTAAACCATCTCTTACATCTGGCAAAGCACGAGAAACAATAACGCTCATAGCATAATCTATATATGCTGTTCTCATTTCTTTTTCTATGTCTCTTTCAATTATTTTTTCTCCTGATGTATCCATTAAAATAACCTCTTTTCTTGAATCTCTCTGTGGTTATTATACTAAACCTTAGGGAAATATGCAAGAAGAAAACTAATAAAAATTTGTTTTTTTCTTGTTTTTTATACTAATCGTTGTGCTAATTCTTTTTCTTCTTCAGATAATTCATAATTTATACCTTTATTTTTTATTAAATTATGAATATTTTCTATTTTCTTTGCCTCTTTTATAGTTTGCTCTAGTGGAGTAATATTTGAAAGTTGCTGTTTTAACTTTTTAAATTCCTTTTCCATTCCAGATAAATCTTTTGCATTATAATACTCATTCCAATTTTCAACATATTTACTTATTTTTTCTAAAGATTTTAATTCACCTAAAAATTTATCTTCTAAATTTGCAGTAATTGTATCTAATATAGCATTTTTACCTTTCTTTATTAGTCTTGCTGTTCCTTTTGAAATTAACTCATTACTCTTTGCCTGATTTACAACATTATTTATAACATCAGATAAGCTATCTATAATGCCACCTTTTTTTATTGCTGTATGCACTTGTGATAAATTTTCAAATTTTCCTGTTACAATTCCAATTGCACTTTTTCCTAAATTAATAGCAGATTGAATAGCATGGTTTATTCCTTCTTTTAAGCCACTTTTTATCATTGTATTTTTTACATCTATTATTTGATCTTCTACCATTTCTGGTAATACTGCTCTTAAACCTAAATCCATAGCTGTATTAATTGTTTTTCCTAGTGTTGTTTCCAAAAATGTATTTTGGCTTTCTTGGGTTACATTTGTTTCTATTGTATTTTCAATATTTTTATCTATATTATTTTTTTCTAATTCCATTTAACTTTCCTCTATTATTTTATTTATTATTTTTTTAAAGTTTTTAATTTCTTTATTATTTAATATTTTTATATTTTTTTCATTTATAATTTTATTAAATTTATTTGAATAATTTATTTTTCCTATTATTTTTTTTTGCATTATATTTTTAATAATATTTTTGTCTATACTATTTATATTAAATTTATTCAATATAATATTTATATTATTATTTTTTTCTAATATTTTTTTTATTTTAATTATTTCTATTAAATTAGCCTCTAATAAATAAATATACTTTGAATAATGATTATTATTATAAAAATATTTATTATTATTTATAGTATCTACTATAACAATATTAAAATCACTTTTTATACTATTTATTGAATTATTAATATTATTTTTTTTTTTCAAATATTGAGAAATATTTAATAAAAATAAATTATCTTTTATTTTTGCAAAATATTTTTCTATTTTATTATTAAAATAAAAATTACTAATACAATTATTTTCTACATCCTCATCTATTAATAATATTTTTTGTTTATTTTTTTTAATTAATATTTCTATAATAATATATATAAAAACTGTTTTACCTGCTCCTCTATTGCCTAGTACATATATTGTTTTACTTTTTTTCTCTTTTTTTATTTTTAATTCTTTTAATAAATATTGTATTTTAAAATTTTTAATATTTAATATTTTTATATTTTTTGGAAATTTTTTTTTATTTTCTTTTTCATATAATGATAAAATAATTATTTTTATTTTATTATTAATTACTTTTATTTTTTCTAATAATTTATTAAATTCTATTTCTCCTGGTAATATCTCAGATATGATTATATAATTAATATTTTTATTTTTTTCTAATACTTCTAGTATTCCTTCTTTATATTCTATATTTTTATTTACAATATTAATTTTATTTATTTTTTTTATTTCTTTTTCTATTTCTTCTTCTTTTATTGCTGTTAATATATTCATTTTTATTTTTTCTCTTCTATAATTATTTTTTTTTCATAGTCTGCCGCATCAATTTGCGCTAATATGTGGTTATCTCCTACAAACATAAGACATTCTCCTCTTTTTAAAGATTTAATTTCAATTTTTTCTTTTTGTGACAAATTTGTATATTCACCTAAAATTTTTATATTTTCTTCTTCTAAAGAAAAAAATGTTTTTATACTAGAATTATTTAATATGCTTTTCCCATAAGTACCATTTTCTAAACTGAATAAATCTGATATATCTTGAGTTATAGCTACTGCACTTCCATTATATTTACGAATTGTTTTAAATATTTTATAAATAAAACTTGCTACATTTTTATTAGAAGTAACTCCTATTAATCTCCAAATTTCATCTAAATAAATTGCCTTTTTTATTTTTCTATCTTTTTTTATTTTATCCCAAAATAAATCTGTAAAAATATACATCCCATATTTTAAATTTTCTTCTCCTAATTCATAAACATCAGCTACTATTAGATTATTTTTTAATTCAACATTCGTGTAATTATTAAAAAATTTTAAAGAGCCTTTTACAAATGGAATTAATTTAATTGCAAATATTTTTGTTTCTTCATATTTATTAAATATATTATATAAATCTCCTAATATTGGCATATCTTTACTTTCTTTAAATATTTTTTGATTGTTTTTATAATAATATAAACTTGAATCTTTAAAAGTAATATTTTTTTGTTTATAACATTCAATTATTTTTTCTTCTAAGATAGCCTTTTCTTGTTCGTTTAATTCTCCAAAAATAAGATTAAAAAAACCTATTAATTTACTAATTTTAGTAGCTAAAAATCCTTCTTGTCCATCTTCTATACTTTCTTTTCTTATATCTAAAATATTTACATATGTTTTAGAAGATGGTCCTATTGTTAATAAAGTACCATTAAGAGATTTACAAATATTAGTGTATTCTCTTTCTGGATCTATAATATATTGCTCTATACCAATTAACCTACTTCTTAAAATTAATAATTTTGTGTAAAAAGATTTACCCGCTCCACTTGTTCCGAAAATACAAATATTAGCATTTTTATATTTATTATTATTATATCTATCAATAAAAATAAGAGAATTATTATAATAATTAGTTCCTATAAAAATTCCTTCATCATCAAAAATAGAAGAAGATATAAATGGATATGTAGCCATTAATCCATTTGTTAAAACATTTCTTTTAGAAACTACTTTAACATCTTGATGATTTTCCATAAATGGAAGTGTAGAAATAAAAGTTTGTTCTTGTCTAAAATATGCTCTTTTACTTTTTATTCCTTTACTTTGTAAAATACCTTCAACTTTATTTAATAAATGTTCTAATTCTTTTTTATCTTGAGAAAAAACATTTATATAAATATATAAAAAATATAATTCTTCATTATTTACTTGAATTTCTTTTCTTATGTATTTTGCATCGTTATAAGTAAAAGCTGCTATATCTATATCTTGTCTGTTTTGATTTGTATTTTTTAATTCAACTCCAACATTACCTATATGATAAGTTAAATCTCTTATTGTTTTTGTTGAATCTTGCTTTTCATAAAAAATAGAAATATTCATACTAATATTAATATCTATTAATTCTTTTAAAATTATATCTTCATATTCTCTATTATAATTAATAATAATTAAACCGGCAAAATATATTTCATCTATATCTAAAAATTTAGGATTATTATTATTAATATATGTTGGTAATATTTCGTCTTTTATATTAATAGTTCCTTCATACATTTCTATTTTTTTATTTTCTAAATTTTTTCTATTTATTTTAAATCACCTCTTTATTTATAAAAATATTCTTTTATATTTAAAAATGAGAAATAAATATTTTTAATATCTTCAATATTATTTATTTCTATTGTTTCATTACCACATCTAGATAATAAATCTTTTATTTTTAAATATTTTTCTTTTAAATCTTGATAAATTAATTCTGATGGATAATTTTCACTTACTTTTTGGGAATGAATAAGAATATAAAAATTTTTAGAAGAAGAATTTTTTTCTTTGTTTTTTAAATTAATAAATTCAATATATTGATTAGATAAGTTTACCATATTTTTTTTATTTAAACTATTTTCTTTTTTGTTTTGTTTTTTAATACTTTCTATATGCTTTGAAAAATCTTCTTTTTTGCTTTGTATAATAATTTGTATGTCGTCTTGATAACTTTTTAAAAAAGTTTTATAAGCATTTAAAATAGCCTCTTTTTCTAATTCTGATTTTAAATTATAGTTTATAGGAGTTATTTTTAATATTTTAATAAAATAATTATTTTTAATTTTTATAATTCCATTTTCAAAAAATTCATCAACAAAAAACCAGTCCTGTAAACTTTTAAATTCTTTTTTTATTTTTTTCATTTTTTCTCCTTGGAAATAATTAAAGAATAAAATTAATTTTGAAAAAATTTATATTTTTATTATATATATTTTTTTTAAAATGTCAATTATTTTTTATCGACTTTTTTTGACATTTTTCATATATAATGGATATTTTTTATTAATATTTATAAATTAAGTATAATTTTTTTATTTTTACTCATACTATTATTGTAAGGTTAATATTAGTTAAACGAAGAAATAATTATGCTTTTTTTAGGTATTTTTATTTCGGATTTAAATATATAATAGTTCTTATGGATTATTATATGTTGCTTTTGCGAGTAAATTATTTGTTTGTAAGCTACTTATGTGGTTAAATGATAGGTAATTTATTCAAGTGAAGAGTATATTTATATTTCTAAAGGCTTTCTTTTAGTCTGTTTCAGATGAATTTAGGTTTTTAAAGTGTATTTATATTCGAGCAACTGATTAATACGAGTGGTGGATTGCTTATTTATATAGCGATATATATTAGGTGAGTAATTGCTTTTATTAGTTTGAGCTATGATTAATATTAGCTTTACGTATAAAGAGAACTGTATTTTTGCAGTTCTCTTTAATATTTTTTATATATCCAAGTTTTTAACATATTTTGCATTATCTTCAATAAATTTTCTTCTAGGATTTACATCATCACCCATTAATAAAGTAAAAATTTCGTCTGCCTTCATTGCATCCTCCATTGTTACTTTTATTAAAATTCTTTTTTCTGGATCCATTGTTGTATCCCATAGCTGTTCAGGATTCATTTCTCCTAATCCTTTATATCTCTGAATTCCTACACCATCTCTTCCTATTTCTTGTAGATTTTTTTCTAATTCTTCATCTGTATAACAATAAACATCTGGTATTCCTTTTTTTGATATTTTATATAAAGGTGGTTGAGCTAAATATACATTTCCATTTTCTATTAAAGGTCTCATATATCTAAAGAAAAATGTTAATAGTAATGTTCTAATATGTGCTCCATCTACATCAGCATCTGCCATAATAATTACTTTACCATATCTAATTTTTGTAATATCAAAATCTGCTCCGATTCCAGCTCCAACTGCTAATATAACAGGTTGTAGTTTATCATTGTTATATATTTTATCTGCTCGAGATTTTTCTACATTTAACATTTTTCCCCATAAAGGTAAAATGGCTTGGAATTTTCTATCTCTTCCCTGTTTTGCACTTCCACCTGCTGAATCTCCCTCTACTATGTATATTTCGCATTCCTCTGCTTGTTTGCTAGAACAATCTGCTAATTTTCCTGGTAAAGTAGATGATTCTAACGCAGTTTTTCTCCTTACTAATTCTCTTGCTTTTCTTGCAGCTTCTCTTGCTCTCGCAGCACTAATACATTTTTCTAAAACTGCTTTGGCTACAGATGGGTTTTCTTCTAAAAAAGTAGCTAAAGCATCATTCATTACAGATTGTACTATACCTGTTACTTCACTATTTCCTAATTTTGTTTTAGTTTGTCCTTCAAATTGAGGTTCTTTAACTTTAACAGAAATAACCGCTGTAATACCTTCTCTTATATCTTCCCCCTGAAGATTAGCATCTTTTTCCTTTAAAATATTATGGTTTCTTGCATAATCATTAAATACTTTTGTTAGAGATCTTTTAAACCCTTCTAAATGTGTTCCACCTTCAATTGTATTTATATTATTAACAAAAGAATAAATATTTTCTGAATATGAATTTGTATATTGTATTGCAATTTCTACAGGAACATCTCCACTATTTTTTTCTATATAAATTGGTTGAGTATTTAATTTTTCTTTATTTTTATTTAAAAATTCTACAAATGATTTAAGACCTCCCTCAAAACAAAAATCTGCTTTTTTAGGTGTTTCTTCTCTTAAATCTTCTATTGATATTCTTAGACCTTTTGTTAAGAAAGCCATTTCTCTAAATCTTTTTTCTAGAACTTCATATTCATATTCTAAAGTTTCAAATATTGTATTATCTGCTAAAAATTTAACTTTTGTTCCTGTTTTATTAGAATCTCCTATTCTTGTTAAAGGTTTTGTTGTTTTTCCTCTTTCAAATGCCATTTGAAAAATTCCACCATCTCTTTGAATAGTTACTTCTGTCCATTCAGATAAAGCATTTACTACAGATGCACCAACACCATGAAGTCCACCAGATACTTTATATCCACTATCTCCTCCAAATTTTCCTCCAGCATGTAAAACAGTATAAACAGTTTCTGCTGCTGATATTCCTGTTTTCTTATGTTTATCTACAGGAATTCCTCTTCCATCATCTTCTACTGTAACAATATTTCCTTTTTCTATTTTTATATGGATATTATTACAATAACCTGCTAATGCTTCATCAACACAGTTATCTACTATTTCATACACTAAATGATGTAAACCTCTTACAGATACACTACCTATGTACATACCTGGTCTTTTTCTAACCGCTTCTAATCCTTCTAAAACTTGAATCTGATCAGCTCCATATTTATGTTCATATTTTTCCATTAAAAAGCCTCCTTATTTTTATAGCCTTATTATATATTTATTTTTTATAAAAAATCAAGTATTTATTTTTAAAACATTTCCTTCTTTTACATTATATTGTTTCATTTTTATATTTTTTATATTTATTTTTTCTGTACAAGTAATAATTATTTGCATATTTTGCATATTTTTTAAAAAATTATTTTTTCTTTTTTCATCTAATTCAGACATAAAATCATCTAATAAAAGTATTGGATATTCTCCTAATTCTTCTCTTACAATTTCTAATTCAACAATTTTTAAAGATAAAATTAATGTTCTTTGTTGTCCCTGAGAACCATATATATCTACTCTTTTACCATTTATAAAAAAATATATATCATCTCTTTGTATTCCTTTTGAAGAAAAACCTCTTAAAATATCTTTTTTTCTATTTTCTTTTAATTCTTTAAAAAATATATCTTTATTTTCACAATCCGAAATATATTTTATTTTTATTTCTTCTTTTTCATCTGTTATTTTTTTATGAATTGAATTAATTCTTTCTTTTATTTTTTCAATAAATTCATTTCTATATTTATAAATATTAGCACCTATCTCTGCTAATTTTTCATCGTATATATCTAATAAGTTATCATCAATATAAATATTTTTTTCATTAATTTCTTTTAAATAATTATTTTTTTGTTCTAAAACTTTTAAATATAAATTATATAAATATATATAATTTGGCCTTAATTGACTAATTAACATATTTATAAATTTTCTTCTATTTAATGGTCCATCTTTTAAAATATTAATATCTTCTGGTGAAAAAATAACAATATTTATATTTCCTAAAATTTCACTCATTTTTTTTATATTTATGCTATTAATTAAAATTTGTTTTTTATCTGAAATTTTATATAAAATTTCTCCTTTTCTATCGCTTTTTTTATATTCAATTTTTACGCTTGCATTATTTTCATTAAAAAAAATTAATTCTTTATCTTTTTTTGCTCTAAAAGATTTACCTAATGCACAAAGAAAAATAGCTTCAATAATATTTGTTTTACCTTGTGCATTTTCTCCAAAAAAAACGTTAATTCCTTTTTCTAAATATATTTTTTCATTTTTATAATTTCTAAAATTATTTAATTCTATTTTTTCTATATACATTTTAATCCTTCATTCTTATTGGTAATATCATATATGTATAATCTTCATTTTCTATTGGTTTTATTACACTTGGAGAAATACTTGTTCCAAAATTAACAAAAATTTCTTCATCATCTATTACTTTTAATGCATCTAAAAAATATTTTGGATTAAATCCAACTTCTAAATTTTTTCCTTCTGTTTCAATATATAACTCTTCTTTTGCATCTCCTGTTTGGTTTGTACATGAAATTGTTATTTTTCCTACTTCTATATTTACTTTTACTGGATATTTTTTTTCTTTTTCAGTTGAAGATGCTGAAATTAAACTTATTCTTTCAAAGCATTCTTGCAAATCTCTTTTATTTATTCTAATGCGTGTTTCCCAATTTTCAGGAACAACACTTTTATAATTTAAAAATTCACCATCTAATAATCTTGTAACAATTTTACAATTTTCCATTTCAAATAATGCTTGGTTTTGAGAACATCCTATTTTTATAATATCAAAAGAATCTGATATTATTTTATTAACTTCATTTAATGTTTTTCCAGGAATTACTATTTTAAAATCTTTACATTTATTTTCTAAGAAATTACTTGTCCATGCTAACCTAAAACCATCTACAGCAACAACATTTAATTTATTATTATTTATTTCAAATAAACATCCTGTAAAAATAGGTCTATTTTCTTCTATACTAACGGCAAAAATTGTTTTTCTTATCATATTTTTTAATGTTCTTTGATCTAATTGAACAGAATTTTCTATATTTATTTTTGGAAGTTCTGGAAATTCCTCTGGATTCATAGTTGCTAATTTATATAATGAACCTTCACATTCAATAACTAATAAATTATTTTCATTTAATGTAATACTAATTTGTGTATCTGGTAATTTTCTAATAATTTCACTAAACATAATAGCATTTACAACAGTATTTCCTTGTTCTTCTACTTCACTTTCAATAATATATTCTATTCCAATTTCTAGATCATAAGTTGTTAATTTTATTTCATTATCATTAGTTTGGATAAGAATGCCTTCTAATATTGGCATCGTTGTTTTTGAAGCAACTCCTTTTACTACGGAATTAATTGCTTTTAGCATTTTTTCTTTTTCACAAATAAATTTCATAAAAACTACTCCTTTTATAAATATAAATATTTTTAGTATTATTAGTATTAGGTACAGTGGATATTGTGTAAAATTGTTTAAATTATTGATTTCCCTATTTTTGTGTATGTTAAATAATTTGTGTAAAACTTAAATGTTTATCCACTTAACTTTTTTTCATTTGTTAAAAATATAGTTATAAACAATATATAAACATATTATTAACTATCTATTGTTAATATGTCCTATACTTATTTCCGTAAGGTTATTTAAGAGATTTTTTTGAAAATATGTTTTGTCGAACAATAATTTTTAAAAATTTAAAAATATATTGAAAAATATATTATTCTTTTTCTAAAATAATTTTTTTAACACTTTCCACAATTTGTTTAGTATTTGGATTTGATTTTATTTCAGAATCTATTTTTGAACATGCATGCATTACTGTAGTGTGATCCCTTTTTCCAAATGATTCACCTATTTTTGTAAAAGGCATATTTGCTAAATCTCTACATAGATACATTGCAATTTGTCTTGGATATGCTATGTCATTAGAACGCTTTGAGCTTTTTATATCTCTTTGAGGAATGTTAAAATATTTTGCTACAACTTCTTGAATATATTCAGAAGAAATAACTTTTTCCTTTTTAGAAATAACTTCATTTATACATAATTCGGCAAGCTCAATTGAAATTGGACTATGTGTTAAAGATGCTTTTGCTAGAATTTTATTTAAAGTTCCTTCTAGTTCTCTAATATTTGAATCTACCTTTATAGCAATATTAGAAAGAATATTATCATCTATAATAATACTTTCTAATTGTACTTTTTTTCTAAGAATAGCTAGTCTTGTTTCATAATCAGCGTTTGAAATGTCTGCGATAAGACCCCATTCAAATCGAGATTTTAATCTATCTTCTAAATGATCTATATCCTTTGGTGGTTTATCACTAGAAATAATAATTTGGCAACCATTTTCATGAAGAGTATTAAATGTATGAAAAAATTCTTCTTGAACTCTTTCTTTACCGGCAATAAATTGAATGTCATCTATTAAAAGAACATCTATATTTCTATATTTATTTCTAAATTGTTCATTGCTATTATCTTTTATACAATTAATAAATTCGTTTGTGAATTTTTCAGAAGTAACATATAATACTTTTTTATCTGAAAAATTTTTAATAATTTCGTTTCCAATTGCATGCATAAGATGAGTTTTTCCTAATCCAACTCCACCATATAAAAATAAAGGATTATATGATGTTGCAGGAGCCTCAGCAACAGCTAATGCAGCTGCTTGTGCAAATCTATTGTTGTTTCCTACTACATATGTATCAAATGTATAACGAGAATTTAAACCATTAATACTATTGATAGAATTGTTACTATTATCTGTAGAATTGCTAATAATTTCGCTACCTTCTTCTCCTATAAAATGAGTTTTTATTTTATATTCTTTGTTTGTAAGAAATTTAAAAGTATTAAAAATTAAATCATAATATTTTTTTTCAATAACATCTTTTTGAAAAGTAGTAGTAACTTTAAAAATTATTTCATTATCATTCCATTCTTCTACTTCAAGAGGATTAATCCAAGTAATAAAAGAAATATTACTTACTTCATCTTGTAAAAGTAGTTTAGCATTTGCTAGTATTTCTTCTTTATCTCGTTTCATATTTTTCTCCTTTTAATTAAGTTATTCACAATTTATCCACCTAATGTGGATAAATTAATGAAAATATATTTTTTTACTATGTTGATATATAATATCAAAAAAAAAGGAAAAAAGTCAATAAAAATGTGGAAAAAAACAAAAAAAATGTGGATAAAAATTTATAAAACATTGATTCCGTAAGAAAAAA
>CANQZV010000019.1 GCA_947628425.1 uncultured Clostridia bacterium | reverse complement strand
GAAATAAAATTTAATAAAGATTTAGAATGTATATATTTTAAAAGTTGGGAAATGATGAAATAGAAGTAAATTATAATAAAGAATATGAATTAGAACAATAATTTACAATTCATATGAAATAATAAAATTTTAAAAAATCAGTAAAGTAGGAGAAGGGCAGTTTTGAAAAATGAATATCTTAAATTTTAAATAGATATTAATAAAATTTCATAATTAAGCCTAAAGTTCTTACAAAATATTTCTAAAAATATTTTTATAAAATCATAAAAATGAAATCTATAATATAAAATTTTGAAAATTAAAAATTTTTAAAAAATTATAAATTCAGAAACCGAACATTTGTTATGACTAAAACTTTTTTAAGTTTAAATGTAATTTTTATAAATGTTTTATAAAAATCTTAAAATAAATTTCTATTTATAACATTATAAAATAATTTCATTTTATAAAGCTTCAAAATCAATTTAAAGACATTTTTATATTTAACTGATAAAGTTAATCATTTGAAATTTAATTTGAATATTTAAAAATAATGACTTATATAATGTAAATTCATTAAAACATTATAAAATCAATGATTTTTAAAAAATACTGAAAAATGGCTAAAAAAGTGACGCACGAGAATCGATTTTAAGCCATTTTTTTAAAAAAGTAATATAGTTACTTGCCTTAAAAATACAGAAAATATTGAGATATAGGGATTTTAAAATTTTTAGTAAAAATATTATAAATATGATTTAAAATTTTATATAATTAATTAATAAGTAGTAAAATGATAATTACAACTATTAAACTTAGAAATATTGACGCGTGAGAATCGGTTTTAAGAGGTTTTTATAAAAAAGACATATAGTTTGTTGAGTAAGAAAACTTGTAAAAGCTTTAAAAATAGCGAGATAGGATCTTTTATCAAAAAAGTTCTATCTCTATTTGCACAAAACTTTGATTTTGTGCAATGTTTAATTTAAAGATATTATACTTTAACTTATATACTTACCTACTTATAATGTATTTAAAATTATATTATATATAAAAATATTGGTAGATTAATTTTATTTATTACCTACCAATATTTATGTTATTATTAAATTTTAATTGCTACTACACATTGTCTTAATTTTCTATTTTGAGATCCTTTTATACAAGTTATAAGTGTTAACTTATTTTCTTTTGAATTTTCCAGAACTGATAAATCATTTTCTTTAATTACTTTATTATTTATAACTTTATATGTATATGTGTTTGATAAATCATTATAATAAATTATATCTCCATTTTTTAACTTATTTATTGAGTCAAAAAAACCAACATATTCTCCCTTTGAATTTTTACCACTATTATGTGCTGCAAAACAAATATTTCCATCTTTTAATGGTGTTTGTATAAAATGACCAATTGAGGTTGCTAATATTGGTAATTCTGTTCCATTTTTTATTGGCATATTCTCATAGAATTTATTATTAAATTTTGGAATAGACATATAACCAATTATATTTTTTGATACATTAGTTATGTCTACTTCTGAAACAGGAATCCACTCTTTATCAAAATTGTTTTCTTCAATATTTGATATTACTATTTTGTTATTATAATAAAATAGTAAAAGAAATATTATTATGACTATTATTACTAATATTAATAAATATATTTTTTTTCTTTTATCTCTTTTTTTCATATTTATTTCTTTACTCCTCTTCCTATTTTATGTATATTAAATATTTTATAAATATATAATATGATAGCTATAAAAATTAAACAAAACTTTAATTTAAAATTTTTTATATCACCTGTTCGTGGTAGCACAGATACATTTTTTTCATCAATTTTTTCATAATAATATGAAACTTCATTTTTTTCTTCAGTATACTTCCCTATCTCTTCTCCTTCGACTTCTATTAAATTATAATTCTTTAATAAACTTGATTCTGGATTTACAGAAAATTCTGTTCCTACTTTTTCTGAATAGTTTTCATCCTCTATCAACTTTATTTTTGTTTTACCTTTTTCATATAAATAATGATGAACTGTTAAATTACCATAAATATTTATATTGGTTATTGCTGAACTATTTGCAATACTTATTTCTCCATTATTTTGTACAAATAATTTACTTTCAACTTTATTTTGAATATTTTCTTTAGTTAAATCTAAATCAAGATATAAGAGTTTTAATTCTTTTGATATATGTAAATTATTCATATTATTTTTATATGTATCTATATTTTCTATTGTTTCATTCCAAGTAATTGTATTTTCTTTTTCATCATATAGTCCTCCATTTATATCCGATTTTTCTAAATCTATTTTATATGGTAAATAATCAACTATAGTATAAGATAAATTTCCTAAAACATTTTCGAGTTCTGCATTATAATCTAATTTATATTCAATAATATCTTCTGAATTTTTTATTTCTGTTGTTGCAGTTTTTGTAATAGAACTTGATATTTTTGGAGTATCAAAATGAAATGTATTTGTAATATTATAGCCTTCATCCATATTACCAGATATTTCTGATGTATAAAAATGCAAGTCGTTTTCTTCTATCTCTGTTTCTTTTATAGTATAATTAATTTCTTTTTGTGTTTTATAATTATATTTTGGAAGATTAGAAAATGTATATGTATTTTCTTTATTTATTATGTCTAAAATACAAGTATCTATTACAGTTTCATTTTCTAATAATTCAATTTTTACTTTATTTGGTCTTTTATTATATTTATTATTATCATCATTCCACAACTTATTTATTCTTATGTCTCTTAAGATTGGATTTGCATTTGCTTGTACAATATGTTCAATATTAGATAAAATATTTTCATCTTTTATTAATAATGTATATGATTTATCATTATTTAAAATTAAATCATTTATTGGATATTCTTTATTATCAAGAATAACACTCTCTAATGTATGTCCAAAATCAGGTTTAATATTCACCGTGAAACAATTATTTGACTTAGCATCTACAATAATACTTTCACCTTCAGTAATTGTGCAATTTTTTCCTTTTGTAATTAAAGTACAGCTATATTGTGGAATATAATAATATATAACTTCCGTTAATATATTCCATGTTCCATCATTATTAATTTTTACTGAATATTTTCCTTCATAATTATTTGTTCTATTTTTATATTTAAATCCTTTAAAATTTTTCTCATTTGTAGAGTATGAATCTCCTTCTAAACCTCTTACAATGTCTTCTTCTAATAATACATCATCTGTTATAGCATTTATGTGAATAACTTTTAATTCTGCTTTTTTCTTATAATAGTAATTTATAATTATATTATCTTTATCTAATATACCATTATTATTTGTAGGATATTTTTCATCTACTAATGTATACCTATTATCTTCCATAGGAGATGTTGTATATTTATCTCCCTGATATAAATTATCATTATAGTTTTCTTCTTTAATAATATCTCCTGTTATATCGTCAATATGCTTAACTGTATATCCTGTGGATGTATGAACATAGTAATAAATAACTTCTATATTGTCATAAGTCATTGTTCCTGATGTATTATTAGTGTCTTTAAAAAACTTATAATTATTAAATTCTTTTAAAGTTGTTGTATATTTCATACCAACATATCCATCTAAAAGTTCATCATTTTCTATAGGTTCATTTGTATAGTAATCCACGTATTTTACCTTAACATTAGTTTTTTTAGCATAATAATAAGATATTTCTTTTTTACCTTCTATATATTCTCCAACTTCATTTCCATCAACTTCTAACAATTTATAATCATTTAATAAATTTGAATTAGGTTTTGTTAAAAATTTTGTTCCAACTTTTTTGGAATATTCTTCATCATCAACCAACTTTGTATTTGTTCTTCCATTCTCATATAGATAATGATGCACTATTAAATTACCATTTATATTTATCTTTGTATCTGCACTACTTGATACAGTATCACTTGCATTAGTCGTTAAAATTTTTATTGTTCCATCTACATAGTTTGTAATAATGTCTTTTTTGGGATCCAAATCAGAATAAACTATATTTATATTTTTTGTAACAATTAATGTATTTCCTATATTTTTATATGTATCTATATCTTTAATAGTATTTTTCCATGTTATAGTTTTATTTTCACTATTATATATTCCACCATCTAGTGAAGATTTTTTTTCATTAATTTTATATGGTAAATAATCTACAATAGTATATTCTGCATCACCCAAAACATCAGTTAATTCAACCATATATCTTATTTTATAATTAACAATATCATTGGAACTTGTTATTTCAGAAGTTGTAATTTTATTAACAATACTTGATAAATTTGATTTGTCATATTTCATTTTGTTTGTAATAGTATAACCATCTCTCATATTTCCTGATATAGAATTTGAATAAAAATGTAAATCATTATTATTTATTTCCACTTCTCTTACTATATAATTAATTTCTTGCTTAGTTTTTAAGTCATACATTTGAAGGTTTTTAAATATATAATTATTTTCATTATCTGCAACATTTAAAATATGGCTGTCTAGTACTTTTTCATTTTCTAATAATTCTATTTTTATTTTGTCTGGTCTTTTTTTATATTGATTATTATTATCATCCCATACTTTATTAACATTAATGTCTCTTAATATGGGAGTTGATACAACCTTAACATTATGTTCAATATTTGATAGGATATTCTCATCTTTTATTATTAAAGAATAACTTCCATCATCATTTTTATTTAAATTATCTATTAAATATTCTTTTTCATCCAAATATATACTTTCTAATTTATAACCAAAATTTGGAATGATTTTAACATTAAATGTATTACTTTCTTTAGCATCAACAATAACACTTTTACTTTCAGATATTGATGAATTTATTCCCTCTGTATTTAATAAACATTTATATTTTAATGATGTATTTACAGAATTGCTTTGTAGTGTATTTCTAGTATTACCTACTTCGCTAATAGTTTCTGCTTTATTTTGTACATTTGATAACCTAGATTTATTTTTAACTTTAACAGGAATAGTAATTGTGTATGTATGATTATAAAAATTACTATCATTTAAAGAATCTTCTGTAGGAGTTATTGTTATAATATTATTTGAATTACTAATAACAAAATTAGATGTTTTATTTTCATTTATATCGTTCTCTACCTTTATATCATTTTCATTTGATATAATAAGATTGATTTCTATATTATCTCTTATTGTGAAATTTGTTTTAATATTTTGATTTATATATGCATAATAATTATCTGGAATATATTGAGAAATTTTATAAAAATATTCTTCATTTTCAAAAACTTTTGATTTACTAACTTTTTTATTTGGAGATACAAATTGAAAAGGTGCAAGAGAAATTGAACTAATTGAATGTTGATAAGATGACCTAGTATTTTTTGATGCTGTTTTAGTAATATCTCTATATTTATTACCAACAATATCTTGTTCTCGTGTATAGGTATATTCAATACTTGAACCACTAAAAAGAAATGTTACCCAATGCGAATTATCACCTGATGATGAAGAATTTCCATAGATAGATGATACTTTAGAAGTAGATACGTTTAAATTGCTATTAGAAGTTTTATAAATAGAGTCAAAACCTTTAGTTGGAATTAAATATTCTCCATTATCAATATCCCTAAAAGTTGCATGACCTTTAACTGAAATATTTGTATTTGTTCCATGTTTGTAGAAAGTATATGTAAAAATAGGTGTTGAAACTGCAGGATTAGATGTTACATTAATATTTAAACTTTTTAGTCCAAAATAAACTGTAGGATAACTTATACCATCAATAGCACTATTTGCAGATGTATTTGCTGGTTGCAAATATAACCAATTACTTAAAGTAATCTTTACATCTAAATTTTCCCCATTATATGTACCAACATTATTATATCTTGCCCATATATTTCCCTTTTGTGAATTTGAAGTTAGTCTTGCTGAACAATATTCAGAAGCTGAAAAATTATCTACAGTTCCAGAGCTATTATGCATAAGAAAATCTGATGAATAATTTGTCATTCCACCTGTAGTTACAGTTGTTACTCCAGGAATAAAAGAAAGAGCAAAACCATAATTAGCATCTAGAACAGTAGAATTAGATATTATTCCAACATGTGATGCATTACATACAACAGGAATATTTTCTGTTTCAATTGTTTTTTCTTTTGCTTTTATTTCGTTTAAATTAGAATTAATATTGTTTTCTATACCTGCATTATTATAATCTATCACATTATTAATTACATTTGTACTTTCGTTAATATTTTCATTTGTTATAACATCATTTTCTTCAATCTTATTTGAATTATTGTTTTCTTCATTAACAAATAATATAGAATTTTTATTATTCAATTCGTTATTTATTTCATTTGCCATTAATTTAACTGTTGGAAATAATGTTGTTAAAAGTAATAAAACAACACAAATAAAACTGAAAATTTTAAAAATTTTCACCTCTATCATCCTTTCTTTTATGCTTAAATACAAAAAATTAAACTTAAAATATGTCTTTTAAATATAAAAGATTTTACTATTTACTATTTTGTTTTTTCGGAATTAATTTGCGAATGTAAATTAAATAGAATTTAAAATAATAGTTTTAATTTTCGTAATTATAAAAAGGTACCTAATTTAGTTTATTTATATATCACATAAAAAATTTATTGTCAATACATTTATAAAAATTTATTTATTATAAATTTTTATAATATATCAGTATCCTGTCAATTATTAAGTTAACAGGATACACTTTCATATTAAATAAATTTATACATAATTGTAATTAATTACATAGATAAATTATGTTGAATTACTTTTAATTTTTCTACCCCATTACTTTGTTCCTTAATAATATTTTGTGCTACTTCTATTAATCTAGGATCAATATTATATTGTAATAAATTATTACACATATCAATTGCACCTTCATGATGTGGTATCATTTCACTAATAAAATCTAAATTTATATTTTTACCTCTTAAACTATTTTTCATTCGACATATCATATTTTTTGTAATTAAATAATATCTATTCATATAACACATTACATCTTGTTTTGTATTTGTATAACCTTCTGTAGTATTAAGTATTATTGTCATTTGTTCTATTCCTTTTGTTTGCATTGTTATAATTTCTTTTGCAATATTAATAAGTGGTTGATAATTTGTATAATTTAATAAATTTTCACACATATAAATTGCTGCTTGATGATGTGGTATCATACACTTAATAAAATTTATTGTAATATTATTTATAATATAAATAGATAACATTTTATTAGCCATAACACATCTAATTTTTTCAAATTTACTTAAATATTGTTTAGTTTTTATGTTTTCATTATAGTCCATACGTAACACTCTCCCATATATTATAATAATAAAATGGAATAAATGTTACTATTATTATTTTAGTTAATATTATTTTCAATAAAGGAACATATTTTTTTCCAATATAATTCAGGATTTACCTTCGAACTTTCGACATGACCAGCATTTTTTATTATTAACTTATCTTTTGGAAAATTAGCTGCATTATATAATTCATCTAACATTTCAAAAGGAACAAATCTATCTTGATCTCCATGTATAAATAATATTGGAATAGTTGATTTTTTTATTTGGTTTATTGTTGATGCTTCTTTAAAAGTATATCCTGCTCTGATTTTTGAAGTGATACTTGATAAATTTATTAAAAAACTTGATATACACGGTTTTATATTTTTTAATATTAACTTAAACTCTTTCTCTACTGAAGAATAACCGCAATCTTCTATACATAATTTTACATTTTTCGGTATATTCTCTCCTGATGTCATCATAACTGTTGCTGCACCCATAGATACTCCATAAAGTATAATTTTACATTCTTTATTTTGTGTACATAGTTTATTAATCCATATTAATAAATCTTTTCTATCTTTCCATCCCATTCCTATATAATTTCCTTCGCTCTTTCCATGAGCTCTCAAATCAACTAATAATGTATTATAACCCATATTTATAAATTCTTTTGCATATTGAACCATTTCATATGCACATCCCATATAACCATGAACTAAAATAACCCAAATATTTGATTTAATTATAGGATTAATTACTTCATATGCATTTAAAATTAAATTATCATCAGAAATAATATTTAATTGTTTAGCAAATTCGCTTATCCATTTTTCACCTTCTACTTTATTTTTCTTTTCTTCTTCCTTATCATCTTGTGTAACACTTCTTAATATGTATTTTTTTGAAATTTTAGGGTTTAATGCTATATTGAAAAAATAATTTCCTATTAAACAATTAAAAAAAATAATACCAAAAACTACTATGAATAAAGCAATTATCATAAATTTTACCTCTCTTTATATATTATTACACTATAATTTTAAAAAAATACACCTCTTACTAAACTTTGAAAAAATCTATATTATAAGATATATTCAAAATAATTAGTAGAGGTGTTTTTTCTCTAAAGACAAATTTTTAGAGAAAATATATTGCACGCAAATTAAGTGCACTAACAAATACGCAACATGTTAAAATTCTGAAAGATCAACATGTATTATCATATTGCTTTTTGTTTTTTTATTATTAATCTTTACAAGTACAGTTAGAATTTACAATGCATAGAATGAATAAGAAAAACTCTATTATTGCTAATGCAATGAAAAATGTTACAATTCCTAATAATACAGCTGTTACTGTAGTACTAACTGTTAATGCAAGTGTTATAACAGATGTTATAATTGCACCTAAACTTCCTAATAATAAACATGTTCCATTCTCGCATACACAATAATTTTCCCTTCTTGTAGGCAATAAAGCAATAACAATTAATGTTATTAAGAAAAATGCTGCAACTCCTAATATTGTATATAATAAAGCAACTAAACCTGTTACTACAGCTGCATCAAAAACAACCCCAACTATAACTGCCAAAATAAGACTTATTACTGCTGGAATAATACATCCATAACTTTTATTTTTGCATCCCATATTATATCAACCTCCTTTATAGGATATTTCCTATAATACATTATATGAAATACAAAAATAAAATGATTATTTAATTAATTATTTTATTTTAAATATTTAGTAGTTTTCATTAACATACAAATCTTTATATATTTTATAATTTCTAATTACTTTTCTTACGTACATATTTGTTTCTAAATATGGAATATTTTGCGTTCCCTCCCCTTCTTCTGTTAATATTCCTTCACTAATCCATTTTTTAGTATTTCCTATTCCAGCGTTGTACGCAACAAAAGCTAAGGTGTAATTGTTATTAAAATAACTTAATAATGTATTAAAATAATATAATCCTAATTTTATATTATTTTCTGGAGAGTATAACATTTCTTTTGAATATTCAATATTTAGTTTATTTGCTTGCTCTTTAGCTGTTGATTCCATTAGTTGCATTAATCCTATTGCTCCACTTTTAGAAATAGTATTTTCTTTAAAATTACTTTCTGTTTTTATAATTGCAAAAGTAATCATTGGATCAATATTTAATTCTTTTGAGTATAAATATACATACTTTTCATACTTCTTAGGATATAAATAAATTAATATTTTATTTTCTATATTAAAAAATTTATAGATAAATAATAATATTAGTATAATTACCAGTATAACAACTAAAATTTTTATAATATTCTTCAATTTACTCTCCTATTACATTTTTTTTATTTTGCCTCATACCAGTTAGTTGCTTCTGATAATTCAACTTCTAGAGGTACTTTAAGCTTTATTGCATTTTCCATAGACGTTTTTAATAATCTTTCTACTTCTTGTTTTTCCTCATTTTTAACTTGCAATAATAATTCATCATGAATTTGTATTAATATTTTTGATTTTAACTTATTTTTATTTAATGCATTATATAAATTAATCATTGCTATTTTCATAATATCTGCTGCAGTTCCTTGTATTGGTGTATTCATTGCAACCCTACTCCCAAATTGTCTTACCATATAGTTATTTGAGTTTATCTCTGGAATATATCTTCTTCTTTTAAATAATGTTTCAACAAATCCATTTTCTTTAGCATATTTTTGTATATTGTCCATAAAAATTTTTATATTATCATATTTTTCTAAATATTGTTCTATATAAGCTTTTGCTTGTTTTCTAGATATTCCTAATTGTTCTCCTAATCCAAAATCACTTATTCCATATACAATACCAAAATTAACTGCTTTAGCATCTGCTCTTTGCTTACTACTTACTTTATCTATTGGAACATTAAAAACCTTTGAGGCAGTTTGTTTATGAATATCTTCATTATTTTTAAATGCTTGTATCATGTTTTCATCATTTGCTATATGTGCTAATATTCTTAATTCTATTTGAGAATAGTCAGCATCTATAAATACATATCCATCTTCTGGTTTAAAAACTTTTCTAATTTGTTTTCCTAAGTCAAATCTCGTTGGTATATTTTGTAAATTAGGTTCAGTACTACTAATTCTTCCTGTTGCAGTTACAGTTTGATGAAAATATGAATGTATTTTGTTATCTTTTTCATTAATATAAGGAATTAAACCTTCAACATATGTTGAATTTAGTTTTACTAATTGTCTATACTCTAAAATAATATTAATAATATCATGTTCATTTTTTAATTTTTCTAAAACATCAACATCTGTTGAATATCCACTTTTATTCTTTTTTATAATAGGTAATTTTAATTTTTCAAATAAAACAGTTCCTAGCTGCTTTGTAGAATTTATATTGAATTCTTCACCAGCTAATTCGAATATTTTTTTAGTTAATTTTTCAATTTCAGATTTTAATATAATACCAAATTCTATTAATTCATCTTTATCGGCATAAATTCCATTATATTGCATATCTGCAAGCACTTCAACCAATGGCATTTCTATTTTATTAAATAATTCTAATTGATTAGTTTGGGTTAATTTTTCTTGTGTTTTTAAATATATATTATAAATTGCATATACATACATGCAATTTATATGAATTGCGTTTGTTTTTTCTGTTTTATCAGATAAGCTAAATAAATTAATTTGTTCTTCTTCATTTTCTTTAAATTCATTAATATCTAATTTTAAATAATCTATTGAAAGCTTTTCAATATTATATTTACTTTCAGTTGGGTTAATTATATATGCTGCAATTTCAACATCATACGAAAAATTTGATACATTAATATTATTTTCTTTTAAAACAATATAATCTATTTTCTGTTTATAACCTATTTTTTTTATTTTATTACTTTCAAAAATATCTTTAAATAGTTGTATTGTATTATTATCTAATGGAATATAATAACATATATTTTTTTTGTTATTATAAATACTTATACTTTTTATACTTTTATTAATAATACTATTTATATTATAATCATCTATGGTATCAATATAATAAATTATTTCATTTTCTTTTTTTATATTTTCAGTTATATATTCAATTTTTTTTATATCGTTAACTATTTCTTCTTTAAATAAATTTTCTTGATTAGTTTGTTTATTTTCATCTTGCATATTAAATCTTTCTATAAAACGATTAAACTTTAAGTATTTAAATAAATTATATACTTCATCTTTATTCCATTCTTTTATTTTTAAATCTTCAATACTATTTTCTATTGGAACTTGTCTATTAATTTCTCCTAACTTTCTTGATAAATAAGCTAAATCTTTATTATTTAATATTTTTTCTTTTAATTTATCTTTTATATCTATAAGTATATCATTATTTTCAACTTCTTTATATAAATTATCTATATTTTTATAATGTTTAATTAAATTAAGTGCAGTTTTTTCTCCTATACCAGGTATTCCTGGTATATTATCAGAACTATCACCCATTAAACCTTTTACATCTATAAGTTGATTAGGTTCTATACCATATTCTTCTACAACTCTACTTTTATTATAATCTTCATTTTCTGTTTTTCCCATTTTAGTTCGTGGAATTCTAATAGTTACTTTATCACTTGCAAGTTGGAAAGTATCTCTATCTCCAGAAAGAATTGTTACATCAATTCCCTCATCTTCAGCTTTTTTAGATAAAGTTCCTAAAATATCGTCACCCTCATATCCTTGTTTTTCAATAATTTTTATATTCATAGCTTTTAAAACATCTTTAATAATTGGCATTTGCTGAGCTAATTCATCTGGCATGCCATGTCTATTTGCTTTATACCCATCATATAAATTATGTCGTTCTGTAGGACCTTTTAAATCAAAGGCAACAGCAATATAATCTGGATTTAAATCATCTACTATTTTAAATAAAATAGTAAGAAATCCGTATACTGCATTTGTATAAGTACCATCTGTAGTTGTTAACATTTTACTACTCATTATTCCATAAAATGCTCTATTCATAATACTATTTCCATCAACTAAAATTAATCTTGACATTTAATTCTCCTTTTTTTATTTATATTTAATATTTTAACTATTATAATATACATTATTGCTAAATATATCATTATTGATGAATAGAACATTCCACAATAAAAATTATCATTTCCTATCATAAAGAAAATTAACGATGGTATAATTGCAATAATTGTTAAAAAAATAATAATTTTACGCATATTTCTATTTTGCCATATTATTGTTGGTAATAGCCATAATATATACCATTTTTGAAATGTTGTTAAAATTAAAAATATAAATACAAGCATAACAATATTATATTTCTTTATTGCGTATTTCCAACTTAGATTCTTTTTAACTAGAAGATGTAAAATAATAGAAATATAGAATAAAGCAAATATTGGTAACTTAATTTTTGTTAAAAATATAAATATATGATTACACTTTGATAAACAATATAGTAAAGCTAAAATTGATTGACTATATCTATGGTTAATTTCTAACATATTTGTAAAAACACTCATATCTCTATAATATGGCAAATATAATAAAATAACAATAGTAATAATACTTATTCCACTTAATATACAATATAATAATTTTTTTCCTATATTATATTTTCTAAAATAATAAATTAATATAAATGGAACTATTAAAACTGTAGAATATTTAGTTGCAATTGACAATGCTAAAAATATTATCGTAAGAATTATATTTTTTTTTCGTATAAAGAAATATAATGCAATTAAAATAAAAAATATAAGATATATATCATTATGCACATTACTTAATGTTTCTAACAAAACCAATGGATTTAATCCATACAGTAATATGTATTTTCTGCTGTTAGTTAATTTACCAAAAATATAGCTATTTAATATATGTATAACTAGTGATGAGATTTTAAAAATAAATAAAGCAATAGTAATTTTTCCAAATGATAAACTTGAAAGTATACTTGCTATAAAATTCCACACAGGGCCATATGTACTTGTTACGCTTCTCCATTTCCAATATCCGGTATTATTTAATATTTCATCTGTAATTCCTCTTTCAGATAAATCATTTATTGTAGTATAATATGGGTTTTCACCATATTTTGAATTTAACCAACTATCACCTATATAGTAATATATATCTGAACTTAAATATGGTAAAATTATCATAAAGATAAAAGATATAATAGCTATAAAGATTATAATACTTTTTTTATTTTTAAAAATACTTTTTTCCTTTTTTATAATCATTAAATATATTATGCTAAACAATAATAGCAAACTAATTATAATTATTCCGTTTAAAAGACCTAAAGGAATACTATTTGCCTTTGTTAGTGTATAACTATAATAAGAATTAAATCCCTCAACGCTTCCATTAACAATTAAATATATAATTGATGGAATACATAAAATAATTGATATAATTATCATTAAATATAATAAAATTTTATTATTTTTCATTTTCTTAATTTTCCTATTTCCTATTTTTTTTACTATATCATATTATTAATAATTTTTCTACAATTTATTAATAATCTTTAATAAAATATTACAATGTAACAACGTAAATATATAAGTTATTTTAAAGTTTTACATTATTATTCTCAAACTTAAGAACATCAATAAAAAAATGGACTCGTTGAGTCCATTTTTTGTAGCTATACTATCTTGGATAAATATTTTTCAAATAAACCTAAAATGCTAATCCATTCATAAGTTTAAATATAATTAATCTAAATAATATAAGTCACATGCATTTAATCTTTTTAAATACTGGCAATTTTCTAAATTTGTTGCAATTTTTAATTTATTTAATATATAATCATTTTCTTGTCCTTCATTAATAAATACAATAATACCATTTGATATGTCTTTATTTTTCAATATTTCTTTTATATTTTCTTCTTCACATTCTATATCTTTTGCAATATAAGATTGATCTATATATGTAAATAATAATATATCATCTAAGAATCTATCATTATTGGAATTAAAAAAATAAATAGTTGGTACATTTAAGTTATTTTTTAGTTTTTCTGCAATTTCTTTTTTATCATAATATAATACTTCAGGTTCTATTTTAAGATTAATTTGAGGTATTATTTTTTTTATTGGAACAAATAAAATTGGTATTATAAATATAATTAAACATATTCCTAAAATTATTTTATTTAATGTTTTTTCTTTAATAATAGGTTCTAATAATTGTTGTAGTAATATTATAAATAGTACAAAAATTATATTACATATTGGCATTATATATCTAAGTTCAATCCATGGAGATGCAACAGAAACTAGAATAAAATAAAATAAAGTTGGAAATACTAAATATTTTATATATTTATTTTTAGATTCTATTATTTTTTCTTTTTTTATAAATTTATATATTATAGTTCCAATAATTATAATACATAATAAATAAAATAAATTATTAAAAGCATATTCATTTACCTTACCAATATATTGCTTTAATCTACCTAAAAATTGAGGAATATCAAGTAAATTATCTATAACACCTTTTCCTCTATATCCAAAGAACATATGCTGTATTGAATAAGGAAAAATAATTAGTGAAATTATACCAGAACATACCATAGTTACAATATATTTTATTAAGTTCCTATATTTCTTTTGTTTTATATATTTTATGGCAAACATTATAAATAACATTACTAAATAAAATAAATAATAGTAATGTGTTAAAGATCCTATCAAAGCAGATATTCCTATACCAAATAAGATTTTATTATTATTTGAATTATCTTCTAGTAATCTAATATGTAAGTATGTGGTAACTAAGATATTTAGTGCAGATAATGCATACATTCTAATGTATATTACATTTGTTATTGATGCTAATGTTATACTAGAAAATAATGCTAAAAACAATGATTTTATTTTATGATTATTATTTTTTTGTAAGATTTTTTCTAAAATTAAGTACATAAAAATTGTAACAAATAAATATATTATTATATTTAAAATAATTGGTGGCCATTTTGAATAGTGATTTATACTAAATCCCATGGCTATTCTTAAGAGTAAATAATAAAACGGTGGATGAACATCATTTTTTTGATTTTCGTATACTTGAATATAATTCCATATTTCGTTACTATTTACTGTTAAATAATCTTCGTAGTATTGTTTTTCATGCCAATTATTATAAAAATCTTCATTGTCTTGAATATTTATTTTATTATAGCTTGCTAGTCCTAAAGAATAGGCTTCATCCATATGTATATATGATTTATTATTACCTGATATAATATAAGTTAGAGTTTGTATAATTAAAACTAAAATTATAGCAAATATTACTTTACTTTTTTTATTCAATATTTTTTCCTCTTTCTATGTAATAATATTATTTTACTAATAAATATCCAGATATACTATAATCTTCAACCTTTTTATCTACTTTATTATAAGATATAGATATACTAGATAATATAAGTGTTTTACTATCATCAATTTGTATTACATTTATCTTTTTAAAAATATCTCCTAATTTATATTCATATTGTATATATTCCTTAATTTTTTCAGAAATATTAGTATAAATTATATCATTGCTATTTTCAAAATTTAATGCAAAATTTCCAAAAACTTCTTCAATGTTTCCTAGCTCTTTGCTATAATTTGATGAGTTTATAGTATATAAATTTTTATATTCTGCTACATCTATATAATTAACATTACAATATGCATATGTATATTGCATAACTTTATTGTTTTCAAATTTATATGAATTTCCTAGACTTTTTAATTTTTCTTCTTCATTTTCAGTCAATATGGTTTCTATTAATTTGTTTCCTTGGTCTGTTTTCTGTAAATAACAATATGCTCCATAAATTTTTTTCTTTTCTTCTTCTGAATATTCAGTTTTTTCTTTAAATAATTTTAAATTATTATATTGACTTATTCGTGATACATTGTACATATTTATATATGGTACAATTGTTGAGATTATTGTAAGTGCTATAAATACTAATATTATTTCTCCTATTTTATCTCTTTTTCTTAAATATATTATTGTATAAATAATTTCAAAAATTATTAACATTATACATAAATATCTGTTTTCTGTAATACCATTTTCTAAAATTCTAACACCTATTGAATAAATTTGCAAAATAATAAAAGGTATAAATAGCTTTGGAAGTAATTTATTTATCTTATCAATTATTGTATCTTCTTTAAAGTTACATACCATCGTCCATATTGGACAACTCAATATAAACAGTGCCGCAAGTATTCTAAATATTTGATTTGATGGCATGTCTTTAAAAACAATAATTTTTATTATATACATATAAATTATTATAAATGCTGCTATTACCAATGTTTCTAAAATATATTTTATAACTATTTTTGAAAATTTTGACGTTTTTTCTTCTATATTATATAAACAATATAAAAGAGCTGGTATATAATAAATTCCAAATATTAATATCTCTATTCTTAAAAGTAATGTATAACTTCTACCATCTAATATCAAATAAATAAATATTGCAGTTACAATTGTACTTCCTACTGCAAGAATTACATATATAATGCTAGTTTTAAATATATTTACAAAAACAGATGTTATATATTGTTCAAATGTTTTTGTAGTTTTTTTATAGTTATAATATACTGATAAAACAAAAACAGATATCATACTACAAATAAATAAGCTTCCAATCCAATCTAGTATATTTCTAGATATTATTTTTTCTATAACTTCTGGCTTTGCAAATATATACGTTGATATCAATGCAATAACTGCTGAAATAATATATTTAGATATTTTCTCTATTTTTTCTTTTGATATAGTTTCTGTTAAAAATGTTCCATTTGCAAAAACAAAACCAAAAAACATTATATTTTTTAGTATATTTGTCTTAATAACATTTTTTTCTGAGTCTATAACATAAATTAAAGTTAATATTATTATAGTTACTATTGTTACTGGAAATTTCTCCATAGATTTTTTTAATGTAAAATAAAGACTACATATCTTATTTTTTAATTTATTCATTTTTAACCTTCCTTTAAATTAGTATTTTAAAAAATTTGTTTCTGCTCTTGTGGACATGTTCCCTTTAAAGTTAGTTAGACCAATATTTTCTTTTTTGCCATCTACTCTATTAAATATTACTTCTGCCTGCTGTGTTTCTGTGGACTGCATAATGCATCTTATTTTGAACTGTTTTGAAAAATTCTTTTTTTTTTTCGTCTTTTGCATCATAATCGATACTTGTTGCATAGATATCTAAAATTTTTTCTCCAAAATACTTTTTCAGACGAACGAATATCTCTAATTTTTTCTAATACTTCTTCAAAATATACTTCTCCACAATTATTTTTAAACCTATCAACATTTAAATTATATCCTTTAATTAGATATTCTTTTATTAATTTATTTGCCCATATTCTAAATTGAGTACCACGAATTGATTTTACACGATATCCAACTGATATGATCAAATCTAAATTATAAAATTTTTCTTTGTATTTTTTTACATCTGAAGCAGCTGTCAAGTTTTCCTTGATAACTGAATTTTCATCCAACTCTTGTTCTTCAAAAATATTTTTTATATGTAAACTTATATTTTATTGATGTAAGTTATATAATAGTTTATTATTTTCTTTTAGAAAGTTCCTTTATCTTATTAAATATGTTTTTATACCATTTTTCTTTTGGCATAACTGCTATACTTTTTTCTTCATTTTGTTCCAAATATTCTTGTTTTACTTTTTTTCTCTTTTTAAATATATCATCTGGATTGTATTTTTGTCTTTTGTTTTCTTCTTGTTTGTTCCTAAAAGCTATTTCATTAGGCAAAATAATTTCTTTTTGGTTCTCTGTTGCCCAATATTTTCGATATAAGAAAGCTAAAATAATTTCTGTTTCGTATAGCATTTCTTGTTCTTCCAAATTATTAAAGTTTACAACTTCATAATTATAGTCTTTATCCATATATCTCTGCATTTTCTCTATATAATCAATTGGAATTTTTTGATATTCACTTTGTGGAATAAATTTAATTATTTCAACTACTTCTCTATACGCTTTTGGCAATAATAGCTTATTAATCATTTCATCTCTCCTCATTATTATAATCCTTAGGACTTGTTAATGATGTATGCATTGGAGCTATTCTCTCTTCCAAACTTCCTATTTTTATTTTTTCATACTTTTTTAGTTTTGCCCTTTTACTACTCCATCTAGATAAGTATCCTGGTCTAGATGTTTTTACGTCTGGATATCTACTCCTTAGATTTCTCTCATGTGTTTCTACGCACCAATCATAGTATAATCCACCAATTACAAACTCAAAGCCCTGTTCAGCTAGTTCATTTTCTAATCTTATTTCTTCTGAACTCGTATCAAGATCTTTAGAGAGTCTATATCCACCCATAAAAACTTTTACCTTCTTTTTATATTCTTCATTAATTTTACTTAAAACAGGATCCTTTTTCAACGCTTCTTTTATTTCTTCTTTTTTAGTACAGTTTGGCAAATTAATATTATATATAATTTCATCATATTTACCACTCTGAATTTCATTAACTAAAGTGTTATAAAAATTTTCATCTACCATTGCACTTGCAATAACATGATGCTCTTTTTTTTCTATATCATATTGACCATTTGAATCTATTAGTATCAATGCTATTCTTTTATTATCCATAATCTCTCTCCTTATAATATTTTTTTTATCTTATAATATTTAACCTTTTAATTTTTTGAATAATATATCATATCAGTACAAACTATATCTCCATCCTTTATTTCTTCTTCATAATTATCTATTAAAAAATTCTTTTGTTTCTTCATTTTCTCATCATTATATAATGTGTTTTGTTTTCATCTATTTTTTAAATCATAGATAAACTTAATTTGTTCCTGATTCCCATTTTTGTATGGTTTTAATTCTAAATTTGGTACTTCCCAGCCTAATCTAATCTTGCGTTCTGTAATTCTATTTTCAAGAAGTTGGACTTGTCTTTCAGAAATAATGTGGTCATAATTTGAAGATTCCTCTGAGTGAATAATTTATCGACACACATCATTTTTCCTCAACTCATCGATTTTTCTAGCAATAACTTAATTTTTTATATATTAATAAATTATCTGTTTTTTAATTCTCATTATTTTTTACGTCTTTTGATTCGATTAAAAGCTCATCAAAGTCAGAAATATATTTTTCGTCTTGTACAACTCTATATTTCTTATATTCATCTAAGGCTAACTTATCTGCTATTTCTCTTTTTATTTTACCATTATCCTTTAAAATATTATACTCGTTTATTTTCAAGAATACTTCTAGCTTGTCCTTCCATTCTTTCATTGAAATGATTTTACCTAATTTTACTTGTCTTTCTGCATAATCAAGATACATTGAAACTAAATTATTTAATTCCTCTATTTCTTCTTTATCTAAATAATTTTTTGCAACAGTTACATCTGTTTCAAGTATTTTTCCATCTGGTGCATTTTTCCAAGTAGTTAGCCCCATATTTTTCTTATTACTATCGACTCTATTATATATTATTTCAGGAGCTGTCATTCCAGTAATTGCAAAATGTAATTTATTTTGAACATTTTTATAAAATTCTTCTGTCACTTCACTATTTTTATCATAATCATAACTACATTCTTTGAAAATATCAGTAATCTTTTGATAAAACCTTCTCTCACTTGCTCTAATTTCCTTTATCTTTACAAGTAATTCATCAAAATAATCTTTTCCAAATTTTGTTCCATTTTTTAATAACTCACTATTTAATACAAAGCCTTTTTTTATATACTCTTTTAAGGTTTTAGTTGCCCATATTCTAAAATCTGTGGCTTCTTTTGAGTTTACTCTATACCCAACTGCTATTATTGCATCTAA